>NZ_CP125957.1:3600000-3926666 GCF_030064125.1 Pseudomonas sp. G2-4 | reverse complement strand
CAAGAATTTGTGCTGGAACAAAGAACTTGGGCCTGCTTCGCAGTCCAGCGGGAGCAAGCTCCCTCGCCACAACAGCTGTGCAAGGCCTTAGTTCTTTAGCTGCCCCACAAGAACAACAACAAATAAAAACGGTGACGGTCATGACCACAATGAATGCACGCTTGAGCGTGATGATGTTCCTGCAGTTCTTCATCTGGGGTGGCTGGTTCGTCACCCTTGGTACCTTCCTCTCCAGCACGCTGGGTGCCAGCGGCGGGCAGGTCGGCATGGCGTTTTCCACGCAGTCGTGGGGCGCGATCATCGCGCCATTCGTGATCGGCCTGATCGCCGATCGCTATTTCAATGCCGAGCGCATCCTGGCGGTCCTGCACCTGCTGGGCGCGGTGTTGCTGTACCAGCTGTATTCGGCGCCTGATTTCAGCGTGTTCTACCCGTACGTGCTGGCGTACATGGTGGTCTACATGCCGACCCTGGCCCTGGTCAATTCCGTGGCGTTCCGGCAGATGCGCGACCCGGCGCTGGAGTTTTCCCGCATCCGGGTGTGGGGCACCGTCGGCTGGATCGTTGCGGGCGTGGTGATCAGCTTTGTGTTTGCCTGGGATTCGCGCGAAGCGATCTCGGCCGGTGGTTTGCGCAATACCTTCCTGATGGCGGCCATCGCGTCTTTGGTCCTGGGACTCTACAGCTTCACACTGCCAAACACCGCCCCGCTCAAAGACCCGGCGAGCGACGGCGGCATCAAGCAATTGCTGGGGCTGGACGCCTTGGGGCTGTTGAAGGACCGCAGCTACCTGGTGTTCTTCATCGCCTCGATCCTGATCTGCATTCCCTTGGCGTTCTACTACCAGAATGCCAACCCGTTCCTGGCCGAGACCGGCATGACCAACCCCACGGCGAAGATGGCCATCGGGCAAGTCTCCGAGGTGCTGTTCATGCTGCTGCTGCCGCTGTTCATCCAGCGCTTCGGGATCAAGCTGGCACTGTTGGTAGGCATGCTGGCGTGGGCATTGCGCTACTTGTTGTTCGCCTACGGCAATAACGGCGACCTGGCATTCATGCTGTTCACTGGCATTGCCCTGCACGGCATCTGCTACGACTTCTTTTTTGTCTCGGGGCAGATCTACACCGATGCCAAGGCGCCGAAGCACCTGCGCAGCTCGGCCCAGGGGCTGATCACCTTGGCAACTTATGGGGTGGGCATGCTGATTGGGTTCTGGGTGGCGGGGCAGGTGACTGATCACTTTGCCGTGGCCGGCGGCCATGACTGGAAAAGCATCTGGCTGTTCCCGGCCGGTTTCGCGTTGGTGGTGCTGGTCTGCTTCCTGTTTACCTTCAACGGCCGCCAGGCGGTCGTCGCGCCTTCAAAGGCCTGACGCAGAGCCGATGGGCTGGGCGTCAGTCATTTATGGCTGACGTCCAGCTTGGTGTAGGTCACTTTCCCGCCTTCGGTGGAATACCCAACGTTATCCAGGGTGTAGACGCCGGCCTTGAAATAGAAGTTGTAGCCGTACCAGGACGGATCCAGCTTCACCTGCTTGCCGGCATTGTTGATCAGCACCGTGAGCTTGCCCTGTTTGTCCATTTGCAGGGAGTAGTTGAAGGCTTTGTTCAGCGCCATGTTCGGCACACTGAAGAGCACCGGGCTCTTCTTGTCCTTGGGCTTGACCCGGTATTCCACGTCGATGTTGCCGGTACCCTTGGCGTAGCGGTACACCAGTTTCAACAGGGGCGTGGGGGCATCCTTGGCGTGGATCTGCGCCACCACCACACGGCCTTCGGAAGGCACCTGGTTTACCGCCAAAGTGCCCTTGAGGGTGTTGACGCCGCTGTTGTAGCGCCAGTTGCGCAGCTTGCCGTCCTTGGTGGTTTCCCGCAGTTCGGAGCGCGGGTAATCGCTTTTGCCGGTATGGGAGCCGTTCACCGGCGCCCAGAAAATGATGCGTTGACCGGTGCGGTCGAAATACTTGTTTCGCAGGGTCGGCATGGCCTTCGTCGCCACGACCTGCGCCGGGGTCTGTACGGGGAGGGTAATGTTCCAGATAGTCAGGTCGATCATGATCAAATGCTCCAACAGAACCGGCCATTACGCATCAGCCGGAATGGGCAAGATTACCTTCTGTGGCACAGTGTTCATGTTATCGACGAGGTCCCGTTTCGCTGCAGAGGCATCTGACGAATGGCTCTGCGTGGCGCCTCCCAGGGAGCCGCCGGGTAATGTCAATTTGATTCTGATCGGTTAGAGTACGCGCCGCCCGAGAGATGGATCCCGGGCGTTTTCTCATGGAGTACTCAATGAATCACATCAGTAAAGTTGTCGCCTGCGCACTGTTCGGCCTGGCCCTGGCGGGTTGCACCGGCACCCCGATGAAGACCCAGCAATACGACAGCAGCCAATACACCGTCGTCGGTCACAGTGAAGCGAAGGCCACCGGCCTGCTGCTGTTTGGCGTGATCCCGATCCGCCAGAACAACCGTTTCGTCCGTGCGCAGACCGCGGCGATCAAGGCCAAGGGCGGCGACGCCATGATCAATACCCAAGTCCAGGAAAACTGGTTCTGGGCCTGGGTCCTGACCGGCTACACCACCTCGGTGTCCGGTGATGTGGTCAAACTGAAGAACGTTCAGTAAACCGTGCTTTAAAGGTCAGTGAGCTGACCTGTTGTAAGGCTTTTGCCTGTGGCGAGGGAGCTTGCTCCCGTTGGACTGCGAAGCAGTCCTGATCTTGCGATTGCTGCGCAATCGAGCGGGAGCAAGCTCCCTCGCCACAAAAGCCATTCATGCGCACTCGATCAACGTCCTCCCACCACCATATGACTGAACGGCGCCACATACGCCTGCAACGTCACCAGCCCGCCCACCAGGATCGCCAGCACCACCGAGTGGAAGAACACGTAGCGCAAAATCTCCCCTTCATGGCCGTACCAGCGGGTCGCGGTGGAGGCGACCACGATCGACTGGGCATCGACCATCTTGCCCATGACCCCACCCGAACTGTTCGCCGCAGCCATCAGCACCGGGCTGATCCCCAGCTGCTCCGCCGTCACTCGTTGCAAGCCACCGAATAGCACGTTGGACGCGGTGTCCGAGCCGGTCAGCGCCACGCCGAGCCAACCCAGCAGGGTGCCGAACATCGGATAGAAAATACCTGTGGCGGCGAAGGCCAGGCCCATGGTGGCGTCCAGCCCCGAATAACGCGTGAGAAACCCCAGGGCCAGCATCGCCACGATGGTGATCAGCGAATAGCGCACCACCCAGAGCGTTCGCAGGTAATGGTGCACCAGTTGCGGAATGGAATAGCCCATCAGCAAACCACCGAGAATCGCCGCCAGGAAGATGCCGCTGCCGGTGGAGGTGAACCAGTTGAATTTGTAGATCGCTTCCTCGGTTTTCGGCTGGGGCACCACGGGCGGGACTTTTTCGATCTGCTGATGGATGGTTCCGAAGGTCACCAAGGGAGAGAAGATCGGGTTCGCCTCGCGCATGGGCTTACCCTGGGGATCGAGTCGCGCCGATTGGGTCTGCGGATCGATGGCCGGGCGGGTATCGAACAGGTTCTTGAAACCCTGGGTACCCCAGGCGAACACGAACACCGTGAGGATGATCCACGGCATCCAGGCCCTTAGCACGGCGGGGCGGGTGTCACTGGCAAATGCTGCGCTGGCGACGGGTGTTTTATCCTCGCTGGCATCGATTTTCGAATTGTCGACCCGCCCCGACAGCGCAGCGGAGGTGTGCACCGTGGCCGGTTTCCAGACCTTGAGGAAGCCCGTGAGGCAGGCCATGGAAATCAGCGCGGCGATGACATCCACCAGCATCGGCCCGTGGTAGTTGGACACCAGGAATTGCGGGATGGCGAAGCTGACGCCAGCCACCAGGATTGCCGGCCAGATCTCCAACATCTTGCGCCACCCGGCAAAGGCCCAGATCAACCAGAACGGCACGATCACCGAGAAAAACGGCAACTGCCGACCGACCATCATCGACAGCTCCATCTCATCCAACCCGGTGACCTTGGCGAGGGTGATGATCGGCGTGCCCAGGGCACCGAACGCCACTGGCGCGGTGTTGGCGATCAATGCCAGGCCCGAGGCGGCCAGGGGCGAAAAGCCCAGCCCGATCAGGATCGCACCGGTCACCGCCACCGGCGTACCGAAGCCGGCCGCGCCTTCGAAGAACGCGCCAAAGCAAAAGGCGATCAGCAGCAACTGCAGACGCCGGTCGTCGGTGATGCGCGCCAGGGAATCCTGCAAGACCTTGAACGAGCCGTTCTCGGTGGTCAATCGGTGCAGGAAAATGATGTTGAGCACGATCCAGCCGATGGGCAGCAAGCCGTTGGCCGCGCCATACAGCGCCGCCGAACCGGCCATATTGGCGGGCATGCCGAAGGCGAAAATCGCGATCAGCAAGGCCGAGGCCAGGGCCAGCAACGCCGCCAGGTGCGCCTTGATATGAAAGAACGCCAGGGACGCCAGCATCACCACCACCGGAACCGCCGCCAGGAGCGTCGACAGCACCGCGTTACCGAAGGGATCGTAGACTTGTTGCCAGACCATGTTCCACCTCTGCTTTTTATTGTTGGAAGTGCAGGCCCCCGGGGGGATTGGCAGAGAAGTATAGGCGGGGATTGGCGCAGCAATGGGGGATCAGCAATGCCCTGTGGCGAGGAAGCTTGCTCCCGCTGGGTGGCGAAGCCGCCCCAAGAATTTGTGCTCAAACAAAGAACTTGGGCCTGCTTCGCAGTCCAGCGGGAGCAAGCTCCCTCGCCACAGGGTAAGTGGTGTGCTGGCTAGCGTGGGTGCCCACCTTCCTCCTGGCGAAGCTCAAGGCTCAAGCCATCGCAGCTTTGTGACCAGTCGGTAAGCCAATCGGGCATGGCCGGCGACTGTTCGGCCAGGCCCAGCTCGCGGATGAATTCCCCCGGTGCAAGGGTGCCCTTGGCCGAGCGGAACAGGCCCCGCATGATCACGACCCCGGCCACGCGCCCCTGGCTCATGAAGCGGTGTTCCATGAAGGTCCATTTGTCGTCCCAACCGAGCATTCGGGTGTGCACTTCGAAGGCCTCGAACAGCTTCAACTCCCGCCGGAACTTGCCCCAGACATCCCCCACGATCGGCACCGCCCGATTGCGTAGCGCCACTTTATAAGCACCGCTGCGCAGCACGTAATCCATGCGGCCCACGTCGGCCAGGGTGAAATACCGCCCGTTGGTGACATGGCGGTTGAGGTCCAGGTCCAGTGGCCACACCCGCATGCGCACCACGGTGGTGCCCAGGGGATCCGTTGGCTTGCGCCAGGGACGACGGAACAACATCAACAACAGTCGGAACCAGAGATTCATAAGTACGCCGTGAGAGGGGAAACACGGCGCACTTTAGCCTCGCCGTGTGGGCCGGGCTAGGTGCGTAAATGACGATTTGCGTGGCAATCGCGCATTTGGGACATGTGCGGGATGCTTCGTGGCGAGGGAGCTTGCTCCCGCTGGACTGCGCAGCAGGCCCAAGTTCTTTGCTTTGGCACACAATCTTGGGGCTGCTTCGCCACCCAGCGGGAGCAAGCTCCCTCGCCACAAAACCGCTCACAAGGCTACAAAAAGGGGGGCGTTCAGCCCTTCGCCGCCATCGCCGTCACTTCCACGCGCATCCCCTCAACCGCCAGCGCCGCGACGCCCACCGCTGCACGAACCGGCCATGGCTTGGCGAAGAAGCGCTGGTACACCTCATTGAAAGCAGCGCGATCGGCCATGTCGGTGAGGTAGATGGTCAGGTGCAAGACCCGGTCCATGGAACTGCCGGCGCGTTCCAGCGCGGTCTTGAGCGCCTGCAACGTGCACTCGCTTTGCAGGGTGATATCCCCCAGCTCCAGGCTGCCGTCGGCGCGGGTCGGGATCTGGGTCGATACCAGCAGGCCGCCGAAGCCGGCGACGTCGGAGGAAATGGAGTCCGGATCCGGGTCAGGTGTAAACGTGATGTCTTGGTTTGCCATGGAAATCCCTGGTTCGAAAAAAGGTGAGGGGGCACCGCATCAAGGTGACCGTGCGCCAGTTTACCGCCCATCACCGAGCTTTCTCGAGTTCCTTGATCCCTTGTTGCGGGCCAACCGGTCAGCCACCGGCCTGGGCCTTCGGCGAGGTGGCCGGCACGTGTTCGAGTGGTGATTCGGCAACCGCGGCATTCGCTGCGATATGTTGCGCCCGTTCCCAATCCAGGTCTGGCTGCAACCACTGGAGTGCCTCCTCACCGGTGAACGCCAGGAGACGTTGCTGTTTGCTGGCGATTTCGCCATAGGTCACCAGAGTCAGTCCATCGCAGCCGTTGGGGGTTTCGCTGGCCTGGGCCAGGGCGGCGAGGAAGATCGGAGTCGGCTGTCGGGTCGTCGTATAGCGCAAGCGTTGGGCCGGGGGCGCCATCGTCTGCTCGGACGATTCGTACCAACCGTCTACCGCGACCAGGACCCGTCCTTCACGTTTGATCCGATCAAAGACCTTGGAGCGCATCACCAGGTGCAGGGGCAGGTGAGTCAGCGGCGCCATCGTCCCCATGGACCAGACAGGCGACCAGCCCCAGCGGACCTTGATGCACTCAAGATGCCCGCCGCGCCGGCGAATGGCGCTGACCTGCATGCTGGGCTTGATCACATATTGCTGAGCGTGTGGTTTCAGGTCTGCCGTTATATACAGCCCTGCGCTGGCGCCATGGGCGTCTCGCCGGGAGAAAAATGCCAGTGAGTCCTTTGAGGAAACCTGCTGAACAAGACATTCGAACATGGCGGAAACTCCCGGCAGTGAAGCGCAAAGCATCTCTGGGTCCCGCTGTTCAAGCCAGGGTATCAGCGTGCGATCAAGGCTTTCGGCGGTGTCATGTTATCTCCGAGCCGTGGCGGTGGGCTTGGTTCGAAAATCCTGCCGACGAGGAGACGAGCGGGAGGGTGGGCTGACCAGGGGCAGGGGTGTTGGATTCACGGCCGTCATCGCGAGCAAGCTTGCTCCCACATTTTTCCCAGGCTATGTAGGCAGCGAATCCCGCTGTGCCTGGATAAAATCCACAAAAGCCCGCAGCGGCGAGGGCAGGTAGCGGCGGCCGGGGTAGTAGAGGAGCGGCCCGGTAAAGCGCTGCCACCAGGGTTCGAGCACCGGCTCGAGGGCGCCGCTGTCCAGGTACGGCCGTAGCCAGTCTTCGAACAGGTAGACGATGCCCAGCCCATCCACCGCGGCCTGCACCGACAGGTCCACCGCGCCGCCGATGCGCACTATCAGCGGGCCGCTCGGGTCGACGCTCACGGTTTCGCCGTCGCGCTCGAATTCCCAGAGTGGCATGGCGCCGCTGGGAAACTTGCCCCTCAGGCAGGCGTGCTGGAGCAAATCCCGTGGATGCTCGGGACGTCCCCTGGCGTCGAGGTACGCCGGTGAGGCGGCGGTCGCGAAGCGCTGCACCCGTACGCCCAGGACCTGGTGATCGTGACCAAAGTCGGTGCCGTCCGTGGTTCCGACGCGTCCTGGAACCCTGCACTGAGTCCGGCCGAGTTGACCCAGGCCGTTCATGACAACCTGCGTAATCTGGGCGTGGACGTATTGGACGTGGTCAACCTACGGGCCTGGGGCAACATACAAGCGCCCACGGAGGGTTCCATCGAAGAAGCGTTCACCACACTGGCGAAGCTGCAACGTCAAGGCCTCATCCGCCAGTTGGGGCTGAGCAACGTCACGGCGGCGCAGGTCAAGCAGGCCCAAGGCATCGCCAAAGTGGTCTGCGTGCAGAACCACTACAACCTCACCCACCGAGGTGACGAGCAACTCATTGCCGACCTGGGCGAGCAGGGTATCGCCTACGTACCGTTTTTCCCGCTGGGTGGATTTACACCGCTGCAATCGGAAACCCTTTCGGCCGTAGCGGCGCGCCTGGAGGCGTCGCCGCTGTGCGTAGCACTGGCCTGGCTGCTGCAACGCGCGCCGAATATCCTGCTGATTCCCGGTACGTCGTCGGTGGCGCACTTGCGGGAGAACCTCACGGCGAGCGAACTGCAGATTCCGGCGTCGATGCTGGCCGAGTTGGAAGGCTTGGCCTAGACAGCCTGAAGGCCGCGTCCCTTAGCTGTGCTGTTCATCCGTCTCGTTGCGATGGTGTTCGGGCCAGCTGTCGGCAGGGCGCGCCCGGTCTTCGTTGAACATTTCCGTAAGCAGCGCGTTGGCGCGCCGGTAGGCGTCGTGGCGGAACTTGAGGTCGTCTTCCGGCTGGGCGACGATTTCCTCCAGCATCTGCAGGTTCAGGCGACGGAACTGATCCGCGCGCTCGCGCGCCTCGTAAGCGCCGACGCCCATCTGCATCAGGGCACGGCGGCCCAACGACAACGCGCTCTCGAAGGTTTCCCGCTCGGCGGTTTCCACGCCCATCTGCCGCAGGGTGATCAAGTGCCCCATGTCCCGCGCCCGCACGATCAGCTTCAACGCGGGGAAGTGCTCTTGGACCAGCCGGGTCAGCGTCAGGTTGTCCTGCTGATCGTCAATCGCGTTGATCAGCACAACGGCCTGGCCCGCGCCCGCAGCGTGCAGCAAATCGAGGCGCGTGGCGTCGCCGTAGAACACTTTCACGCCGAATTTGCGCAGCGTCTCGATGTTGTCGGGGTCGTGATCCAGCACCACCACCTCGACGCCGCAGGACATCAGCAGGCGGCCGGCGATCTGCCCGAAACGGCCGAACCCGGCAATGATGATTCGTGGGTTTTGTTGGTCGATGAGGTCGGATTCCCGACGGTCTTTCTTGGTCGCGGTCTCTACTCGATCCAGCAGCAGGATGAGCAGGGGCGTCAGGCACATGGACAGCGCCACCGCCAGCGTCAGGCTTTTGCCCCATTGATCGGTCAGTATGCCGGCGACCGTCGCCGCGCCGAACACCACGAAGGCAAATTCGCTGCCCTGGCCCAGCAACACGGCCTGCCATGAGCGCTGGCCGGCGGGGACGTTGAGGAAACGACCCGCGGACTTGATCACCAGCAGCTTGATGAGGATGAAACCCAGGGTCAGGGTCATGACCTTCAACGGCGCATTGATCAGGGTACCGAAATCAATCGACATGCCGACGCCGATGAAGAACAGACCCAGCAGCAGGCCTTTGAACGGTTCAATGTCGCTCTCCAAGGCGTGCCGGTATTCAGAACTGGCCAGCAACACCCCGGCGAGGAAGGCGCCCATGGCCATCGACAGGCCGGCTTCTTCCAGGAGAAAACCGAAACCGAACACCAGGAACAGCGCTACGGCGCTGAAAATCTCACGCAAGCCTGAGCGTGCGGCGAAGCGCAGCAGTGGCCTCGTTAGGTAGCGCCCCAACAGCACGACGACGCTGATCGCGGCAACGATTTTGACAATCGACAGCGCCAGGGCGGTGCCTGACGGTGTTTCACCGTGGGCTGACAACAAGGGAATCATGGCGACCAGGGGAATGGCCGCGATGTCCTGGAACAGCAAGACGGCAAAACTGCTGCGCCCGACGGCGGTTGACGTCAGGTTGCGTTCATTCATCGCCTGCATGGCGATTGCCGTGGAAGACAGGCTCAGGGTCAGTCCCACCAGCAACGCGGCCGTCCAGTTCAGGCCCAGCGCCGCGCAGAAAGCCGCGATCGCTGCGCCACAGGCCAGCATCTGCAAGGCCCCTCCACCGAACACCATCCTGCGCAACGCCCACAGCCGCTTGGGGTCGAGCTCAAGGCCGATGATGAACAGCATCAGCACGACGCCAATTTCGGCGAATTCCAAGATGGCCTTCACATCAGTAATGAGCTTCAACCCCCACGGACCGATGACGCACCCGGCCAGGAGATAACCCAATACCGGGCCCAGCCCCAACCGGACGGCAATCGGCACGATCAACGTCGCCGCGCCCAGGTAGATAAGCATTTCAATCAGGCTGTGCGTCTCCATATCAATCTTCCTTCCAGGAGGCCAGTCGGGCGCCGTAGTGTTCGATTTGTGCGTGTTGGGCTGCGGAATCAGCGGCATACGCGCCGTGCACCACGACCGGCTCCAGCCAGCGCATGTGGCAATAGATAGCCGTCGCCTGGAGCGGCTGGGCCAACACGAAAAAGCCCGGATGGGCGCCGATCTGGAAATGATCGGGCTCGCCACCCGTGGTGACGGCCCACAGCAGGCTCTTGTCCTTGAGGGCCGTGGTACCCCGGCCGTATGCCCAGCCGTGGGTGAACACTTTATCGATCCACAATTTCAGCAGCGGCGGCATGCTGTACCAGTACATCGGGTGCTGGAGGACGACCAACCGTGCCTGTTCGACGGCGCGTTGTTCGGCCTCGACGTCGATGTCAAAGTCCGGGTAGAGATCATAGAGGGACCGTACCACCACGTCCGGATGGCTGGATGCCCGCTTGAGCATCTGCTGGTTGACCCGCGATTGGTCGGGGTAGGGGTGGGCGTAAACGATCAGGATCATCGGAGCAATTCCAGGGGCTGGGTCCAGGCCAAAAGGCCGGACATCCTACCGAGGAAGGCGCCGGTTGTTTAGAACATTGTTCGTCAAGGGCCCCCGCGTGGGTCAATGCAATGGCAGCGAGACCTTGACCTCCAGCCCGCCATCACGCCGATTCCTGAGACTCAGCGTCCCGCCATGCTCCAGCACCGTCGCCCGCGCCGTCGACAGACCCAGCCCGACACCGCCAGTGTTTTTGTTGCGTGAACCTTCGAGGCGAAAGAACGGTGCGAATACCTGCTCATGGTATTCGGAGGCGATGCCCGGGCCTCGGTCCAGGATGCGGATTTCAACTCGATCGGCAGCGGCCCTGAGTTGCACAGCCGGTTCGCCGCCATATTTGATCGCGTTGTCGATCAGGTTGATCAACGCCCGTTTGATCCCAATGGGTCGGCCGACATAAACGAAGCGGTGGGCACCCTCGAATGACACCTCGGTGCCGGCATCCTTCAGGTCATCGACGATGGTGTGCAGCAGTTCAGCCAAGTCGAACGCGGTGGCATGTTCCAGCCGCGCATCGTCGCGGAAGAACTCCAGGGCCGAATTTATCATCGCCTGCATTTCATCCACATCCCTGAACAGTTTGGATTGCTGCTCGGCATCCTCGATGAACTCCCCGCGCAGGCGCATGCGGGTCAATGGCGCGCGCAGATCATGGGAGATGGCGGCGAGCATTTGTGTGCGGTCTTGCAGAAAATGCTTGAGCTGGGCCTGCATGGCGTTGAAGGCGCTGATTGCCTGGCGGATTTCGTAGGGGCCGACGACCGGGATGGGGGGCGCCCTGTGATCCACCCCGAAGCGCCTGGCGCCTTCGGCAAAACGTTCCAGTGGCGCCGCCAAGTGCCGCGCGGCGATCAGGGCCACGATCAGCGTCGACAGCAGGATCAACGCGATAATGATCAGATTGCGGGCCCATTCCCCCAGCCCCCAACTGCGGGAGGGCACCGAGAATATCACCCACGAATGGTCGCTCAATTCGATGATCACCGCGTAGCGTGCATCGGATTGATCGGCCGGCCAGTCGCCCGGCTCGTAGGCCTCTATCCGGGCGTCGTGCCGGCCCAACTGTTGACGCAGGAACCTCGAGCCTTCACTGAACTGCGGATCGACAATCACCGGCAACCGGGCATCTTCATGGCGCCGCAACCATTGCGCGTTGAACGTTGGGTCGCTGGCGGCCCTGGCAATTTCGGGCCTTTGTTCCGGTGCGACTGAGTCAATGATGCGGGTGATGGAGGCGGCCTTGTCCATCAGGCCGGTTTCCATCAGGGGAGGGTGCGCCCAGGCACCGGCCAGCAGGCTGAACAGCTCGTTCAAGGCCAGCAACGTCAGCATGGCGACCATGGTGGTCAGGGCGATCCAGCGTGCCACGGTATCCCGTGGTCGATGAGTGGCCGAGCGCAACGGCTTCATCGCTTCACCACGTGGGGGCTGAAGAGATAGCCGCTGTTGCGCACGGTACGGATCATGGCGGCGCCGGTGATATCGGTCTCCAGCTTGCGGCGCAAACGGCTGACCTGGACATCAATGCTGCGGTCGAACGCATCGAAGGTTTCGCCACGCGCCAGGTCCAGCAACTGCTGGCGGCTCAGTACCCGTCGCGGGTGCTCGGCGAATACCAGCAATAGTTCGAACTCGCCCGTGGACAGCGGGATCATGACTTTTTCCGGCGAGCGTAATTCGCGACGGGTGACGTCCAGTTGCCAGTTTTCGAACTCCAGGATCGGTCGGGAGGCGTCGTTCAACGAGCCCCGGGCTTCGCCGGTGCGCCTGAGGACGGCGCGCACCCGGGCCAACAGTTCTCGTGCGTCAAAAGGCTTGGTCAGGTAGTCGTCCGCCCCTAGCTCCAGGCCGACGACGCGGTCACTCAACTCGCCCATGGCCGTGAGCATGATGATGCCGACCGTGTGCTCGGCACGCAGCCGTTGGCAGAGCACCAGCCCGTTGTCTCCCGGCAACATGACGTCGAGGATGATGAGGTCCGGCAACCGTCGCTCGACCGCTTGCCACAGGGCAGTGCCGTCGGCGGCCACTTCCACGCTGTAGCCATGTTGTTCGAGGAATTTGCGCAAGAGGGCGAGGACTTCGAGGTCATCGTCCACCAGTAATAAATGGCTCACGGTGGGTACGCTGGGTGATGAATACAGGAGGCGATACTAGGGTCAATCCATGGCCTGCGTCATATATTTCAATCCGGCAATAAAGTTGCCGGCGGGCAATGTTCTGGAAATCTCCAGGCAAAAAAACAGCGGCAGGATGGCCTCGATGTCAGTCAGTTAATAGCCAGCCAACACCGGACCTGTGGCGAGGGAGCTTGCTCCCGCTGGGTCGCGAAGCGGCCCCAAAAAAAGCGGTGAGCACTTCGCACTCAAGCGGGAGCAAGCTCCCTCGCCACAGGGTTCGGCTTTTAACCGGCATAGGCAGCACCCCATTCCTCGCCGAGATAACCCTGTATGCCGATCACCAAACCCGCTCCGTTGTTTGTTCGATCCACCGTTGTGGTTGTATTGACGGCACTCGCCAGTGGCTGCACCAGCACACCCGCTGCCAAGCCGGGCAGTTGTGAAAGTGTTCCCTACGCCGTTCACGATCCTGCAGAACCCATCAATCGCGGCCTTTTCGCCTTCAACCGGACTGTAGACGATTACGCGTTGGCCCCCGTCGCCCGTGGCTATCGCAAACTGCCTGAGGTGTTCCAGACCGGCGTTCACAACTTCGTGGCGAACTTCGGCGAACCCAAGGTGTTCATCAACGACTTGCTGCAAGGCAACGCCCAGCGCTCGGTCAACACCCTCGGCCGTTTCGTCATCAACACCACCGCAGGCATCGTCGGCTTGATCGATGTGTCGGGCAAGCTCGGCATCGAGCGGCACAAGGCTGATTTCGGCCAGACATTCGGCGTCTGGAACATCGCCCCAGGGCCGATCGTGGAGCTGCCGTTGCTGGGCACTGCCAACCTGCGGGACGCCACGGGCAAGGTATTGAGTTCTGCGGTCGATCCGTTCGGCGATAACAGCAGCACCGTCGACACGTTGGGTACGGTCGACACCGTCGGCGGCATCGTCGATGGTCGTGCGCAGGCGTTGCCGCTGACGGATGAGCTGCAGACCCGGCCGGATTACTACGTGGCGCTGCGAGACGCGGTGGCACAACGGCGCGCCGATTTCGTCGCGCAAGGGAAACTGGGGTCGGTGGAGCAGGACACTGCCCATTGCCAGGAGGGAGGCTCCGCAGATGAACAATGAGGTGCTGGTGTTGCATCGGCGGGTGAAAGCGCTTGGCCGGGGTGCGCTGCATTGTCGGGAGCTTGAGCTGCGGTTGGCGGAGGATGGCCGTCATATCCTGCTCAGTCGTTACCTTGAGTTGTACAGCCAGGAGCACGAGGGCGAATGCACGGTCGAGCATTATCGGGTGCCGCTGGCGAGCATGATTCGCTGGATGGTGAATCACGGCGAACCGGAGAGTGTCTAGTCGGGGGGCGACGAGGCTTGCAGGCTCCATGCTGCAGCCCGTAAAGCACCGGGTAATGATCGTTGCGCAGTGTCTGCCGGCCTGCGGAGGATGCCGGGATCGGCCTTCATCCGATAGGGAGACTGCTAGACTTCACCGTCCAGTCCCCCTTCTCGGAGAACCCGGATGAATAATAAAAACACGATTTGTCTCTGGTACGACGGCACTGCGTTGGAAGCCGCACAGTTCTATGCGGCGACGTTCCCCAACAGCGCGGTACTGGCCGTTCATCACGCCCCTGGCGACTATCCGGCGGGCAAGCAGGGCGATGTGCTGACAGTCGATTTCACGGTAATGGGTATCCCTTGTCTCGGATTGAACGGAGGATCGGCGTTCAAGCACAGTGAAGCTTTCTCATTCCAGGTCGCCACCGACGACCAGGCCGAAACAGACCGGCTGTGGAATGCGATTATCGACAACGGCGGCCAGGCCAGTGCCTGCGGCTGGTGCAAGGACAGGTGGGGGCTGTCCTGGCAGATCTCCCCGCGCGTCCTGGTGGATGCAATCACCGGCTCTGATAAAGCCGCCGCCAAGCGCGCCTTCGAGGCCATGATGCAGATGACCAGGATCGACATCGCGGCGATCGAGGCAGCGGTGAAAGGTTAGCCGGTGCTTCACCGACGATTCCTGTGGGAGCGAGCCTGCTCGCGAAAGCGGTGGGGCAGCATGCATTGATATTGAATGTGCCGCCGCCTTCGCGAGCAAGCTCGCTCCCACACTGGACCTTCAGTGAACAGAAATATCGTGCTCGGCACCAGATGCCCTGTGGGAGCGCGCTTGCTCGCGATGATGCCAGAACCTTCAACCCCCTCGCGAACCCGTCGATCAGCCGACGGTTTCAGGCAACCTGGCAATCACCTTGATCTCGAACTGAAACCCATACAGCCACGTCACGCCCACCGCCGTCAGCGTCGGATGCGGTGCGTTACCCCAGAACTCGGGAACGACGCTCCAGACTCGCTCGAAGGTCGATTCGGGATCAACCATGAAGACCGTGACGTCCACCACATCGTCAAAGGTGCACTCGGCTGCGGCGAGTATCGCCTTCAGATTGTTGAACGCTTGCCGAACCTGGGTCTCCAGTTCGGGTTCCGGCGAACCGTCTTCAGTGCTGCCCACCTGTCCCGACACGAATAAAAAGCCATTGGAACGGATAGCCGGTGAATAACGATTGCGCTCATAAAGCGCCTGGCGTCCGGCTGGAAAAACAACGTCACGCTGTGTCATAAGTGCCTCCATCAAGGGGTCAAGATTGATTCAAAACCAACGATGAACCCACTCTAGGGGCTTGTGCCCGGACGATAAACGAGCAACCTTGGCGATCACTGTTTGTGAAAGCCAAACAATCTGATCGATTTAACCGAGGCACACATGGACCGTTTCGATGCGATGCAGGCATTCGTTCGCGTGGTGGAGACGGGCAGTTTCACCAAGGCAGCCGAAACACTGCACATGAGCAAGACCACCGTGACCCAACTGGTCCAGCAGTTGGAGGCACGCCTGCGGGTCAAGCTGCTCAACCGCACCACGCGCAAAGTCAATATCACCGCCGACGGCGCCGTTTATTACGAGCGGGTGATCCGCCTGCTCGCCGACATGGACGATGCCGAAACCAGCCTGTCCGGCGCGTTGGCACTGCCCCGGGGGCGACTGCGGGTGGACGTGCCGAGCCCGCTGGCCGCGATGATCCTGGTGCCGGCATTGCCAGGGTTCTATGCGCGATACCCGGACATCCAGATCGACATGGGCGTGAGCGATCGCATCGTCGACATCATCGATGAAAACGTCGATTGCGTGGTGCGCGGCGGTGAGCTGACGGATCAATCCTTGATTGCCCGACACGTCGGCGACCTGGCCCTGGGCGTCTTTGCCGCGCCGAGCTACCTGGCACGGGTCGGCACGCCTGCGCATCCGCGCGAACTGGAAGATTCGCCGCAGCGCATCGTCGGCTTCTTGTGGGCTCGCACCGGCAAAGCCGTACCCTACGCCCTGCACAATCACAACGAGCACCTGCACATCAAAGGACGCTACGCGCTGGCCATCGACGATGGCAACGCCTACCTCGCGGCCGGTTTGGCGGGGCTGGGCGTGCTCTGGCTGCCCGAATACATGTCCCGGCATCACGAAGCGCGAGGCGAGTTGGTGCGTCTGTTCGAAGATTGGCGCCTCGATCCGATGCCGCTCTACCTGGCCTATCCGCCGAACCGGCACATCAGCGCCAAGTTGCGGGTGTTCATTGCATGGGTGGTGGAGCTGATGGCGGAACATGCGCCTGTCATTGATAGCCAGAAGTTGTGAACCGGATCAAATTGCAGGAGACACACCATGGACCGATTCACCGGCGGTTGCCTCTGTGGCGACGTCCGCATCGAAGCTTCGGGGCGGCCCTATCGGGTTGGCCTTTGTCACTGCCTGGATTGCCGCAAGCACCATGGCGCGCTTTTCTACGCCGCTGCCGTGTTTCCCCAGGATGCGGTGACGATCCAAGGCGAGACACGGGATTATGCCGGGCGCCATTTCTGCCCGCGCTGCGGCTCGTCGGTGTTTGCCCGCAGCGACGATGAAATCGAAGTGCACCTGGGCGCGCTCGATGCTCCCGATCAACTGGTGCCCACCTACGAAAGCTGGACCCTGCGCCGCGAAGCCTGGCTACCGTCATTTGCGCTCGCGCACCATTACGTAGGGGACCGCGAAGGCAAGGATCGATCCGAGGACCAGGCGATCAGCCAAACCCGACAATCGCCTTGATCTCCAGGTATTCCTCGAAACCGTGGATACCGTATTCACGCCCGTTCCCGGAGCGCTTGTAGCCGCCGAACGGTGCCATGGGGTTCCACGCCGGGTAGTTCAATAGCACTTGTCCGGAGCGGATACGCAGGGCAACGCTGCGCGCCTGCTCAAGGTCCTGCCCCTGGACATGCGCACCCAGCCCATAGACCGTATCGTTGGCGATGGCGACCGCTTCATCCACCGTGTCATAGGGAATGATGCACAGCACAGGCCCGAAGATTTCTTCCTGGGCGATGCGCATGGCGCTGTCCACCTGTGAGAAAACCGTCGGGCGGGTGTAGAAGCCTTTGTCGAAACCCGGTACTCGTCCCGGGCCGCCGCACACCAGTTTGGCGCCTTCCCTCAAGCCCACTTCGATCAGCGTCTGGACGCGATTGAACTGGGGCTCGTTGGCGATGGGGCCGAGGACCGTTGCTTCCGATTGCGGGTCGCCGACGATGATCGCATTGGCGGTTGCGGCAGCCAACGCTTCGACTTCCGCCAAGCGGTTTCTTGGCACGATCATTCGGGTCGGTGCGCTGCACGATTGGCCGACATTGCGCAAGGCCGACATCACCCCCGGTGGTACGGCTTTGGCGAAGTCCGCGTCCGGCAGCAACACGTTCGGTGACTTGCCGCCCAGTTCCTGGGTGACGCGTTTCACCGTGGGGGCGGCGGCCTGGGCCACCAGTGCGCCGGCGCGGTTCGAGCCGGTGATGGAGATCATGTCGATGTCGGGATGCTCGGCCATGGCCGCGCCGACCTCGGCACCGCTGCCGTTCACCAGGTTGAAGACACCCGGTGGAAGGCCCGCGTCATGCACCAATTGGGCGAACAGCAGCGCGCTCAGTGGTGACAGTTCGCTCGGTTTCAACACCACCGTGCAGCCAGCGGCAATCGCCGGGGCGACTTTGGCGGTGATTTGATACAGCGGCCAGTTCCACGGCGTGATGAGGCCGCAGACGCCGATGGGTTCGCGTTGAATGGCGGTGCCATTTTCGACGTTCTGAAAACGGTAGGTGGCCAGTACATCACGGGCGACCCGCACGTGTTCGGCCGCCAGCGGCACTTGCATGGCCCGGGCGAAACCGATGGCCGCGCCCATTTCCAGCGAGAGCACCTGGGCCAGCGCTTCCTGGCGCTCAAGGATCAGTTCGTGGATCTTGCCAAGGATCGATACGCGGGCGTCTACAGGTGTCGCGGACCAGCCGGGAAATGCGGCACGCGCGGCCGCTACCGCACGGTCGACGTCTGCGGCAGAACCTTGGGCGACCTCGGCGATCACTTCCTCGGTCGCCGGATTGACCACCGCCAGCGTTGCCGGTTGGGCCGGGGACGACCAGGTGCCATTGATATAAAGCTGCCGGGACATTTGCGGGTCGACGCTGTAGTGATTCGAGGTGTGGGTGGTCATCCGACGGGCTCCCTGGAGTGTTCTCAATAAGCTAACAAAGCCGTCCTGCTGACATGTGCCGTTGTTGCGCCCGGCAAAGAATAATCTGCTGTATCGGGAGGGCTAACTTCGCAAAGGTAGCGGCGCCCGTTTCAGGGCCAAGGATGCCCACGGTTAACCAACGGCCCAGGACACCTGTGGCGAGGGAGCTTGCTCCCGCTGGGTCGCGCAGCGGCCCCAGAAAAGCGATGAGCGCTTCGCTCTCCAGCGCGAGCAAGCTCCCTCGCCACACGTTCATCTCGTGGCCTCATGAATGATGTCAGCCCCGGGCCAGCGCTTCGATTTCGATCAGGTAGCCATGGTGCAAGGCCGGGACGGGTACCACGGCGCGGGCAGGGCGGTGCTCGCCCAGATAACGGGCGTAGATCCGGTCGAAAGCCGGCCAGTGTTCGATGCCGACGACGTACACAGTCACCTTCAACAGGTCCGTCGGACCCCGGCCAGCCGCGCTGAGAATCGCCATCAGGTTATCCAGGGCAATGCCGGCCTGCACTTCGAACGGTTGGTCGGCACTGTGGCTGCCATCGACGCGTACCGGCAGTTGCCCGGACACATACAAGACGTCCTGGTGCGACACGGCCTGGGCGTAATGCCCGCCCGGAGCGGCCGCCTGGGTTGTGTGAATCAACTCGATCTCACCAGCCATGTAGACGACTCCACGTGTGCACTTCGCCCGTTGCATCACAGGCGCTGTAATGAGGAAACTGCGCACCGGTGGCGCAGGCATGGTTAGGCAGGATGCGCAGGCGGCTACCAATGGGAAAGCGCGTGGCGATATCGACACTGTCGGAGCTTGAGAGGGTGATGATGCCGTGTTCCTGATTGGCACTGGTGAGCAGTGCGCCTTCGATCCAGACGCCGTCTTCGCTACAGACCTGCCCATAGCCGAAGTCTCGCTGCTGGCGCTGCGTGCCTCGATCACGACTCATGGCCATCCAGCCGGCATCGGTGATGACCCAGCCTTTACCTGGCTGATGACCAATGACGGTGGTCAGCACGCTCAGGGCCAACTCGTCGGCCGCGCAGACGCCGACGTTGTGCATCACCAGGTCGAAGAACACATAGACACCGGCGCGCACTTCGGTGACGCCTTCCAGACTCGTCGCCGACAGCGCCGTGGGCGTCGAGCCGATGCTGACCTGTGGGCAGGCCAGCCCGGCCTCGCGGATGCGTTGGGCAGCGCTGACGCAGACGCTGCGCTCCTGTTCGGCCAGGGCTTGCAGCGCCTGGGGGGTGTCGAGTTCGTAACTGGATCCGGCATGGGTCATGACGCCGTAAAGCTGCAGACCCCCGTCGTTGAGTAGCCTTGCGATCTCGATGAGTGAATCGTCTTCGACACGGACTCCGGATCGGTGACCGTCGCAATCAATCTCGATCCAGACATCGAAACGTTCGTCGTGTTGCCTGCCGAAATCGACGATGGCCTGGGCCGCCGCCAGGCTGTCGGTCAAGAGGCTCAAGCGGCAGCCTTTGCGTCGCAGCGTCAGGGCCTGGGCCAGTTTGCCGGGAGCCATGGCCACGGCATAAAAAATATCCTGGATGCCAGCGGCGAAACAATGCTCGGCTTCCTTCAAAGTGGATACCGTGACACCGCTGGCGCCTGCGGCGATTTGCGCCTGGACCACCGGCAGGCATTTGCTGGTCTTGATGTGGGGACGCAGGCGTACGCCCAGGGCGTCCATGCGTTGCTGCATGCGCTGGATATTGCGCTGCATGCGTGGTACGTCGATGAGCGCGACCGGGGTATCGAGGGAGGCAATGGAGGCTGGCATGAACAGGGCTCGGTGATGAAGGGCAGGCTCGACTCTACTCAGTCAGCGTGAAGCTGTGGTTCAATGCATCGTCATCAATCATTAAGTTGAACTGAATGCTTAGCCTCGAAGACCTGAGGATGGTCGTGACGCTGGCCCGCTCCGAGTCGTTGAGCGCCGCCGCCCGGGCCCTCAATGTCTCGCCACCGGCGCTGTCCATGCGTTTGCGCAAACTGGAGACGTTGCTGGGTCTGACCTTGGCCAACCGCGACGCCCGGCGCCTGAGCCTGACCGCCGATGGTGAGCGCTTCTCGCGCCAGAGCGCGGTGCTGCTGGAACAACTGGAGGCGCTGCCCGAATCGTTCAAGCAGCCGGACGATCAACTGGTCGGTACGCTCAGGCTGGCGGCACCGTTCGGCTATGGGCGCCAACACATCGCGCCATTGCTGGCGCGTTTTGCCCGGTTGCACCCGCAGCTCTGCCTGCATCTGGATCTACGGGAAACCCCCTGGCCCGATCGCCATGACAGCGACGCCGTGATTCACATCGGCCACCTCAGCGACAGCCAGTGGGTGGCCCGGCCCCTCACGCAAAACGACCGATGGTTGTGCGCCAGCCCTGCCTACCTGGACCAGTACGGGAAACCGGCATCTCCTGACCAACTCGCCGAGCACCGCTGCATTTGTATTCGTGAAAACGATGAAGATTTCACGCTGTGGCATCTGCGCAATGAGCTGGGGCGCAAGACTCTGCGGATCAAGCCAGCCTTATTGAGCAACGATGGCAGCGTGGCCCGGCGCTGGGCCGAACAAGGGCTTGGGTTGGTGCTGCGTTCGCAGTGGGACGTCAGTAAAGCCATCGCCGACGGCCGCCTGGTCCGAGTGCTCGAGGATTGGCAATTCGACAGCGCCCCGATCAACCTGCTGGTGCCTTCGCGCAAACTCCGCAGTGTGCGGGTACAGGCCTTGGTGAGCTTTCTGGAGGCTGAATTGAAAGCCTGAACAGCGGTGAGCCAGGGCTGGCTCTGCTACAGGGCTATCGCCATCGCGAGCAAGCTCGCTCCTACAGGGATTACGGGGGAGCAGAGAGAGTGAAGTCCACTCGCATCCCCTGTGGGAGCGAGCTTGCTCGCGATGGCGTCAGCCCATTCAACAAAGATGCCGGTGCTGCCCACGCCAGGCGTAGATTCTGCCGCACACCAGCCCTCGCAGGCCTGTTTCACGCACCATAACTGCCCGCAAACCCACTGAAACACGGGCGTAACGCCCGCGGCTGGAGCATCCCGCAAAGTCTGCTGAGCGAGCCCCGCAAAACGGTGGTTTGTACCAAGCGGCCGGTATTTTTAACGATTTATCCACGGTCTCATGGTGTTGTAATGAAAACGTGATGCAGCGATGCATCGAGGCTTTACGAACGGCGTCAATGTTTGCCTCGGCATGTCTTCAACAACAATCCAGGACCGCACTCATGAGCTTTCTTCGACCCAAGTACATCACCTTCGACTGCTACGGCACGTTGACCAATTTCCAAATGGGCACCATGACCCGCGAGCTATTCGCCGACCGTGTCAATGCCGGGCAGATGGATCAATTCGTCAAGGATTTTTCCGCTTATCGGCTGGACCAGGTGATGGGCGACTGGCGGCCTTATGATGAGATTCTCAAGACCGCCCTGGCGCGGACTTGCAAGCGTTGGGGCGTCGAGTACCGGAACGAAGGCCAGCTTTATTACGACGCCGTTCCTACCTGGGGTCCTCACGCCGATGTGCCGGCGGGCCTGTCGAAAATCGCTGACAAGATCCCCCTGGTGATTTTCTCCAACGCGATGGACGAGCAGATCATGTCCAACGTCGACAAGCTCGGCGCACCTTTCCATAAAGTCTTCACCGCCCAGCAGGCCCAGGCCTACAAGCCCCGCCTGGCGGCTTTTGAATTCATGCTCGATAACCTCGGCTGCGGGCCGGAGGATGTTTTGCATGTGTCGTCCAGCTTCCGTTATGACCTGATGTCGGCCCACGACATGAAGATCAAGCACAAGGCTTTCGTTGCCCGTGGGCATGAGCAGCCGGCGAACGCCGCCTTTGGCTACCACCAAATCCCGGACATCGGCGGGTTGGCCGGTCTGGTCGGGCTCTGAGTCTCCAGGCGCTCTTCAAGGTGAAAGGGGTTAGACATGGGCAGTGAGTCCTATTGGCTCGATACCGCACCGGCGTTCACCGGTGCCCAGCTCGGCGGATTGCCCGGGCAGGTCGATGTCGCCATCGTTGGTGGCGGTCTCACCGGCCTGGCCGCAGCGCGGGCCTTGGCCTTGAAGGGGGCCAGCGTGGCGGTGCTGGAGGCGGGCAGGGTGATCGGTGAGGCGTCGGGGCGCAACGGTGGGCATTGCAGCACCGGGGTTGCCCAGGATTACGCGGCACTCACCGCCAGCCTCGGCGCCGACAAGGCCCGGGCCTATTACCAGGCCTATGAAAGCGCTGTGCAGAGCGTCGTCACGCTGGTGGAACAAGAACAGATTGCCTGCGACCTCAAGCGCAATGGCAAGCTCAAATTGGCCGCCAAGCCGATGCACTACGAAGGCTTGGCCCGCACCTGTGAATTGATTCGCAGGGAGGTCGATGCCGAGGTCGAGTTGCTGTCCGCCGAAGAGACGCGGGAGGAAGTCAATTCGGCGCAGTTCCACGGCGGCCTGCTGCAGCGTAATGGCGTGCAGATGCATGTCGGACGCTTCGGTGTCGGCCTGGCCGAGGCGGCTGCCCGGCACGGTGCTTTGATCTTCCAGGGCGTGGCGGTGCAGGACTGGAAAGCCAGCGCGGGCGGTTATCAAGTCAACACCAGCAAGGGCACGTTGCACGCTTCGCAGATCCTGCTGGCGACCGGCACCTGTCAGCAGGGCGGTCTGGGCTGGTATCGGCGGCGAATCGTGCCGGTGGGCAGTTTTGTGATCGCCACCGAGGTATTGCCCCAGGCGTTGATCGACAGCTTGCTGCCGGCGCGTCGCTCCTATGTCACCAGCCGCATGATCGGCAACTACTTTCGCCTGACCCCGGACAACCGTTTGCTGTTTGGCGGACGTGCGCGGTTTGCCATGTCCGACAGCGTCTCCGACGCCAAGAGCGGCAAGGTGTTGCAAGCGGCGATGGTGCAGATGTTCCCGCAGTTGGCGAGCGTCAAGATCGACTACTGCTGGGGCGGCCTGGTGGACATGACGTCCGATCGCCTGCCCCGGGCCGGCCAGCATGGAGGGGTTTATCACTCCATGGGCTACAGCGGCCACGGTGTCCAGATGTCGGTGCACATGGGGCAAGTCATGGCCGAGGTCATGGCCGGCAAAGTCGAGGCCAACCCTTGGCGCGAACTCGACTGGCCGGCCATCCCCGGACACTTCGGCAAGCCTTGGTTCCTGCCGCTGGTGGGTGCGTATTACCGGCTGCAGGACTACTTGCACTGAGTTACATGGCGTTGTTTGGCGTTTCAACCGCGATGCGTTAATCGCACGCTATCGAGCCCTATCATTTTCCGAAAGGTAGAACTGACATGAGTGACAATAAAAACGGCATCAAAGACCAGTTGATCACCGGTACAGAAAGTCTGCGTGTTTTCGAAGGGCTCAATCGTGGCATGTCACGCCGGCATGCCTTGCAAATGCTCGGGGTCGCGGGTGTGGCTGCGGCAGGCGCCGGCAGCCTGTTCGGTGCCGCTGGCAAGCTGCTTGCCGACGAACAGGCAAGTCCTGGCAAAGGCAAGCCCGGCGGGCGCATTCGGGTCGCTGGTATCACCAGTTCCACCGCCGACACCCTGGACCCGGCCAAAGGCTCGTCGTCCACGGACTACGTGCGCCACTACATGTTCTACAACGGCCTGACGCGTTTCGACAGCCACATGGTGCCGCAGCTGGAACTGGCCGAGCGCATCGACACCACCGACGCGACGCTTTGGGTGATTACCCTGCGCAAAGAGGTGGTCTTCCACAACGGCAAGGGCCTGACCGCCGCCGACGTAGTGTTTTCCCTGTTGCGCCACAAGGACCCGATTACCGGCTCCAAGGTCCTGCCGCTGGCGTCGCAGTTTGCCGAGGTCAAGGCCAACGGCACCCATGAAGTGCAGATAACGCTGAGCGGGCCGAATGCCGAGCTGCCATCGATCCTGGCTATCTCCCACATGCTGATCGTTCCTGAAGGCACCAGCGACTTCAGCCAGGGCATCGGTACTGGCCCATTCAAGGTCAAGGAATTCAAGCCGGGAGTGCGTTCGATTGGTGCGCGCAACACCAACTACTGGAAGCCGGGTTTGCCGTACCTGGACGAGATCGAGTTCATTGGCATCGCCGACGAACCGTCACGGGTCAACGCATTGCTCTCGGGTGATGTGCAGATCATCAACGAGGTCAACCCGCGCTCGACCACACGCATCAAGGACAGTGCCAAACATCGCGTCGTGGACTCGCCGTCGGGTAACTACACCGACCTGATCATTCGCCAGGACCAGATGCCCGGCCAAAGCCCGGAATTCACCGAGGCCATGAAACTGCTGCTGGATCGCGAACAGGTCAAGTCGGCGATATTCCGTGGCTTTGCCAGGGTCGGCAACGACCACCCGATCGCCCCCGGCGCACGTTTTCACAATGCCGACCTGCCACAACGGGCCTACGATCCAGAAAAGGCGCGCTTCCTGCTGAAGAAGGCGGGCATGGAAAATATCAGCATGCCGGTGATGTGCTCACCGGCCGCCACCGGCTCGGTGGACGTCGCTGTGCTGCTGCAACAGTCGGCCAAGGAGGCCGGGCTCAAGCTCAACGTCAATCGGCTGCCAAGCGATGGCTACTGGTCCAACCACTGGGCCAAGCACCCGCTGAGCTTCGGCAACATCAACCCACGGCCCAACGCCGACATGATCTTCTCGCAGTTCTTCCAGTCCACGGCGCCCTGGAACGAGTCGGGCTGGAAGAATCCGCAGTTCGACCAGTTGCTGATCCAGGCCCGGGGTGAAACCGATGAGGTCAAGCGCGGCAAGATGTACGGGGACATGCAGGCTCTGGTGCATGATCACAGCGGCATCGGTGTTCCTGTGTTCATCAGCAACATCGATGGCGTCGATCAGCGCGTCAAAGGCTACGGCACCAACCCGCTGGGCGGTTTCATGGGCTACATGTTCTCCGAGCAAGTCTGGCTGGACGCTTGATGAACGTTGGGTTTTGGCTGCGTGATAGGGCACGAGGGTAGCGTGATGAATAGCAACACACTGTGGTTGATCGGCCGGCGCCTTGGCGCGGCGATCGTAACCCTGTTGATCGTATCGATGGTGGTGTTCGCCATCACGGCGGTCCTGCCGGGAGACGCGGCCCAACAGGCCCTTGGGCAATTCGCTACGCCTGAACAGGTGGCGGCCTTGCGCGTGAAAATGGGTCTGGATCAGCCGGGTGTGTTGCGTTACCTGCACTGGCTGATGAACCTGCTCAGCGGCGACATGGGCGTGTCGATCTCCAATGCCACGCCGGTCAGCGAGTTGATGGCCGGCCGAGTCCCCAACACCCTGATGCTGGCGGCCGCCACGGCGCTGGTATCGGTGCCGGTGGCGTTGGTCATGGGGATTGGTTCGGCGATGGGGCGCGGTGGTCGCATCGACGGCTTTATCAGCTTCTTTACCCTGACGATGGTGGCGGTGCCGGAGTTTCTGGTCGCCACCCTGGCGGTGTTGATTTTCGCCGTGAACCTGGGCTGGCTGTCGGCGTTGTCCTATTCCAGTGAGATCACCTCGCCGTGGCAGTTCATGCGCACCTACGCCTTGCCGGTCATGACGCTGTGCTGCGTGATCATCGCGCAAATGGCTCGTATGACCCGGGCGGCGGTGATCGATCAACTCGACAGCCCCTATGTGGAAATGGCCCGTTTGAAGGGTGTGAGCCCGGTGCGGGTGGTGCTGCGCCATGCACTGCCCAACGCCATCGGACCCATCGCCAATGCCATCGCCCTGAGCCTGTCCTACCTGCTGGGCGGGGTGGTGATCGTCGAGACGATATTCAACTATCCCGGCATCGCGAGCCTGATGGTCGATGCCGTGACGAACCGCGACATGGCCTTGGTCCAGGCCTGCACCATGTTGTTTTGCACCGCGTACCTGACCTTGGTGCTGATAGCCGACCTGTGCGCGATCCTCTCCAATCCGAGGCTGAGAAACCAATGAACAATCTCATTGTGAAATCCCCGCCTGCGTCGGCCGCACTGGCGTTGGGCAAAGACGACCATGCGAAGTCCTGGCTCGGCCTGGTCGGTGCCGCGATGTGCGTGATCTGGCTGCTGGTGGCGATCTTCGGCCCCTGGCTGGCCCCGCATCCTGTGGGGGAAGTGGTCTCTGACAATGTCTTCGACAGTTTCAGCGCGGCTTACCCGCTAGGCACCGATTACCTGGGCCGCGACATGCTCAGTCGGATCCTGGTAGGCGCTCAGTTCACCGTCGGCTTGGCGTTGGTGGCGGCAGTCCTGGCCAGCGGGTTGGGGACCGGTTGCGCACTGCTGTCGGTGGTGTCACCGAAGTGGCTGGATGAGTTGATCAGTCGCCTGATGGATGCCTTCATTTCGATCCCGAGCAAGATGCTGGCGCTGATCATGGTTTCGGCGTTCGGTTCGTCGGTGACCTTGCTGGTGTGCACGGCAGTGTTGAGCTACACACCGGGTGCGTTCCGTATCGCTCGCAGCATGGCGGTGAACATCGAGGCCCTGGAGTACGTGCAAGTGGCCCGCACCCGGGGCGAGCGGCGCCTGTACGTGGCTTGCGTGGAAATCCTGCCCAACATGCTCAACACGGTGCTGGCTGACCTGGGCTTGCGCTTCGGCTTCATCGTGCTGCTGCTCAGCGGCATGAGCTTTCTCGGCCTGGGCGTGCAACCGCCGGATGCCGACTTGGGTTCACTGGTGCGCGAAAACATCGGCGGCCTGAATCAGGGCGCCCCGGCCATCGTGATTCCAGCCCTGGCCATCGGCACCCTGACCATCGGCGTCAATCTGTTTATCGACCGCCTGTCTTCGCGGCGTAACCGACGTTCGGGAGGCCATTGATATGAGCGAATTGATCCGAGTCGAGAACCTGCGTGTGGTCGCCGGTGGCGCGCAGAGTGAAGTGGAAATCGTCAAAGGCGTGAGTTTCTCCCTGGAGAAAGGTGAAGTGTTGGCGTTGATCGGCGAGTCCGGTTCCGGCAAGACCACCATCGCCCTGGCGCTGCTGGGTTATGCCCGGCGCGGTTGTCGCCTGGCCGGTGGCGTGGTGCAGATTGGCGAACATGACATGCTGGCGTTGGATGAAAGCGAGCTGCAACGCCTGCGCGGCAATCGGGTGTCGTACATTGCCCAAAGCGCCGCCGCGGCCTTCAACCCGGCGAAAAAACTCATCGACCAAGTGGTGGAAGGTGCGTTGATTCATGACCTGGGCAGTCGTGCGGTGCTCGAAGCCAAGGCCATCGAACTGTTTCGCGACCTGGCCTTGCCAGACCCTGAGCGCATCGGCCAGCGTTATCCCCATCAAGTCTCCGGCGGGCAATTGCAGCGGGTGATGGCGGCCATGGCGCTGATCAGTGATCCGCTGCTGGTGGTGCTCGATGAGCCGACCACGGCCCTCGACGTGACTACCCAGATTGACGTGCTGCGCGCCTTCAAACGTGTGGTGCGCGAACGGGGCGCGACCGCGGTGTATGTGTCCCACGACTTGGCGGTCGTGGCGCAGATGGCCGACCAGATTGTGGTACTCAACGGCGGGCAAATCTTTGAACAGAGTGCCACCGCGCCGCTGCTCAAAAGCCCGGCTCACGCCTACACCCGCAGCCTGCTGGCGGCGGCGCGGCCGGACACCACCATTCGCCCGCCCAGCGGTGTGGCCGAAGACACGCCGCTGCTGACCATCCAGGGCTTGACCGCCGGCTACGGCAACAAGAACCAGCACGGCATGCCGGCGATCCGGGTGCTGGAAGACATTGACCTGACCGTACGCCGGGGCCAGGCCATTGGTGTGATTGGCGAATCCGGCTCGGGCAAATCGACCCTGGCGCGGGTGGTGGCGGGGCTGCTGACCCCGGCCCTCGGCGGGTTGACGTTCGATGGCCAACCACTGGGCGGCAGCCTTTCCGAGCGCACGGACGAACAGTTCCGGCGCATCCAGATGGTGTTCCAGAACGCCGACACCGCGTTGAACCCGATGCACAGCATCAGCACCATCCTGAGCCGGCCACTGAAGATGTATTTCGGCCTCAAGGGCGCGGCGCTGCGTGAGCGTATCGGCGAGTTGCTGGATCTTGTCCGTTTGCCACGGGAGCTGGCCGAGCGCCGCCCGAGCGAACTCTCCGGCGGGCAAAAACAGCGGGTCAACCTGGCCCGGGCGCTGGCGGCGAAACCGGATCTGATTTTGTGCGATGAAGTGACCTCGGCCCTCGATACCGTGGTCGGCGCGGCGATCCTTGAACTGCTGCGTGATTTGCGCCAGCAACTGGGGGTTTCCTACCTGTTCATCAGCCACGACATCTCCACGGTGCGGGCGCTGTGCGACGACATCGTGGTGATGTACAGCGGCCACAAGATCCAGGCGGGCGCACGGCAAGCGTTCGCCCAGCCGCCATTCCATCCCTACACCGACCTGTTGATCCATTCGGTGCCGGAGTTGCGCCAGGGCTGGCTGGAAAGCTGCGGTGCCACGACCTGCGGCACGCTGCCGGCGCTAGGTGCGCGCGCTGATGTGCCGGGCCTGTGCACCTTTCTCAATCGTTGCCCGGTGCGGATCGATGGCGTGTGTAACTGCACCGCGCCGCCTCGGCGAGTCATCGACGGCGGCAGTGAAGTCCTCTGTCATCACGACAGTGACGCGTTGCGCAAGCGCCAACAGGATTCAAACAGCATGATCGTGGGAGCGTACGCGTGAGCGGTCGGTTCGTGAGGTTGGCCGAACAGGGCCGGCCCACCGTCAGATTGAAGGTCGATGGCGTTGCCGTCGAGGCGTTGCAGGGCGACACCCTGATGGTGGCCTTGCTGACCAATGGCCCGACGTTGCGTCAGTCGGAATTCGATCCAGGCAGCCGTGCCGGGTTCTGCCTGATGGGCGCCTGCCAGGATTGCTGGGTCTGGACCCGCAACGGCGAACGCCTGCGTGCCTGCTCTAACGAAGTACGTGAAGGGCTGGACATCATCACTCAGCAACCGGAGGCCATATGGCCGCTGCGCGGATAGTCATTGTCGGTGCCGGACCGGCCGGCATACGGTGTGCCCAGACCTTGGTGGCGGCGGGCTTCAAGCCGATCCTGATCGACGAGAACCGTCGCGATGGCGGGCAAATCTATCGGCGTCAACCCGAGGGGTTCACCCGTACCTACGTCACGCTTTACGGCACCGAGGCTGACAAGGCCAAGGACCTGCACGAAAGCTTCGACCGCTTGCGCACGCAGATCGATTACCGTCCGGATACCCTGGTGTGGAACCTCACGCCGGGCCAGCTGTGTTGTTGTGTCAGCCAGGGCCGACACGCGACGGTGGATTATGACGCGCTGATCCTCTGCACCGGCGCCACCGACCGGCTGATGCCGATCGAGGGCTGGCAATTGGGTGGCACCTACAGTCTTGGCGGTGCGCAGATTGCCTTGAAAGCCCAGGCGGTATCCATTGGGCGTCGCGTGGTGTTCATGGGCAGCGGCCCGTTGCTGTATCTGGTCGCCAGCCAATACCACAAGGCCGGCGCGAACGTGGCGGCGGTGCTGGACACCTCGCCCTTGGGCAAGCGTATCAAGGCCCTGCCCAAGCTCATGGCGCGGCCAGGATTGCTCTTCACCGGCCTGAAACTGCTGGCGCAGCTGTATCGGGCGAAGATCCCCGTGCACCTGGGGATCTCGCCGCTACAAGTGCTCGGTGACCCGGTCAGCGGCGTCAGTGGCGTACGGGTAGGCACCGCGAACGGGGAAACATTGACCGTGGATTGTGACGCGGTGGCGCTGGGTTATCACTTGCGGCCGGAAACCCAATTGGCCGACCTGGCGGGTTGTCGCCTGCGCTTTGACGAGGCCTCGGGTCAATGGCTGCTGGAGCTCGACGAAGAAGGCCGCACTTCCGTCAGCGGTGTCTACGCTGCCGGTGATGGGGCGAAAATCCGTGGCGCCGATGCCGCCGAGCACGCCGGACGCCTGGCTGCCATGGCGTTGTTGCGCGACTTGCAGCAGCCGGTGGACGCCGCTCACGTTGCCGAGCAGCGCCAGGCGCTCAAGGTGATGGATACCTTTCGTCTCGGCCTGGCCCAAGCCTTTCCCTGGCCCGCCGCGCAGGCCAAGGCCCTGCCGGACGAAGCCATTGTCTGTCGCTGCGAAATGATCAGTGCTGGCGAGTTGCGCCGCACCGTCAGTGAAAAGGGCGCCTGTGAAGTCAACCGCGCCAAGGCCTTCAGCCGAGTCGGCATGGGCCGCTGCCAGGGACGCTATTGCTCCCAGGCCGGGGCCGAAGTGATTGCCGCGGCGGCCGGTGTCAATGTCCAGGAAGTCGGCCGACAACGCGGCCAGGCGCCAGTGAAGCCGCTTTCGATACTCACGCAAGAGGTGGCGCCATGACGGTACACAAGGCCGATGTCGTGATCGTCGGCGGCGGCCTGATGGGCTCGGCGGCGGCGTTTTTCCTGCGGCAGCGGGGGCAATCGGTGATCCTGCTCGAGCGCGACCAGATCGGTCAGTACGCCAGCGGCGTGAACTTCGGCAACGTGCGGCGCCAGGGGCGTTACCTCGGGCAACTGGAACTGGCGAACCGGTCCTGGGCGCTGTGGAAGCGCCTGCCCGAACTGATCGATGACGACTTGGAATTCATTGCCAGCGGGCACATGCGCGTGTGCTATCGCGAAGACGAAATCCCTGAGCTGGAGGCCTACGCCGCAGCACCGGAAGCGGCGCAACTGGACTTGCAGATCTATCGTGGCAGCGAACTGCACGCGCGTTTCCCGTTTCTCGGCAAAGAGGTGAAAGGCGGCTCTTATGCCCCTCACGATGGTCACGCCAATCCCCGCCTGGCGGCCCCCGCGTTTGCCAGGGCCGCCAGGCGGCTCGGCGCGCAGATCGAGGAACGCACCGAAGTGGCCGAGGTGCAGAAGATCGGTGATGGCTTCAGCATCACCACCACCGACGGCCGCCAGTTCAGCGCCGCCCAGCTGTTGATTACCGCTGGCGCCTGGGGCCAGAAGCTCTCGGCGCAGTTCGGTGAGCCGGTACCGTTGGACACCAATGGCCCGCAGATGGCCGTCACCGAACCGGTGCCCTATGCCTTGCCGACGGTGATCGGGGTGTACACCAAGATCCCGGAAGAGGTGATCTATTTCCGCCAGATCCCTCGGGGCAACCTCATTATCGGCGGCGGTTATCGCAGCAAGCCGGACATGCTTAACCGCCGGGCCCATGTCGAGCCGCGCAGCATCCTCAACCAACTGGACCAGATGCGCCGGCTGCTGCCGGGCGTGGGCAATCTCAATATCATTCGCGTGTGGAGCGGCATCGAAGGGTATCTACCCGATTCCCTGCCGGTGATGGGGCCCAGCGGCAACGTCGACGGCTTGTACTACGCTTTCGGTTTCTGCGGTCACGGCTTCCAGCTCGGCCCCGGCGTTGGCGACGTCATGGCCGAACTCATCAGCACCGGTAGCACCAGTACCTCGATCGAGCCGTTCTCCATCCGCCGGTTCACCCCTTCAGCCGAGCAACGGAGCAAGGCCTCATGAAACCCCGGGTTTTAGCTATTTTCGAACGCCTGCTGGCCTTTGAAACAGTCTCTTCAGAATCGAACATGGCCCTGATTGAGTACGTGCGCGAGCTGTTGCTGAGCAAGGGTGTCGAGTCGCTGATCGTCAAGGATGAAAGCGGCAAGAAAGCCAACCTGTTCGCCAGCACCGGGCCGCGTGAGTTGCCGGGGATCCTGCTGTCCGGTCACACCGACGTGGTACCGGCGGCGGGGCAGGCCTGGACCGTCCCGGCGTTCCAGGCAACGCTGCGGGACGGGCGGGTCTACGGGCGCGGCAGTTGTGACATGAAAGGCTTCATCGCGCTGGCCATCGACGCCATGCTCGATGCTGCCGAACACACCTTGAACCGACCGCTGCAACTGGCGCTGTCCCACGACGAAGAGATCGGTTGCGTGGGGGTTCGCCGTTTGCTCGACGTGCTGCACCTGGCGCCGGTGCGGCCGTTTCTGTGTGTGATCGGCGAGCCGACCAACATGCAGTTTGTGCTCGGCCACAAAGGCAAGGGTTCCTACCGCACTTACTGCCGGGGCCTGGAGGCGCACTCGTCGCTGGCGCCGCGCTCGGTCAACGCGATTCACGTGGCCTGCGATTTCATTACGGCACTGCGCCAGAGCCAGCAGCAGCTGCAAGAGCAGGGCGCCCAGGATGCCGACTACGACGTCCCCTACAGCACGGTGCATGTCGGACAGATTGTCGGCGGCAAGGCGCTGAACATCGTGCCCAACCTGTGCACCCTGGATTTCGAAGTACGCAACCTGCCGGCCGATGACCTGGATCCGTTCCTGGAGCAACTTCGCGAGCGGGCCGAAGTGATCGTGCGCGAAGCCAAGAAGCTCTCCAGCGTGGCGGACATCGAAATCGAAACCCTGAACGTCTATCCCGGCCTGGATACCCATCCGAGCGTCGAGGCTGTGCGCTTTCTGAAAAACTTCGCCGCCCCGGACACCGGCATCACCAAGGTGTCTTTCGGCACCGAGGGCGGTTTGTTCAAGCAGCGCCTGGATGTACCGGTCGTCGTTTGCGGCCCGGGCTCCATTGAACAGGCGCACAAGCCTGACGAGTTCATCGAGATCAGCCAGATGGACGCGGGGGAGCGGTTTTTGGAAGGGCTGTTGGGGTCGTTGAAACGGTAGCCAAATGTCCCGCCAACACAGGTCCCCTGTGGGAGCGAGCTTGCTCGCGATAGCGGTGGATCAGCTTGCATCCATGTTGAATGGGCCGACGCCATCGCGAGCAAGCTCGCTCCCACAGGGTGCTGTGTTTAGCCTGAATCCTTCTCGGTAGAGCCTGCCGTCCCAGCACAAAACTTCAGCATCCAACACTGCCCAAACCGCACTTTCAGCATCCTGCCCCGTGGCATCTCCTTAGACTGGAAATACCTCGGAACAGGACGCGACCATGCTCAAGAATCAATTGAAAGACTCCAGCCTGTTGGCAGAACTCGCTTACGTCGACGGTCAGTGGATCGGCGCCGAAAACGCGGCCACCCTTGACGTCATCGACCCCGCCACCGGCCAGGTACTCGCCCGGGTGCCGGCCATGCAAGGCGTGGAAACCCGCCGCGCGATCGAGGCCGCCGAGCGCGCCTGGCCGGCCTGGCGTGCGCGCCCAGCGGCGGAGCGGGCGGCGCTGCTGGAGCGTTGGTATCACGCCATGATCGACAACCTCGACGACCTGGCGCTGATCATGACCCGTGAACAGGGCAAGCCGCTGAATGAAGCCAAAGGCGAAATTCGCTATGGGGCGGGCTTTGCCAAATGGTTTGCCGAAGAAGCCCGCCGGGTCTATGGCGAAACCATTCCGGCCCCGAGCGGCGACCGACGCCTGCTCACGCTCAAGCAGCCGGTGGGCGTCTGCGCCGCGATCACGCCGTGGAACTTCCCCAATGCGATGATCACCCGAAAGTGCGCACCGGCCTTGGCAGCGGGTTGCCCGGTGATCGTCAAACCTTCGGACCTGACGCCTTTGTCGGCCTTGGCGCTGGCCGTGCTGGCCGAGCGAGTCGGGATTCCCGCTGGAGTGTTCAACGTGGTGACCGGCTTGCCCGCCGGCATCGGCGAAGAGCTGACCGGCAACCCGACGGTGCGCAAGATTTCCTTTACCGGTTCGACGGCGGTCGGGCGGCTGCTGATGCGCCAGAGCGCCGAACACATCAAGCGCTTGAGCCTGGAACTGGGGGGCAACGCGCCGTTCATTGTGTTCGACGACGCGGACCTGGAGCAGGCCGTCACGGGCATCATGCTCAGCAAGTTTCGCAACGCCGGCCAGACTTGCGTCTGCGCCAACCGCATCCTGGTGCAGGACGGCATCTACGAGCGCTTCGCCGAGCGCCTGGTGGAGGAGGTGGGCAAGCTTAAGGTCGGCAACGGCCTGGAGGCTGACGTGATGATCGGCCCGCTGATCAACCAGGCTGCTGTGAACAAAGTTGCCCGGCACATCGACGATGCGTTGAGCCAGGGCGCGCGTCTGCTCTGTGGTGGAGTTCCTGAAGGCGACAGCCAGTTCGTCCAGCCAACGGTACTGGGCGAAGCCCACGCCGGGATGTTGCTGGCTAACGAAGAAACCTTCGGCCCCGTCGCCCCGCTGATGCGCTTTACGACCGAAGAGGAGGCCTTGGCCCTGGCCAACGCCACGCCGTATGGCCTGGGGGCTTATTACTTCACCCAGGATCTGCGGCGTTCATGGCGGTTTGGCGAGGCGTTGGAGTTCGGCATGGTGGGGCTCAACACGGGGCTCATCTCCATGGAAGTCGCGCCCTTCGGTGGCATCAAGCAGTCGGGTCTGGGCCGCGAAGGCAGCAAATACGGCCTGGATGAGTACCTTGAAGTCAAAGCCTTCCACATCGGTGGGCTGTGATGCGGCCATCGTTTGAGCAGACACTAGGGAGCCACGATTGATGAGCAAACCATTTCGAATCGCCGCCATTGCCGGCGACGGCATCGGCAAGGAAGTCTTGCCTGAAGGGCTACGGGTTTTGGAGCAGGCCGCGAAAAAGTGGCAACTGGATTTGAGCATCGAAGTGCTCGATTGGGCCCACTGTGATTACTACCTGGAGCACGGGCAGATGATGCCCAGCGACTGGTTCGAGCAGCTCAAGGGCTTCGACGCGATCTACTTCGGCGCCGTGGGTTGGCCGGACAAGGTCCCGGATCACATTTCCCTGTGGGGCTCGTTGCTCAAGTTCCGCCGCGACTTCGACCAGTACGTGAACATTCGTCCGGTGCGGCTGTTTCCGGGCGTGCCGTGCCCCCTGGCCGGGCGCGAAGCGGGGGACATCGACTTCGTAGTGATCCGCGAAAACACCGAGGGCGAATACTCCTCGGTGGGTGGCAAGATGTTCGAAGGCACGGAGCATGAGTTCGTGCTCCAGGAGTCGGTGTTTACCCGTCGAGGCGTCGACCGGATCCTCAAGTTCGCCTTCGACCTGGCCCAGACCCGACCGCGCAAACGCCTGACGGCGGCGACCAAGTCCAACGGCATCTCCATCAGCATGCCGTACTGGGACGAGCGCACGGCATTGATGGCCGAGCAATACCCGGACGTGACGTGGGACAAGCAACACATCGACATCCTCTGCGCCCGTTTCGTTTTGCAGCCGGACCGTTTTGATGTGGTGGTGGCGTCCAATCTGTTTGGCGACATCCTTTCCGACCTGGGCCCGGCCTGCGCCGGCACCATCGGCATCGCCCCGTCGGCCAACCTTGATCCGCAACGGCGTTTCCCGTCGCTGTTCGAGCCGGTGCACGGCTCGGCGCCGGATATCTACGGGCGGAACATCGCCAACCCGATTGCGATGATCTGGTCCGGCGCCTTGATGCTCGACTTCCTGGGCAACGGCGATGAACGCTATCGCGCGGCCCATGACGGGATTCTCCAGGCCATCGAACAGGTTATCGCCAACGGACCCATCACACCCGACCTGGGGGGGCAGGGCTCGACCCAGGATGTCGGCAAGGCCATCGCCGCCGCGCTTTGAAAGACCTGCGACACCCTTTGCCCGCGCACACTGCGGGCTTTTTTTGGGCTATAGAAAAGTTGATATTCACCACAGATTCCCTGTGGGAGCGAGCCTGCCCGCGATGGCGGCGAAATGCTGTTCACTTGAGGCAATCGACAAACCCGGTGGCGAGGGAGCTTGCTCCCGCTTGAGTGCGAAGCGCTCACCGCTTTTTTGGGGGCCGCTGCGCGACCCAGCGGGAGCAAGCTCCCTCGCCACAGGACCATCATTAGCCCAGGCTATTTGACGACGTAGACCTTGCGCACATAGACGCTGCTCTGCCAGGCACACGGCGCATTCAGGGGCACGAACACGGTATCGCCAGTGTTGACCGTCAGGTCGCTGCCATCGGCTGTCTGCAAGGTGATGCTGCCTTCGAGCACGTGCATCAGTTCATGCAGTTTATGCGGCCGTGAGCGGCGGGTGTATGGCGTCGAGTCCCAGACGCCGATACGCAGGTTGGTCGCTTCTTCGACAAACAGATTGTGCGAACGACATTGGGGCGGCGGGCTGATCAGGATCTCATCATCCGGTGCCGCGGAGGGCGAGAGATGGGTGTGGGCGGGGAGCGCCGTGAGCCCGGGATGACGCGCGTCAACCACCGGGACATCAGCGCAGAATGCCCAGAGGGACTCAGCTTGCGCCTCCACTTCAAGGGCCGTCCCCAGGCCGATCACCGCGCTCTCACCTGGCTTGAGCTGCAGCGTTTGCGCCTGACTCCTGAGGGTGACCGCGCCGGCATGCACCACGATGGTTTCATTGAAGGGGTAGTCATCGACGCTGAACCGGCCACTCGCCCGGACCACACCGGCAGCCATGCCATCCGCCCCGGCATAGGCGATGAGTCGGTCAAACGGATCGTTGGCGCCCAGCGAACCTGGCGTGAACGGGGTTGAAGCGAGACGGCCATCGGCGTGTGCCAACAGCACTGCGGTCGGTTCGAGCATGAAAATGATTCTCCAGAGCAACGTTGATGAGGACGGTTTTTTCAGCCAATGGCTTGGGTCACCAGCACGAACTGCCGCACCGCGCCGGTGGCCTCCGGGGGGGTGCCACGGGCCATCTGGGCGACGGTGTCGACGTGCTTGAGCCCGGCTTCTTCCAACCAGGGGGCCAGGCCGCTGTTCGAGGGAATGTCGATGCGCACGAAGGCATCCGGCACCTGGGCCAGCAGCAGCGCGATCAGGTGCTTGGCCTGCTCAGGGTTTTGGGCAATGACCGGGCCAATGCAGCGACCACGGCCAAAGGGGCGCAGCAGGGCGAAGGCGCACAAGTGACCGCCTTGCTCCAGGCCCACGGCATGTTCAACGACATCGAACAAGTCATTGAGAATGGCTGTTCGGTCCAGCCCACTGCCGGCATTGGCCAGCCGGATCAGCTCGGCGTGATCGGCTGTGGTCAACGTGCGGCAACGTTCGCCGGCGGCCAACTCCTGGAGGGCAGGCCCCCGCGCTTGGCCCTGATGCTGCTGGACATGCCCGAAGTCAACGAACCCCTGGCTGGCATACAACGGGGCGCCGGCCAACGTCGCATTGAGGATGGCGGTCCGCGATCCGCAGGCCTCGATGGCCAGTTCCATCAGCTTGCGACCGATCCCCTGGCCCTGGTACTCATCATCGACAATCACCAGGCCGATGGTGGCGTGGCTACCCTGGGGGCAGGTGAAGGCAGTACCGATCAGGCGACCTTGATCTTCCACCACGAAACCTTGGGCGACGCGCTGCAGCATCGCCCAGTCCTCCAAGCGGTGGGGCCATTTCAACTGCACGGACAAGGCGTGTGCCGCAGGGACATCGGCGGCGGTCATGGAACGATAGAGGTAAGTGGGGCGTTGCGAAAGGGACATGGTAGATCACCCTTGAAGAGGCACTTGATCGGACGGCTTTTATCCGTGGAAAGTGTGTGTATCTCACCTGCAACGAGGCCTGACAAGAGCGGCAAATCGATTCGGTATGTTCCGTCAGCAACGGCTCTACCGACCACATTTCTTGCTCAAATCAGCGGCCAGCCCAGCAGTAAATACCGGGCCGGATTTCAGGCTTGGGCGGAAGCGAAAGCGCGATCAGCAAAGACCCAGGCGCTGTCCGAATGACTCATTGGTGGTCTGTCAGCCCTTTTTGAAAGCAGACAGCAGGTCAGTCAGCCCTGGCATGGTCGGCCCGGACTCGTTGGAGATAAGACCGGTCTCCGAGCGGCTGAACAGCGATTGAAGGATGATTTTTCTCGATTCGTCGTCCACTTGCGTGTCTTTGCTCAGCGTCAGGTACAAGTGGGTAAGCTGCTCTCGCTCTTCTGCATCCCGTTGAAGGTGGAAAGCGCTGAAAACCAACTTGGAGAGTGTTTTGACGGTAAAGGCCAAGGTTGAGATAAGGGTGACGAAAATGAGCGCGCCCTCGATATGATTGAGGGCGATCGGTGTGCGGTCACCACTCAGCCATAGATTGAAGGACGTCCACAGGCCGATGACGGAGAAAAACAAGGTAACGCTGAGTACGCCTGTCCAGATATAACCACGTGTCTGGTGTTCCATGGCTTTTTTTGCCCAATAGGTCGCGGGGCCCTCCAGCCGAAGCTTTTCCTTATACGTGGACTCTAGCGTTTCAAGGCGGGTTGCCCAGGCGTTCTCTTCCTGCTTTTGCCACTGGGCAAATTGGTTCATCTCCTTTCTTGCTTTTTTTACGAGCCTGTATTTGACCTTGAAGAAATTCGAGTGAATTCCACGTATCACCGCCGCTTCTGAGATGGAGCGCTGTGCGAAAGAATTTTGCAGGGGAAGTTTGAACTCATACGCGGCCAAGTATCCGCTGAAGTCGTTAAATGAGCCTTGCTTGTCACTTCTTCCCAGGAAAATTGCATCGTAGAAACCGGCGGCAATAGCAGGGGCGTTCGAATAAATCTCCAGCCATTTGATTGTGGCGGGTGAGTTGCTGAAAATCCAGACGTCAGAAAGTTCTTCTTCTGGCGGCTCCTCGTCAAGCAGGTAATTCTCTTCCTGAGCGAGGTGATATTCGAATATCGCTACGCAGGCCTCTAAATTTTCCAAGGCCTGATGGGGACTCGATTTTCCTTTTTGTTGGAGATTTTTTATTTTTGGTTTCCAAAAATTCAATTCATTTCGCATGAAATCATATTGGTCGACGAGGTAGTCGAATTCAAAATGCTCTCCGCTCAACGCTTTCAGCACGAGTGTTGTCATCTTTAATCTATCAGGGCTGCATTGGTTGAGTGAATGGACAGGTCGTCCGGTCCAATGGAGCCCAGGCACAGGAGAATCAGGGAGAGGTAGAAATAACCGAATAAAAACATCCACGTTGCGGCGACGATGCTTTTGCTGTCCGAAAAAATGCTGTTCACCCGCGATGCTACGTTTCCGTGTGCGCTGTTGTTTCTAGCGGCGTAGAGAAAACAAAACACCAGGCACTCTACTCTCTGGGCGTCTGAGGTAAGGGCGGGTACTTTTATGGTGACCTTGCCGAGATCATCGAACTGCTCAATCATGGGTATCGTGATGAGTATTTTTTTGATCTCTTTCCCGAGCGCATGCGTGATTTTCCGAGATTTTTCATTGTCGGTGATTCCGAAGCTTACGTCCGTTTTGTCCGGCATTTCGGTAATGGTGCATAGGCTGGAGTAGGCCTCGCCATAGGTCCAGTAAAAATGATTGAACATCGCTGGAAATTTATTTTTAAATGACTTGTAGGATGAGGAGATATGAATTTTTCTTATTTCGTCTGTTTTTTGCGTGGCACGCTCATTATGTTTCTCGATGGCCATGCCTTTCAGAATGTAAGACGCGACGAAGTGTAAAGTCTTGTCAGGCAGGCGGTTTACGAAATCCAGTGTTATGGCTTGAGGCGTGCTGAAATCGGGAGCCAACGGAGTCTCGGCGGGCAGCGCAATTTGCGATTGCATGAACTTGTTGATTTCAACCAAGGATTTTTCAATGGCTTTCGAGTCTCCCAAGCTTTCCGCAGTAACCGATAACTTCATGTAGAGATCGTTGTAACAACTGTTGGTCGCCGTCCACAGATAGGTAAAGGCCATGTCTGGTCTTCGCGGCAGGCAGGAGTAACTGTCAACCAGCGCAGTGGTTGCAACGTAGGGGATTTTATTGGGATTGAGCGCCCAACTGACAGGGTCCAGGTATTTAAATTGGGTGAACCAGGCGAGCGCGGGGTGATCGTTGGGTAGCAGTTTTTCTTCATGAGCTTCGGCGGTGTAGGCCGTTACGAGCTTATGAAGCTTATCCAGTCGTTGTGTCCTTACGTTCTGCTTCATGCATGCTGGTCCTTCAGATGAATTAAAGGCCAAATGCTATCACTTGGTGGGCGTCATAGCTGCTGTTTTATAAAAAAACAGCAGCAGGACACAACGTTATGAGGACTGATGGGGGACATGTTATTCGAGTGATCAATAGTTCCGCTCACGGTCCACCAGGCCCCGCATCGATTCGCCCCTTTGATGCCGACGGATATTCTCCAGCAGCACGGCAAAGGCGCTCTCCGGTTGGGTCATCGCCGCGATGTGCGGCGTCAGCAGGATCTGCGGATGGTTCCAGAACGGATGATCCGGCACCGCCGGTTCTTGCGCCAGTACGTCGAGCACCGCCGCGCTGAGTTGCCCATCGGCAAGCGCTTCCAACAGATCTGCCTCGACCAGATGCCCACCCCGGCCCATGTTGACCAGGGCGGCGCCCTTGGGCAGGTGCTGGAACAATTGACGGTTGAGAATCCCTTGGGTCTGCTCGGTCAGCGGTAGCACGCACACGACAATGTCGCACTGGCCGAGGAAGGCCGGTAGTTGCTCGGTGCCGGCGAAACAGTCCACGCCTTCAATGCAATGCTCGCTGCGGGCCCAGCCCGACAAGGCAAAGCCGAATGTCTGCAAGGTGGCGAGTATCTGCCGCGCTTGCAAACCCAGGCCCATGACGCCCACCCGGCGCTGCTGTGCGGGCACCAGCCGGTGCGCCTGCCAGCAGCGTTCGGCCTGTTGCTGGCGATAGCGCACCATGTCCCGATGCAGGCTGAGCACGGCGAAACTGGCGTACTCGCACATGCCCTGGGTGATGCCCGGGTCAAGCAAGCGCACCACCGGCAGCATCATCGGCAAGCGGCTTAGGTCGAGCTGGTCCACTCCGGCTGACAACGCGAACAGGACTTGCAGGTTTGGCAATACTGTCTCGATGTCGTCCGGTGCCTGCCAGGCCGCGAGGTACTGGATGTCCCGCGGGTCGCCAATGTCCGGCCAGGCACGCCATTCGATATCCGGCGCGTGTTCGGCGAACAGCTGCCGCCAGTGTTCGCCGCGTACCGGGTCAGCTTTATAAAGCAGGGCCATGGATCACTTCTCGCCTGAGGTTAAGGAGTCTCTAGCATGCCTCAATGGCAGAGCAGGATCTGTTGAAAGGGGCCGCCTAGAAGCATCCCGCTGCGTTGAAAAGCGCCCCTCCCGGCAGATTCCATGGGGCGTAGTGCCTCTGGAGGATTCTGCTGTTTGGCGGGGTGTAAACAGTCGATCCGGATTTATCAGCGGCCAAGTTCGGCTTAGACAATCGCGTCGAACCCTTAATCTGTGAACACACCGCAGCCGCTTCCTGGTTGCGAGGCTCACGATGGGAATTGCCATGAACAGTAAAGTCGAAGAAACCCCAAGTCTGCTCCGTCAGCGTGATCGATTTGTGCCGCGCGGCCTGGTCACCGCACACCCGCTGGTGATTGATCGGGCCCAGGGCTCGGAATTGTGGGACGTGGACGGCAAGCGTTACCTGGACTTCGTCGGCGGCATCGGAGTGCTGAACATCGGCCATAACCACCCCAAAGTCGTTGCGGCGGTGCAGGCTCAATTGCAAAAGGTGTCCCATGCCTGCTTCCAGGTCGTGGCCTACAAACCTTACCTGGACTTGGCCCAGCGCCTTTGCGAAATGATCGGTGGCCAGGAGAACTACAAGGCCGCGTTCTTCACCTCCGGCGCCGAAGCGGTGGAAAACGCCGTGAAGATCGCCCGTGCCCACACCAATCGCTCGGCGGTGATTGCCTTTCGCGGCGGGTTCCATGGGCGCACCTTGCTCGGCACCACGCTGACGGGGATGAGCCAGCCGTATAAACAGAATTTCGGGCCGTTCGCCCCAGAGGTGTTCCACACGCCGTACCCGAATGAATATCGCGGCGTCACCAGTGAGATGGCACTCACGGCGCTGGATGAACTGTTGGCCACGCAAGTGGCGCCTGAGCGGGTCGCGGCGATCATCATCGAGCCGGTGCAGGGTGATGGTGGTTTCCTTTCGGCACCGGCCGAGTTCTTGCAGGGCTTGCGCGCACTGACCGAAAAGCATGGCATTGTGTTGATTCTCGACGAAATCCAGACTGGTTTCGGACGCACCGGCAAATGGTTCGGCTTCCAGCATGCCGGCATTCAACCGGATCTGGTCACCGTCGCCAAAAGTCTCGCCGGCGGCTTGCCGCTGTCCGGCGTGGTCGGCAAGGCCGAGATCATGGACGCCCCGCTGCCCGGTGGCCTGGGCGGCACCTACGGCGGCAATGCGTTGTCCTGCGCGGCGGCGCTGGCGGTGATCGAGGCCTACGAGCAAGAGCAACTGCTGGCTCGTGGCGAAGCCCTGGGGGCGCGCCTGCGTCAGGGGCTGTTGCACCTGCAAGCCCGTTACCCGCAGATTGGCGACGTACGCGGCAGCGGTTTCATGCTCGCGATTGAGCTGATCAAGCAGGACGACGCCCGCACGCCGGATGCCGATCTGAACCAACGGTTGATCGACGAAGCCCGGGCGGGTGGTTTGCTGGTGATCAAGTGCGGGGTTTACCGCAACGTGTTGCGCTTCCTGGCGCCGCTGGTCACGACTGAGGCGCAGATTGACGAAGCGTTGCAGATTCTCGACGCCGCGCTGGTACGGGTCATGGGCTGAGCACTTCGCGCAGGGGCGTTTGCCAAGGCCAGCACCCTGCGTAAATCAATGGAGCGTGGAGCGATGGGACATCATCGGAGGCTTTACAGATGAGGCTGACTGAATATCGAGCGTTGTTGATCGACTGCGATGAGGTCCTGGTGGATCGCGATTCCGGCATCTGGACCGCTTTGCAGCCGCTGCTGGAGAACCTCGGCGAGCCGCAGGACAAGGCGCAGGTGCTGGCCGAATTCGACGAGGTGCTGCAAGCCCTGTATCCACGCTTCGGCGAGCTGGGCTTCAGCGGCTTGCTGTGTTTCGCCCACCGCCAACTGGCCGAACGCTGGAAGCTCAAGATCAGTTGGGAGGAGGGTATGAGTTTCGCCCGCTCGGCCGCCAGTTGGACGCTGTTCGAGGACGCGCCGGGGGCGATGCTCTACCTGCGCAAGTTCTATCGCCTGCTGGTGCTGGGGGATCGGGATGCCGAGGACCGGGGGGCGCTGTGCGAACGCCTGGGCATCGAGCCTGAAGATTTTATTTCCCTGGCCAGTGACCCGTTGCAGGATCACGATTGGTTGCAAGCCAATGGCCTGGATGCCGAAGCTATCCTGCAGATAACCCGCCCTGGCGCCCGTCCACGCAAGGTCGGGGCCGTTTGCCTGATCTGTCGCAGTAGCGAAAACCCGTCAACACCCTGCGCGGCGGATTACTGCATCAACAGCATGGCGGACCTGGTGGCTCAGCATCAGCTGTCTTTACGACGCTGATTTTGTTAGAAGATTGTCTTACGAACGGCAGGCAAGAGGTATGCGATGGAAGGTTTAGCGAAACTGGACCGGATCGACATCAGCATTTTGGTAGAGCTTCAAAAAGACGGCCGCATGACCAACGTCAGCCTGGCCGATGCCGTGGGCCTGTCAGCCAGTCCCTGCCTGCAACGGGTCAAACGGCTGGAGTCGTTGGGGTATATCTCCAGCTACAAGGCCCATCTGAACCTGGCCAAGATTACCGACTCGGTGACGGTCTTCACCGAGGTCACCTTGAGCGACCACAAGCGCGAGGACTTCGCCAAGTTCGAATCCAACATCCGCCTGGTGGATGAAGTGCTTGAGTGTCACCTGATCAGTGGCGGCTACGATTACCTGGTGCGCTTCATGACCCGCAGCATCCAGGACTACCAGGACGTCATGGAAAGCCTGCTGGACAAGAACATCGGCATTTCCAAGTACTTCAGCTATATCGTCATCAAGTCCCCGGTGCGCAAGGACGAGATTCCGCTGCGTAAGCTATTGCGGCATTGATCGAGGCGGCGCGATCAGGTGGGGCTCGCACCGTCAGTACTTCCGTGCAACAGCGAACTGACCTGTTGAGCAAGGTCGCTCAAACTGAACGGTTTGGTCAGTATCCGGGTGGTTGCGTCGACGCGAACCAGGCTTTCGCCCTCGGCAAAGCCGGTGATGAACAACACCTTGAGGAGCGGATACCTGACCCTCATTTCCTGTGCCAGGCCGACGCCGTTCATGGTTCCGGGCAGGCCGATGTCCGTCAAAAGTAAATCGATCTGCCCCATCTGATCGGCTTGCTTCAAGGCCGACACGCTGTCCAGCGCTTCGACGACCTGGTAGTCGGTGTCGGTCAGGAACTCCGAAACCATTTGGCGAATGGCGGCTTCGTCGTCGACCAGCAGGATGGTTTCGTTGCAGCCTGGTTGCAGCGGCGGCGTCTCGTTCGATTGGGGCTGTTTAATGCTCGCAGGCGGCTGGTTGACCAGCGGAAAATACATCGTCACCGTCGTGCCCACGCCGACACTGCTTTGAATCCTGACTTGCCCGCCGGACTGTTGGACAAATCCGTAGATCATCGATAGGCCCAAACCGGATCCTTCGCCAATGCGCTTGGTCGTGAAGAACGGATCGAATACCCGAGACAGAATGTCGGCGCTGATCCCCGTGCCTGAGTCGATAACCGATATGTCTACGTACGGCCCCGGTGGCAGCGTTTTTTCGCTGGCAGACCGTTTATCGATCACACAGCTGCGCACTTGCAGCTTCAGGGTTCCGCCACCGGGCATGGCGTCCCGGGCGTTGATTGCCAGGTTCAGAAGGGCGTTTTCCAATCCGTTTGGATCACATCGGATCGGGTCGTTACTGCTGAAAGAGCACTCGACATGGATATTGGGGCCTACGGAACGCCGGATCATTTCTTCGAGACCCGCCACCACCGTCCGTGGTTCAAACACCTCAGGCTGGAGTGATTGTTGCCTCGAGAAGGCCAGCAGGCGCTGGGTCAAAGCGGCGGCACGGGTCGCGGACGTCAGGGCGACGGCGTTGTAGCGCGACAGCTCGTCATAACGCTGATTGTCGATGTGCCGTTGCATCAGCTCCAGGCTGCCCGTGATGCCTGTCAGGAGGTTGTTGAAGTCATGGGCGATACCGCCAGTCAGTTGGCCTACCGCTTCCATTTTTTGACTTTGCCGCAGCTTGGACTCGGCCAGGACGCGTTCGTGTTGTTCTCGTTCAAGTTGCTCGGTGCGCTTGGCGATACGCTCTTCCAGCAGATCGTTCCAATCCCTCAGGGCGGCTTCCAACTGCACGCGTTCGTTGATGTCTTCAACGGTGCCGTACCACTGCTCGCATTGACCGGCAGTATCGCGGCTACAAATCGCTTGGATTCTGAACCAGCGATATTCATCGGTGTGTTTGCGCAGGCGGATCTGGGCGTCGAGGGGTTGCAGGGTCGTCAGTGAGCGCTTCCATAATCGGGCAAATGACATCCGGTCATCGGGGTGCGCTGCGTTCAACCATTGGCGTCCGAGTGTCTGTTCGAAGGTCCGTCCGGTGTATTCATACCAGCGTTGATCCAGGCTCGTCACGGCGCCCTGGCTGTCGGCTGTCCAAGGCCAGAGCGGATTGAGCTCAGCGGCGATGCGGTAGTGTCTTTCGCTTTCGCGCAGTCGCTCTTCAGACAGGCGCATGGCCTGCAAGGCATTGACACGCCTTAACGCCGCGCCGAGCAGGTTCCCGTAGCCGCGGAGAAAATCAATATCGCTTTCGCTAAATTGCCGAGGACTGCGGCTGTCGACTTCGAATATCCCGTATGGCTGCGTTACCGTCGCTCCGTAGACCAATACGTTAACGAATGCCTGGACGCCATTGCGTGTTTGAAAGTCGTGGTAGCGAAACCGGGTTTCTGTCGCTCTGTCCGTTGAGATGACGGGGCGGCTGGTATGGAGCGAGTATCTTTCCGGGGTGCGCTCCAGTGCCTGTACACGGACTTTGCCTACAACATCCGGCGTCCAGCCCACACCGTTGCGCACGATGAACGTGAGGCCGTCGTCTTCCAGCAACATGAACTTCGCCAGATGGGTTTCCAATGCCTCGCCTACCAGGCGACAGGCCTCATCCAGGATGTGCTCCAAGTCGTCTGAAACCAGGGCCAGCTCACCGAATTCGGCGAGCACCTTACGTTGGCGCAGTAATGTGTCTTCGATTGCCATGGGCTCACCCTTTAAAACGTCCTAAATATCCGAGGTTTGAGGGGCGGCGAGGTTCACACCAATCGATGACCTGTCAGAAAATCGGTCGACATGGCAGACGGGCAACGCAAAAGGCCCTCCAGGGAAGGGCCTTTTGCGGCGATGCGTCTGCCTAGCCAAGCGATAATCCCGTGGCGAGGGAGCTTGCTCCCGCTGGGCTGCGCAGCAGCCCCAAACAGGCTGACGCAATCTGTCAACAGACTGCGACGCCCGGGTTCACGTTTTCGGACGCGGTGCATTTCCGGCTGCATAGTTATAATCGAACGGACTGAATATAGGGAGTCGACCATGGAGCCGCTGCACCTTGATGGCATCCCGGAATTTATCCTGGCTGTACAGCTGGAGAGTTTCACCGCCGCCGCCCTGCAGTTAGGCGTCACGAGTTCGGCTATTGGGAAAAGCGTGTCACGCCTGGAGAAGCGCCTGGGCGTGAAACTCTTGCACCGCACAACCCGAAAATTGAGCCTGACCAACGAAGGCGATGCCTATTTCGCTACCTGCCTGCGGGTCATGGAAGCGCTCCAGGACACCGAGGGATTTCTCACCTCGGGGCTGGTCGAGCCGCGGGGGAGGCTGCGCATTGACCTTCCGGCCGCCTTTGGCCGCCGGCACATCGCGCCGATGCTGATCGAACTTTCGCGTCAATACGCACAGTTGGACCTGTCCATTACCTTCGCGGAGCGCACTGTCGATATGGTCGCCGAAGGCATCGATCTGGTCGTGAGGATCGGTGACCTGAAAGATGACCCTGAACTGGTCGCGCGAAGATTGGGTGAGCAGCAGCTGGTGATTTGTGCATCCCCTGAGTATCTGAGCGATCGGCCGCCGATCAACAAGAAAGCTGACCTTCTGGAGCACGATTGCATTGTCGGGTGGCGAAGGGGAACGCGAGCCACCTGGTTGTTGAAAGGGGAAAAAGGTCTTGAAGATCAGGAGATCCGCGTCAGGCATGAACTGGGCGACGGCGATCTGTTGTTGAAGGCTGTGCTGGACGGCTGTGGGCTGTGTCAGGTCCCTACGTGGTTAGTCCATGAACAGCTGCGCAGTGGAGAGTTGGTGACGGTGCTGGACCAATATGCCGGCGCTCGAATGCCGATTAACGTCATCTGGCCGCGGACTTTGTATATCCAACGCAAGGTGCGCGTCATCATCGATGCACTGGTGACGATGACCGAATCAAATCCAGGCCTGTTTTTGCCTCGTTAGCCGGGGGGCCGTGGAGGACGAGGGAGCCGGCTTCAGGCTCAATGATTTTAGCCTCCAACGATGAAGTGATTGGAATTTCGGCCGGTTAATCCAACCGTGGGGATTGGATAGACTGTGCCCACGTATCCGAGCTGTCCAATGTTGGCGGATTAATTCACTGCAGGAATGAAATGTGTGCCAGTCGCTCAATCCAGCGCCCGGCGCACCGTAATTCTGCATGCCTTGAAAAGGTATTTAGAGACTAATCAAAATGAAAAAAGAAACGCTTTTACTGTTAACGCTTGCCCTGGCGGTATTTGCAGTCATTACCACCGAGTTGGCAATTATCGGTTTACTGCCGCAATTAGCACGGCAACTTCAAGTCAGTCCGACGGAGGTTGGCTTGCTGGTGAGTTTGTACGCTGTGGTGGTGGCAGTGACCGGCCCGTTCGTGACCTTGCTCATGTCAGGGTGGAATAAAAAGCGGGTGCTGTTGAGCATCATGCTGATATTCGTTGTGTCCAATCTGTTTAATGCCTATACGGACAGCTACTCGACCATGCTGATATTTCGCGTGGTGCCCGCTTTGGTCCATGCGGTGTTTTTCGCGGTGGCGCTCGTGGTGGCGGTCAACTCCGTATCCGCTGAAAAAAGAGCGGGAGCGACTGCAAAGGTCTTCGCTGGCGTCGCGGTCGGGCTGGTGCTGGGGGTTCCTTTTAGCGCGTTCATGGCAGATCACGTATCCCTCGCCGCTGCGTTTTTATTTGGTGCTGTCACCAGCGGTTTGGCGTTCGTCGGGATCCTGCTGCTCATGCCGTCGCTACCCACTCAGAAAAAAATGTCGTTCAAAAGCCAGCTCAACATATTGAAGCAAGGATCCGTTTGGCTCAGCCTTTCGACCGTCGTAGTTGTATTTGCCACGATGTTCTCCGGCTATAGCTTTATTGCTGAGTATTTGGAGGGAGTCACCGGCATGAACGGAACGTGGGTGAGCGCGATGTTGATGGCGTTTGGTGTTTTCGGGTTTTTTGGAAACTTTTTGTTCAGCGCCTGGCTGCAAAAAAATGCCGTACGAACCACGATTATTTATCCGGTGCTCTATATCGGTATCTATGTACTGGTTTATCTGCTCGGCGGATCATTCTCGGCAATGGTGCTGTTAACACTCTTGTGGGGGTTGCTGCACTCCGCAGGCCTGGTCATCAGTCAGAGTTGGTTAATGCGTGATGCCAGTGAAGCACCCGAATTTGCCAATAGCCTCTATATCTCATTCTCGAACTTGGGCATCACGCTAGGCGCGTCGTTGGCCGGCTGGGTCATCGCAAGTCTGGGCACCCACAATTTGGTATGGAGCAGCATCATTTTTGCCGCGCTGGCGCTTCTGAGCATCGTTGCGAAATTGAGCCTCTATGGAAAAGGCCAGGCCTCTTCTGCCCCTGCATTGGCCCATTGACCTGCCATCCTGCGTTCCAGGCGCTGAGCAGGCGCCTGATTGCCATTTACCCTCTCGAAAGCGGCAATGTTTTCAAGCCACCTGGCGTTTGAATATGCGCAAGCAAATACGGCGCTGAATCCGCTTCAAGCGCATGAAGATGAACCGGACCGGAAAAGTTCATGGCCGTCAAAATCGCCTGGATTTTTTCCGGATCCGTATGAAAGACATCCAACGCCAACAACGAACAGCCTTTGTCCTGGAGTGTATCCGTCGGATGAGGTCCATCGGCCCATTGAATGAGCGTGGGGGCTGAACCTGCCAAAGGAAGACGGCCGTCTGCCGGTAGGGTGATTTGCCAGTTCAGTGATCCTCTCGACATGGGTTCGACGTCCCCGACAATATCGTGACAGGCGTCACGCGCTGCCTGGATATCATCGGTGCGGGCAACCCAGGTGGCAAGGCGCGCCGGTGAATGAGGACCCAACTGATCCAGGCCGAACCAGCGGGCGCGGCCGGGGTTTCCAGCGGACGGGTCCACGGCGATCACTTCCAGGTAGAGCCCGGGGCCAAGGTGAAGCAGCCTGTTGTGGGTACCCATGCGCGAATGGGCGCCGCCCGCTTGAAGGTCGACGCCCAATGCAGCTGTCACGGACGCGCAGCCGGTGTCCAGGTCCGGCGCCACGACAACGAGGTGATCAAGCGTGGTTTTCATGTGTTCGGCTCCTGCTTGGGGCAGATCTCCCAACGTTCACTGTATGAACGGTAGAGGTGGGTTAGGAGGCATCTGTGGCAATCAACCGAAAGACGGCATCGGCCCCAACGAATGCAAGATCCAGGCGATTGCGGCTGCGGCTGCCAGCACCGCAGCCGTCAAGCCGATAAACAGCCATTTCAAGATTTTCGGCCACTTCGATGGCTCGGTCCTCGGCGCGAGCGCCTCCACCGTGAGCCGCATTTCTTCGGCGCATCGCGGGCAAGCGGCGTTGTCTGCGAGGATGAGGGAGCCGCATTGATCACAAGTTTTCATAGCGTCGGTTCGAGACTCAAAGAAGGTTTAGCCAGCCGCCACGCCTGAACATCGCGGCATAAGGACGCTTAATATTTATAGACAATGCCCAGCTTACCCATGATCTCCAAGGCATTGACCAGGCCCAGCCCATTCATGGGCAAGCAGGCAAAGGCCTGGTATTCATCGAAATGCGTGCCGAGGGCCAGCAACTTCAAATCATGGGCTTCCAGCTGTGTGTTGAAATACTGCAGCAGCGCCCGTTCCCAATCGTTGGCGCGGTTAACAGCCTCGAGGGTCTTACCGTCAGGCGTAGGGATTTCAATGCCCAGCTGCCGCAGCGGTGCCAGGGCATTGACCGCATTGACCCCACAGGACGACCACTCCTTCCATTCGAACTCAGCCAATTGCTGGGTCTCGGTAAGCGCGGACGCGACTTGCGTCCATGCCCAATCCCACTGCGCGGTAGGGGTCGGCATTTTCTCAATGAGCGATTGCGCGTGGGCCTCGTCGAACAGGCAATCAAACAGGTCGGCCAGGGTCTCGGCCAAATCGAGTCGAGGCCCGTGCTCCTGGGTGTCCATGTCTTGGCTCAAGCGCTGCCACACACTGCCCAGCTCACGCCAATCCTCGTCATCCATCTCATCATCGATCACCTGTGCCTTATGGCCGCGCTGGTAGTTATCCAGGCACGTCTTGCGCACCCGAATCCTGCCCTCGGAGAGATCGACCTCATAGCTGCGGTAATCCAGATAGTTGGTTTGAAAAACGATGCGCTCAGGAAACACCTCATGGGTGAGGTCTTCTTCGGCATCGAAATAGATCGCACCCTCAAGCGTGCCATGAGCGGTGGTAATACGTTGAAACGACAAGGGGTCGATTGGGTTCATGTGGGTTGGGCCACTGGGAGGAGGGCGCAAAGGCAGGCGCCGTGCACGTTGGTCGATATCCGGTTCGCGCTGATCGTACACCAAGGTCGAGGGGTTGCTAAGGTCAGGAATGTGCACTGTGTCAACTGTCAGGCATGTGTTTGGGTCTATGCTTACCCTGTCTTCTTGAATCAGGCCCTCCATGCACAAACACCGAACAGTCCTCCGGGAGAACACGTGAAGCACTCGACACCGGCTGCAGCGCTGCTCTGTCTATTGCTTGGCACTGCGGTCGGGGCCGAGGAGTATCAGGTCGTCACCGAAGAATGGGCACCGTACAACTACCAGGAAAACAATCAGCTCACCGGCATGACCACGGAAATCGTCCGGGCCATCATGACGCTGACCGGGGATAAGTTCGAGGTGCTGCTGCAGCCCAGTATGCGCGCCACCCAAGTACTGAAGACGCGGCCAAAGACCATCATGTATTCGCTGTTTCGCACGGCGGAGCGCGAGCCGTTGTACAAGTGGGTCGGGCCGATCGTGGAAGAGTCCATCCACCCCTATCAACTGGCCAAGGCGCCGCCGGTGAACTCCCTGGAGCAACTGCTGCACGCCTCGCAGATCACCACGCGACATGCCGGCCTGGTGCCGACGATGCTGCAATCGCTGGGCTTCAACAACCTGGACAAAAGCGCCACCGAGAGCAAGTTGCTTTACCGCATGCTACTCGCCGGGCGCACCGACATCATCGTTGGCGACACCGACGCGGGGGTGGCTTACTACAGCCGCCAGTTGAACATCGCCCCGGGCACGTTGCGGAAAATTCCTATCGAGCTCTATCGTTCGTCGTTGTATATCGCTTTTAGCTTGGACTCTGAGGATGAAGTGGTCGCGGCGTGGGCCAAGGCTTTGGAGCAGTTGCGGCGGTCGGGGGAGTTGGAGCGGATTCAGCGGCGGTATGAGGGGGCGGTTGGGCAATGAGCGCGGAACCGGAGAAAGCCGGCCCCGTAGGCGTGATAGAAGAAGCCATAGTCAACCAAGTAGTTAAGTGCTTCAGGGGTATACGGGCCGAGCTTGGGTAGGGCGATGCACAGATGTCTTCGGTGCGTCCAATGAGGTTGGGGGATGGTTGGGCCATGGCTCCTAGGATAGAGGGTGGTGACGCGAGCCAGGATCAGGCAATCAGGCCGGCCAGCGTCGGTGTAACGACGATTACCGGTCTGCGGCACTGCAACGGGCCAGCAGCAACAACGAGGATTAGCGCTTAACGGAACGTCCAATGGGTAACTGGTTTACCCACGGGTTCTAGACCAAAGCGATTATCAGGTTTGATTTGTTTTTTTTGAAAAATATCGTACATGTCACTAAGTATCGACTTACTTCCGTAATAGGAATGCCCTATAAAACTGAAGCTCGTATCAGCATGTGAAGCATCAATGGTGTCTATGCCTTTCAATAACGCGAGGCTTGCACCAGAGTCGCCTAGCCTGGGGGAACCATGGAATTTTCTGGATAGTTTCAGTGCTTCATCATTAGATGATGCGTATAAAGTTAAGTTTAAATTTGCGCCGGTAAGGTAAGGCGCTATGTCTCTTTTGAATATTCTTGTGTCAATATCGGGGGCGGCAAGAATTATGGATTTTAGTTTTGCGGTGAGTTCGGGTTTTTCTCGGATTAATGAGGTGAGTGAATTTGTTAATGCTCTGGTACCCATGCTATGACCAACTAAATATACATTTTCTGCTGCAGTGGTGCTTAGAAAGTCAGATAGAAATTTTTTGAAATGAGGTTCGGACCAGGCTATGTTTTGTTCATCCCAAGGATAGGTCGCGGTGCTTTTTTTTGAAGGCCAGCTATAAAAAATAGCGGCGCCTTCAAATTTAAGGTCTTGCGCCATTTGGGCGGTTCTTAGTGCTGCATCTGAGAAGCTGACATTGTATCCATGCACAAAAATAAAAGCATTCGAGTTTGAGGTTCTGATGATTTGGCTTTCTAGATTTTCAAAAAATACTTCTTTTCCTATAATTTTTGTGGATAGGAGTACCATATGTTTTTCTGGGTTCTCTAGGCGTTTCCACCCAAGCATTGGACCTTCGATGACTCCGATTTGATGGTCGAAAGGGATGCTGACATCGCAGGTGCCGTAGAGTAATTCATCTTCACTTTCATTGGGTACCTCTGTGAAAGGTTCTTCTCCATCGACGGTGTTGCGCGTCCGATCAGTCGCAAAATTGACTCTAATTGTTTTGTAGTTCGGTGCTTTAGCCGGCTGCGTTGATGTTGAAATTACTTCGTGTAAAACTACCTCAGGCGTTCCAGTAGATGCGGGGTTGTAAATTATCTTTGGGTCCCATTCAAGATGTGCGTATTCAGTATGCAAAGCTTCGTTATCGTCGATGAATACTGCATGATTTTTGTCTTGTTGTGTTGTGCAGCCAGTAACTAATATGCATGTGCTAAACATAGAAGCCAGGATTATCCGTAGGTGAGTCATGGGAGGTTCTCTATTGGCTGAATGGACATTGTACGAGAGCATTAACAAATGCTGCTTTGTTCGCCACCGTCCTGGTACGAATTGCATCTTGATATACAAGTGCATCCTCGATTGATAAGTCTGTGCACTGCCCCAACAAATCGTTGGCCTGGGTAGCTACGATGGAAACGTCTGAAGGAAGTATCGCTTTTTCGCTATCGAACCATATTGAAGCTAAGTTTAGGGTCGCGAGCTTTCTTTTCTGTGAATTTGGCGGGCTGTCCTTGATAGATTTAAGGGTGTGTATAGCGCGACCGCGAATCTCGGTACTTTCCAAGCTGTTCCTGATTTCTTGCATTTTTTCTGCGGTTAATTGGTTGTTTAAAATGCTTGGGCCAGTTGCTGCGATACTTGATTTTAGTGCGGAAAAAATTATCTGTTGAGCATCATTGCTCACTGCGTTTTTAGCTTTGCTTACTTCAATAACCATGTACGAGTTGTCTGTATAAAAGCAATCCGCAGTAGGCTCGGGGATTAAAGCACAACGTGAATGAACGACCCTTCCTGTAGCATCATTATAGGCCAGAGTGGACCAGGGAATTTGTTGGGTGCGGTCTTCGCTTCTTATCAAAACATAATTTCCTGCTTCAATAGCAGCAGAGCTTGGATTCGCTGTAGCGTTTTCAGTGGTCGGGCTTTTCAAATCGAAGGAAAAAGTAAATATGTTATCATCCTGATCATCTTTGATAAAAACCTCAGCTAAGGACGAAAGGATCGCAGTGGCTGGATGCGCAGGCGGATAAAAAGTTTCGCCAAGTCCCGCAAGGTTAGCAGCGAGGTTTCTTAATTGGGTGCCGTCGGTGTCTAGTTCTATTATATAAAAATCAAATTTCAGCGGGTTTCCGCCATAAGTTATTGGGCCGAAGACGCCATGCAAGTTTGATAGATTGAGAAACTGCCCGCGGCGTACGTCATTGCTGTAAAAAATAACTTTGGAGCTTTTTATTCCGTCGCTTCCAAATTTTCTATTGCAAGGGTCCTCGCATGTGCTGGAAACAATTGCAATATCCCCCGTTGTGGGTTCATTTCTAACGACACGCAACAGGCTCCTGTATTCAGTGAAATCTTTTACGAAAACTTGTTTTAGAGAAACTGTTATTGGATCGCCAGCGCTGATTAGGTTTGCTGCGGCTTCGGAACGAACATACTTGGGGTTTAGATTCCCTTGGTTGGTGCCGGGTCTGTTATATCGGTAATCAACAGCTCCTTGGTTGCTGATGGCACAAGCGGAGCAGAATGCAATTAGCGATAGTATCATTACGTTCGCGAGGATGCTGCGCATCATAAGTGACGTGCTCCGTATGTGGTTTTTTTATTTTTTACTTTTCAATGCAGCATAGTTTAGATTTTTTTTACGTAAAGCCGATTTCCTGTATTTTTATCGAAGGGCGTTTTGAAGCACTGCTACCGAAGTCCGTTGTGGCCTTTGGTTTATAAAAAGTGCTTCAAAAATGATTCACTAACACGGTGTAGTGGACGGAATGTTATGTGAATTGCCGCAGGCATCATCGCCGTAGCTCACGGTGTTGGCGATGGTTGAGTAATACTGGCGGTCGAAGATGTTGTTGGCGTTGACAGCTCAATCGCGTCTACGGCGATATTTCAGTCGCCCCAGGCCATTCTCGACCTGCTCACGCAAACCAATAGCCACTCCAATCATCGGAAAACTGTCAACGCTCGAAGCGTTTGTAAACGTCGTAGATCGTTGGTTAGAGCGATTGAAGGGGGACACACTTGCAATCGGCCCGTGTAATTGAGCACGTGGTATTGACGCCTCACGCGTTCGAGATTGAGGAGGTCACTTCGCAGAGTCGCCGGAATCTGCAACGTGCAGGGCCGAAAGTATCCCACGCGCAATCGCTTTATCGGTTGTTGAAAGCCTGAAATGGCGGTTGGCTCTACTCAGTCTGTTTTTACCGAAAGCCGTTAGTCGAAAACGCTTGATTCAGCACCAATCGGGCTGCAAGCCTTGTCTTGTGTAACCCCATACACGCGGTGTTTCACCTTCCAGCGAAAACGGAAGATTGTGTTTCCTTAGCGTGGACAGCAACCAATCGAGCGAAACCGCTCTGAGTTCGATCCACTCAATTTCTGCTACTGGATGGATGTGGTAATGCCAGTCGCCATCCCAGTCTGTGCAATAGCCGCTCGGAGCTAAGGTACTGTGCAATCTGAACTCTGGTTTCATTTCCGGCGTGCCGAGCATTGCTTCGATCAGTTCGGCCCATTTGGTGTTATTCATCATTGGCAAAATCGTGCTGGCAGTCAGCAGCTTGCGAAGCTTCGCTTTTGCAGCATCTTCGGGTTCGGGAAGTTGACGCTTCAGAACCGTATTCCTCATGGGCTCACCCGCTCTATTTGACGAACCTAAGGCAGGCAAAACCCGTCTTGATGCGTAGCTGTTGAATGGGCTCGATGCTCTCCTGATCGCCGATTTTTTTAACGACGCCAATTCCGCAGTAATACTGGTCGCTGGTAAAGATGGGAAGGATGCCTGTCTTGGTCTGACCCCAGAAGCCGGTCTTCAAGGTGTAGGTGGCGCCGTCCTGCGGCGTGAAAGAAAAAGGTATTTGACACTGGCTACCTCCGACGACGTTCCAGTAAGTCAATACCAGCTCTTTGCCCGCTGCCATTGGCGATTCGATAAATCCATTGGTATAGGGCAGTGTCGTGAACCCCGCGTAGCAGCCCTTTTCGTTGAAAGTCATGGCGTCCAGCTTGGTGCCGCGTTCATATTTAAGGCGAACCGTAGCCGAGGGCTCATCCGGACTGGGAAAAACATATTGCTTGCCCTGAAGCAACGAAGTGCAACCGCTGAGTGCTACGGCTCCCGCCAGCAAAGCACACCAGGCCAACTTGTGATTCCCGTACATCATCGCTCCTTGATACTTTCGAGCTCCCCAGTACATATCAGGGGCCTCGGATTGCAGGTTAGGGGTCTTATGGTAATGGATCTTGCGAAGACTTAGGCAGCTCCTGGGGAAGGTCGTCCAAGAACCTTTCTTCGTTTCGTAAAGTGGCAACCAGACTGAACCGTGTCTATTGTTTTTGGCGACAAATAGCTATCGGAGGCATGGAGATGAGTCAGAGCATTTCGCCCGCCGCTTCGGCTGTAGGAAACATGGGCATGGTGGTCACGACCTTATGGGGTTCGGACAACATCGGAGGTATCACGGTCGATCCGGACGGTGCTATCTGGCTTGGCGCTTACAGTCGCCTGGGACTGGGCGGCGAAGAGGATTCAGGCTTCACCGGCAGCCTGGTCCGGTTCAATGCCAACGGTAGCCTGGACCGCAACTTCAGTGGAGACGGTAAATCCCTCCTGCCTGTGTCGCTCGATATCGAGGACGGCGGTAATGCCGCGGTGCAGCCGGGAGGGGGCTACCTGGTGGCGCAATACGTGAAAGTGGGCGACACCTGGGTGTCAGGCGTCAGCCGTACCTTGGCTGACGGGCGCCTCGATACGAGTTTCGGGAACGGCGGTACCGCGACAGTGCCTTTCTACTGGAATGACTCTCTAGGCCAGCAAGCGTCGTTCTCCGTGCAACGCGACGGCAGTTTTTTCGCGAGCGCTGCGTATCCCTCTGGGGAGATCTATATCGCCCGCTTCGACGCGACGGGGGCCTTGGTCTCGTCTTTCGCAGAGGCCGGAATCCTGCACCTGCCTGCGTCCGTCGGCATCCACCCCAGCGGCACGATCGACGTTTCGCTGCAGGGAGACGGGAAGGTATTGGTCACGGGGCGAGATACCCTGACCCGGCTCAACCAGGACGGCACCCTGGATAGCAGCTTTGCGAACGGCGGCAGCCTGGCCCTGGATGTTCACGCAGACGCCCTCGTCATCCAGGATGACGGCAAAATCCTGCTGGCGGGCGCGTCGGGCGGTGTGGCGACGGTTATCCGACTCAACGCCAACGGCTCGCTCGACACCGATTTCGGTAATCAGGGTCAGATGAGTTGGGGCTCGGAAAGCGCGCCTTTCGCCGTAGCCGACATGATCGTGCTGGCCGACGGCAAGCTATTGATTGGCGGAAGCCAAGGTACGAGCGCGGACGGCTATCTGGCCGCCTTGGTTCAGTTGAACCCCGACGGTAGCCTGGACCACAGCTTTGGCAATCCCGACGACGGCTATTACCACCTTGACGGTGGCCGCGATGATGACTTCTTGCTAGGTACCGCCTCGTTCGACGATGCGATCTTTGGCGGGGCCGGTAACGATCTGCTCGATGGCCAGCAAGGTCGTGACCTGCTGACAGGCGGCACCGGCGCCGATACGTTCCGTTACCAGTCAGTCACAGACAGTTACCGAACCGCAACCGCCGCCCATAGCGACCGAATCACCGACTTCGACCCCAGCGTCGATACGATCGACCTCTCGTCCATGGGCTTCCTCGGGCTGGGCAATGGACATGACGGAACGCTGGCGATACGAGTCAATGAAAGCGGGACGCGGACCTACCTCAAAAGTTTCGATGCCAACGCGGATGGGGAACGCTTCGAAGTGGTTTTCGACGGTGACTTGGGCCAAACGCTGAATGAAACCAACCTCCTGTTTCAGCAAGCCAGGTTGACGGGCACCGAAGAGGCCGATCGTTTACAAGGCAACGCTCGAGGCGAAATCATCGCGGGGGCCGCGGGCGATGATCGTCTTTATGGAGCGCTAGGGGATGATGTATTGGTTGGCGGAGAGGGCCGGGACCTATTGGTGGGTGGCGGTAACAACGATGTGTTCCGCTTCGACGTACTGAGCGACAGCTACCGTACCGCCACCGACAACCACACTGATCGCCTGATCGACTATACCGTGGGTGAAGACAAGATCGATTTGTCCGCCTTGGGCTTTACCCGGCTGGGAAATGGTTACAACGGCACGTTGGACGTGATTTTCAATGAAACCAAGAACCTGACTTACTTGAAGAGCTACGAAGCCGACGCCGATGGGGCTCGATTCGAGTTGAGCTTGGCCGGAGACCACTCCGGTTACCGTAACTTGGACATCATCTTCGCCGAGCCCCCGGAAGAGGAGGTCTTTCAATTGATCGGAGTGGCTAACTTCTGGGTGTAGAACGCCAACCTGGTTATTCCTTGCCTTGGGCTGCTTCCTGAGCGGTCCAAGGCGCTATGCGTGAGGAAGACCTCCATATAGGGCAGCTTTAGGTCGATTGCTGCCCTTGGTCATTGCACCTACCCAGCACTCAACCCCCACAACACATCCAGCACATGTTGCGTAGACCGCTCGACATCGCCACCCCGGTGGGCAATCCCCAGCTCACGCCATAACAAGGGCTGCAATGGCCTCATGACGATCCGGGTATCGGGCAATGGCGTGGAGGCTTCATGCGGCAATAACGTCGCGCCATAACCGGCAGCCACCAGGCTTTTGATCGCATCGTTGTAGTTCAGTTGAATACGCGGTGTAGGCTGGCGTTCATCAGTGGCGAACCACTCCGACGTCAAGCGTGAAAGCCGGGTGGTGTTGTCATTCAGAATCAATGGCTGAGCGGCCAGCCAACCGGGCGTGACGATATCCGGGCAGTCCCAGCGCGCCGGCAAGAAGGCCATGACCGGGTCCCGGCGCCATGGCTCGATCCGCAATCCCTTCACCGGCGGCTGGGGCAGCGCGACCAGGCCGATCTCCAACGAGCCCTCGGCAAGCTTCTTCAACGTCTCCTGCGAGGTGAGTACCGCGACCTGCACATCGATGTCAGGATGGCGTTGACCTAACGTCTCCAACGCTTGCGGCAGCAACTGGGCGATGGCTCCCGTAGAGGCTCCTAGCCGCACACGCCCGGCAAAGCCCTGCACCTGACGCTCGACGTCCTCCAGCGCCTGCTCCGCATCCGCCAACAGGCGCCGCGCGCGGTCCACCAGTGTTTCGCCAATCGTCGTAGGCTGAATGCGTCCACGGGTACGTGACAACAGCTGGCCACCAACCCGCGCCTCCAGATCGGCGATATGCAAGCTGACCGTGGGGGGCGCAAGGTGCAATGCCCGAGCGGCCTCGGCAAACGAACCCAAGTCGACAATGGCCACCAATGTGCGCAGCCGGTCCAGGCTGATCTCGCGCATGCGTCACTCCATGTTCAGGAAAGCTGAATTTTATCGTTTATAAATTCAACTTTTCCAATCTTAGCCGTTCACTGAAGATGGAATCTCCTGATTTCCTATGTCCGGGAGCATTCCATGGCAATTCCTCATGTATTCATCGACGGCGACCAAGGCACTACCGGGTTGCAGATCCATCAGCGCCTACGCAACCGGACCGATCTGCGGCTCGTCACGCTCAGCCCCGAACATCGCAAGGATCCGCAACGCCGCGCGGAAATCATCAATGACTGCGACATCGCGATTCTCTGCTTGCCCGACCCCGCTGCCCGCGACGCTGTAGCGAGCATCGCCAATCCTGCTGTCCGCGTGATCGATGCAAGCTCCGCGCACCGTACCCAGCCAGACTGGGTCTATGGTTTCCCGGAGATGAACTCGCAGCAGGCCGGACGAATCGCCACGGCGCGGCGTGTCAGCAATCCCGGTTGCTATCCCACGGGAGCGATAGGGCTGCTGCGTCCACTGCTGGAGGCTGGGCTTGTGCCTACGGACTACCCGATGAACATTCATGCCGTGTCGGGTTACTCCGGAAAAGGGCGCGCCGGCGTGCAGGAGCATGAGGGGGAGGGTGCATCGCAAGCGCCCGCGTTCCAGGTCTACGGTCTGGGGTTGGCACACAAACATATTCCGGAAATACAGCAGCACAGCGGTTTGACGGAGCGGCCGATGTTCGTGCCAGCCTATGGGGCTTTTCGGCAAGGGATCGTGCTGACCATCCCCTTGCAACTTCGGTTGTTGGCGCCAGGCGTGGATGCGGGGCGTTTGCATGCCTGCCTTATGCAGCACTACGCCGATGCACCCTCTGTACAGGTGATGTCGATGCAGGCGGCTAAAGCGTTGACGTACCTTGATCCCCAGGCGCTTAACGGGACTGATGGTCTGCGATTGGTGGTGTGTGAAAATGACGAAATGGGACAGGTTCTGTTGGCGGCGGTATTTGACAATCTTGGGAAGGGCGCCGCTGGCGCGGCGGTGCAGAATCTGGATTTGATGATGGCGTGAACAGGGGACCCAGTGCCGTTCGAGCCAATGGCTTGATGCTATTCCCTCTCTGTTCAGGGCTTGGCAATGACGGCATCAGACGAGTCGAAAACTGCCGTAACGCTTGCTGAATAGCAGCACGAGATGTCAGGGGCTTCGCAGAGCTTACTTGCTGGTAGATAACGATGCGGTCATCTCTGCGTGACACACCGCCAGAATTTCATCCGCCAGCGCCGAGTCGTCAGGACAGGCGCGCGATAACACGATCGCACCCACCGCACGCGCCAGCAGGTCGATCATTTTCTCCCTGGCCTCACCCGCTGGCGCATCCGGCCCGGTCGGGTATTTTTCGCCGAGCATTTGCAACATGCGCTCAATGCCCTCAGCGAACGCTGACTTCAAATCGCCGGACTGACGCGCCGCGTCACCGCACAACGCCGCCATGGTGCAACCCGTGGCGCGTCCGTCGCGATGATCCCTGGACACATACACATCGATGAAATCCTGGATGCTCAGCGCTTCGGCGCTGATCAGCGATTGCGTGAGGCTGTTGGCCGAGGCCTCAGCCATCAAGTCAGCCTTTGAACCGAAATGTTTGTAGAAACCGCCATGGGTGAAACCGGCAGCGGCCATCAAGTCGGCCACGCCGACGCCGTCAAAACCGCGTTCGCGAAATATGGCCGAGGCCGTTTGGACGATATGTTCGCGATTTGCCTGGGCCTGGGCCTTGCTCACTCGCATGTTCGATACCTCGTTACCGCTTGGAAATTCATGGGTGATGATACATAGATGTCATCCATAATCAAAGTTGTTGACAGTTTAGATTTCGATCATCATCCTAAATGCCAGCAATCTGAAATTCACCAACGGGCACGGAACAAGCACCCATGAGCGACCAAAATCTGTTTATCCCTTGCACGCAGGCACAGGCCAATCGGGCCTGATTTCTGATTGCGCATCCACCCCCCATTTTCCCGAAAAGAGCTGACATCATGACTACTCGTCCTACCGTTCTCATCACTGGCGCTTCCACCGGCATCGGCGCGGTTTACGCCGAGCGTTTCGCTCAACGCGGGCATGACCTGGTACTGGTCGCCCGCGACCACTCGCGCCTGGAAACGCTCGCCGCAAGGTTGCGTGACAAGCACAGCGTTGCCATTGAGGTGCTTGCGGCCGACTTGACTCAACTCAGCGACCTGCACACTGTCGAAGCGCGTCTGCGGGATGACGAGCGCATCGGCATCCTCGTCAACAACGCCGGTGCCGGGCAGTCCGGCACCTTCATCGAGCAAAGCACCGACAGCATTGCGCAACTGGTGGCGCTCAACACCACGGCGCTGGTGCGACTCGCCAGCGCCATCGCGCCACGCCTGGCCAAAGCAGGTGAGGGCGCGATCATCAACATTGGATCGGTGGTGGGTCTGGCGCCTGAGCTCGGCATGACGGTCTATGGGGCGACCAAGGCGTTTGTGCTGTTCCTTTCCCAAGGCCTGAGCCTGGAACTTTCGCCTCAGGGTGTTTATGTGCAAGCCGTATTGCCCGCCGCCACCCGCACTGAGATTTGGGACCGCGCCGGTATCGACATCAACACCTTGAGCGAAATCATGGAAGTGGACGACCTGGTCGATGCCGCACTGGTCGGCTTCGACCGCCGTGAACCGGTGACCATTCCTCCGTTGCAAGAAGGCGAACGCTGGAACGTCCTGCAAACCGCGCGTCAGGGTCTTATGTCGCAGATCAAACAGTCCGCCGTGGCGCAGCGCTATTTGACTCAAGTCTGAAACCTGTCGAGCAGGGGCGGCCTCGCCCCGCAATCTGATGGAATAAACAGGGTGCTACATGATAGCCGCAGCGTTTTCCGGGCGTTGGGGGAGGCGCGTCGCAGAAGGGCGGAGCCGTCGCGTTGATGTCTGCGACTGCATCCGCCACGGCGACGGCTAATGGTCTGGGTGACGATAGACCGTCACGAACCGATCATGGCGGGTTGATTCTGGCGCCCAGGACTGGATGCCGCCTTAAGGCTTAGGCTTGCCCAGTTGTTTGCTTGTCTCGGCCACGATGGCGCTGAGGCCCTGCTCGTTGATCTTCTTCCAATCGCTGTCTGTGGCCAGTTGCATGCTGTCGCGTGCGCCGGAAATAACCTCCAGTGGCGCGGCGTCTTTCAGGTGGGCCTTGTTATTCACCGCGATGCTGAACGCGCCTGGAGAGAACCACGACCAGTATTCGATAATGCGCACGTTCACGTTGGCGGCGCTCGGCGTGGGTGTGCTCACCACTTGGTATCCTGCCTGCTGATAGGCTGTCGCCACCGCATTGCCCACCAATTGCGACACGGTACGGCCCGACGGCAGCACTACATCGCCCAGCCCTTGGCCGGAAGCGCTGCGCGCACCGGGCTAAATTGACTGCTCTCAGGGATTGGAGCTCATCCGACCCAGGATCGCCGTGCGCAGGCAACCCCAGGCGATGACGCCAATGATCAACCCCACGACGATGCCCACCAGCAAGCTGACTGCAAAGCTCCATGGTTGCTCGGCCCAGTAGAAGATTGTAGAGCCCGTTCGAAAGCCGCTGACGCGCAACCGCCCGGTAAACAGCGCCGGCACCAAGGCAATGATGTTAGTCAGCTCCAGCACCGCGAAGAAGGCACCCAATAGCGTGAGCAAGGCACGTGCGGGAATGCCGAGTTTCTCGGTCGCCTCAGGCGCAGGCGTGTCTCCCTTTTCCCGGCGCTGCCGGGCTTCCCTCACCGCCTTACCGCTGGTGGGGGCTGGCGCAGGCCGATAGGGCACCTTCACAGCCGCCGCCGAACCCTCGATGACCTCGGTGGGCACCGCCACGTTCAGGTAGTCGGCCAGTTCACGCAGCCATACGTCGGTGCGCTGGCTTCCCGGCACCACCGGAACGTTCTCGGTCGTCAGACGGTGCGCGGTGCCATCGCGCATCATCAGCCACAGCTGGGTGTGGGCTCGCTCAGCGTGTGGACGGCGACGAAGCTCGAGGTACTGGGCGTCGTCGATTCTGAAGACCGAATGCACACGCTCGCGGCGCCCAAAAAAGTTTCGGGTGAGGCGCTTGCCATCACCGTCGACTCGCGACAACACCAAGGTCTCGCGGATGCCGGTGTACACCACCAGGAGCAGGCCAAGGGCAGGAATCAGCAGCCACAACAGCACCATCAATATGGCGGACAGTGGATCCACGTCAGCCATCAGCGCGGCTCCATCAACGATCACAAACACGGCGAACGCCACCGGTAAAATGAAGGCCAGTGTTCCTGCCAACAGCACAAATGCGCTCTGCACCAGGTTGCGTGAGTGGATGAGCAGGTCACCCTGCGCGGTGCGCTCGAACCGGTGTCCAATCAACATGCAGAACTCCAGATGCGCGCTTGTTTTGACCGATCGAAGGGTCGTGACGAGCGGTTGGGCACCGCAAGCCAGGACCGTGTTTGACGCGGCGCAGAATACCTCATGTCGAGGATGCGCGTGTTGGGAGGCGGGGGCTCCAGCATGGCATCGTGCGCAATCAGTCACCTACCTGTGCCTATGGAACGTGGGCAGTTCATTTCCGATGTGCAGCAGGTACGACAGACTTTCCCTTTTGAGTATGCCGTACGAGACACACATGGAAACTCGACGGTTCAGAAGACCGCATCGATATTTAGTATTGACATATCGCTAAATCTCGATATCCTCTGCTCATGGAATTGATCGAAGTATTCAAAGCCCTCTCGAACCCTACACGCCTTGAAATCCTGAAAGGCTTGAAGGATCCCGCAAAGAACTTCCCTCCGCAGGATGAGGGTGACGTTCTCACGGTGGGCGTCTGCGTCAGTAGTATTCAAGAAGGTATCGGACTGTCGCAGTCAACGGTGTCTGGTTACCTTGCAACTCTGCAACGAGTGGGCTTGGTCGAAGTCAGGCGCATCGGTCAGTGGACCTACTACAAACGGAATGAAGCAACCATCAGTGCACTTGCCGAGATCATTGGCAAAGAACTGTAATTTTTTACCGCAATATATCGAGATATCTCGATATCCCTTTTTCTAGATGCGAGGATTTACTATGAAAGCGATGATACTTAAATCATTTGGCGGTCCTGAATCGTTCGAACTCCGCGACGTGCCCAAGCCCGTGCCACATGCGGGACAGGTCCTGGTCCGGGTACACGCAACTTCCATCAATCCGTTGGATTACCAGGTTCGACGTGGCGACTATCCCGACCTGGTGCAACTGCCGGCCATCACCGGGCACGATGTTTCGGGCGTTGTCGAAGCAGTTGGGCCAGGTGTGACGACCTTCGCTCCAGGAGACGAAGTCTGGTACACCCCGCAAATATTCGACGGGCCAGGCAGTTATGCCGAGTACCACGTTGCTGCCGAAAGCATCATCGGGAAGAAGCCTGCCTCGCTGAGCCATCTTGAGGCGGCAAGCCTCACCTTGGTTGGCGGGACGGTATGGGAAGCACTGATCGTGCGTGCGGCGCTCAGGGTCGGGGAGAGCATTCTGATACACGGCGGCGCGGGAGGCGTCGGTCATGTCGCGATCCAGTTGGCAAAGGCCATGGGCGCAAAGGTATTCACGACCGTGCGCGAGGCGAACGCTGAGTTCGCACGCAGCATGGGTGCCGATGTGATCATCGACTACGAAAAAGAAGATTATGTTGACGCCGTCATGCGGGAAACGGGTGGCCACGGCGTTGATGTTGTGTTCGACACCATCGGCGGCAACACATTGTCACGCAGCCCCGACGTGCTCGCACAACTTGGTCGAGTGGTCACGATCGTGGACATTGCACAGCCGCAAAACGTCGTTCAGGCCTGGGGCAAGAATGCGAGTTATCACTTCGTTTTCACAAGACAGAACCGCGGCAAGCTCGATGAGTTGAGCGCATTGGTAGAGCGAGGTCAGCTGCGGCCACATGTTGGCGCCGTGTATTCGCTTGCCGACATTCCACTCGCCCATGCCCGGCTGGAGAGTCCCAACAACGGTGTCCGAGGAAAAATCGCAATTGCTGTCGAGCCGTCGCTCATCTCGTAAGTGCGTGCTTTTAACCGTTTCAGTCATTTTCGAGGTGCGCCATGATTTATGAAATTGCTCTGCTCCCCGTTCACAAAGAACGCATTGAAATGTTCAGACGTGCATTTGCCGAGGTCGCTCCTTTGCTCACCCGCGCAAAGGGTTACCTCGGCCACTTGCTAGCGCAAGGGATTGAAACCCCCGAGCAATTCAACCTGATCGTGCGATGGCAATCACTCGAGGATCACACGCCGGGTTTCGAAGAGAGTGAAGACCATCGGCTGTTCATGATGGGCCTGGAGGAATATTTTTCGGAAGAACCGAAGGTCTACCATATTGAGGGAGCCGCTTTCTTTACTGGCGAACAGGATGATTCGAACAACATCGTTGGCATAGGCCCTAGTGCTTAGACTTTAACCGGCCGGAGCGAACATGCCATGGGCAGCGAGGACGAGATCCGCTGCCCGCTCGCCAATGACCACGCAAGGAGCCATGGTGTTGCCGACGGTGATTCGCGGCATGATCGAGGCATCCGCGATCCGCAGTTTCTCGATGCCATATACGCGGAGTTGATGGTCGACCACAGACATCTCATCTCGGCCCATTTTCGCAGTGCCGGACTGATGCCAGTAGGACACGGCAGAACGGCGGATGAACTGCTCCATGGCGCGGTGCTCTTTCGGCCCGGGCACCACCTCGCGCTTTACCAGCCCGTTGAAGGCTTCGCTGTTCCCGAGCGCCCTGCAGAGGTCGATGGACGCAAACGCCGCCGCCATATCCTCGGGCGCGCTCAGCGAGTTCGGCTCAATGAGTGGAGCATCCAACGGCCCGGCGCCCGATAGGCGCAAGCGCCCACGACTGATCGGCCTGGCCAGCCCAGCGAACATCGTCCAACCTTGTTGCGGTGGCGGGATACCCACTTCAGCCGGGGAGGGCACGGCAAATTCAAGCTGACAATGCAGCAGGTCTGGGGCGTCCAGGCGACTGTCGCTTTTCCAGTACAACGTGGTTTCACAACCGCCGCCGCCGACAGCCTGGGGTTGCAGGTACTCCCAGGTACAGCCAAAGGCAATATGGTCCTGCAGATTCTGACCCACACCCTGAAGATGATTGATCGGGACGATGCCATGGGCGCGCAGTTCGCTCTCCGGGCCGATGCCGGATTGCATGAGCACCTTGGGCGTGTTCACCGCGCCCAAGGACAAGACGACTTCGGCCTCGGCGTAGAAGCGGTGCCGTTGCCCTTCGATGAGCACTTCGACACCGACCGCCTTTGTGCCGCTAAGCAGGACACGGGCCACCAGTGCGCCGGTGAGGACCGTCAGGTTCGGTTGATGCAGCCGTGGCCGGATATAGGAATCGTAGACGGATTCGCGCCTGCCCTGGTTGATGCGTAGATCGGTGATCGCGGCACCGCCCGGGCCTTCCATCATCGCTCCGTTGGGGCTGTCATATCGGGGAATCCCCAGACGACTGGCCGCTTCCAGTGTTGCCCAGGCGAGGGGCTGAGGCATCGCCGACTGCTCGACATGCACGGGGCCACCTGAACCACGCCGTGCGGCATCCGGTACTCCCTGCCAGTTTTCGATCCTCCGGTAGTAATCCAGTACCGAATCGTATCCCCAGGCGGAGTCGCCGGACTCGGCAGCGAAGTGATCCCAGTCCGATCGATGCCCGCGTGCCCAGACCATCACGTTGATGCTGGAGCCACCCCCGAGTCCCTTGCCCATGTTCAAGGAAAGACGACGACCGTTGAGGTGCGGATTGGGTTGTCCTTCGAATGCCCAATCGCGCTCCGAACCGAGGTTCAGCGGCCACTGCGCCGGCTCTACAACCTCAGGGCCGGCGTATTCGTTGCCTGCTTCAATCAACAACACGCGTGCGTTGTCCTGTTGGGCAAGACGGGCAGCAACCACGCAGCCCGCCGTGCCTGCGCCGCATACGATGAAGTCGTAGTTTCGATCATGCCGATGATTCATGCGTCCGTTCCGTATCGATGCAGCGGTTGAGTTCAGGGCTATCAATGGCGTTGCGAAGCAGCGATCACTGCTCGCTGACGTTTTTCACTGCCTCGAGAATCACCTTGGCCACTTCGGCTGGCTGCGACTGCTGGGGCACATGGCTGGTGTGCAGCTCCGTCAGGGTGGCGCCGATACGCTTGGCGGCAGAACGCTGGACATCGGGATGGATCATCCGGTCCTCGGTGGCGAGCAGGTACCAGGACGGTTTGGTCTTCCAGGCAGAGACGGTCGTTTTGTCCTCGAACGCGGATGCCTTGATGGGGCCTTGCGTCGCAGTCATCACGGCGGTCTGTGCCGCTGGAAGATCCTGGGCGAAGTCCTTGGCCATGCCTTCTGGGGTCAAGTAGAGGAAACCGTTGCCGTCAGCCTTGATCTGACTGATGCCCGGGGGCGTGGGTGCACCTTTGCCTTGTTCGCCGCTGGTTTGACCGGCATCGGGGGCGAAGGCGGCGACGTATACCAGGGCGCGGACTTTCTTGTCGCTGCCGGCCTGGGTAATCACGGTGCCGCCCCAGGAGTGACCGACCAGCACGACAGGGCCCGGCTGATTGTTCAGCGTTCTTTGCGTAGCGGCGACATCGTCGGCAAGCGAGGTGAGCGGGTTTTGCACGACCGAAACGGCAACCCCCTTGGCCTGGAGAAGCGGCACGACCTTGGCCCAATCGGAGCCGTCGGCGAATGCGCCGTGTACGATTACCACCGAAGGCGTTGTATCTTGGGCCTGGCTGACACCCGCGGCCAATGTGCTTGCAAGGGCGAAGGCGACGGTGACGGCTTTTGATCTGAGTGTTTTCATTGGATGAACTCCTGTGTGGGAGCTCAATTCTGCTGACTGGCCTGCTTCGTGGGCATCGGTCATTTATCCGACCCAAGGCATTTTTCATGGATAGTGCGTTGCAACTGGACATTTCATTGAGCGGAGCGCTGCGGGCGATCGGCCAGGTCGGGGACCTCAGCATGGGCCAGCCACTTGGGCATTCCCGACGCGTTGCCGCACTGGCGCGCAGGTTGGCACAGGCCTCACACGGCGATGGCGAGCACCTGAGGGTAGCGGAGCAGGTCGCCTTGCTGCGCTGGTCCGGCTGCACTGCCAACGCCGAAGGGTTTGCGGATCTGCTCGGTGATGACGTCGATGGCCGCCGCGCGATGCTCGACCTGACCCTGAGCAAAGAGGCCATGAACGCGGTGCATCAGGCGAGACCGCTGGCCGTGGTGCACTGCGAGGTCTCTGGCGAAGTCGCGAAAACCCTCGAACTGGGGGCCGCTGTCGAAGCAGGCTTGTGCCGTGTATTCGAAACCTACGATGGGACTGGCCGGCCGCTGGGCTTGACCCATGAACACATTCCGGAGGTCGCCTATCAGGTGGTGCTTGCAGGTGATCTGGATATTCTCAGCCGAGCACATGGCCTGGACGCAGCGCTGCGCTGGATCCGCGACCAGTCGGATCGGCGCTACCCCGCATCCCTCGCGTCGTTGCTCATGGATAACGCCAGGGCGTGGCTGGCAGACCTGGAAGGCCACTCTGAAAACCCTGCCCATGGGGAGGCCGAACGTTCCGTCTCGCTGACATTGGTGGGGGACGTGATTGACTTGAAGCTACCCTGGCTGGCGGGGCATTCGCGGCGGGTGGCACATGTCGCCATGGAAGCTGCACGCTTGTGGGGGCTAGGTGAACCGACCCTGACAGCGCTCGGCAAGGCAGCGCTCGTTTACGGCCTCGGTCGGGCAGCCGTTTCCAACCAACTCTGGAACACCGCCGGGGCGCTTCCTTACAGCGCGGCGGAGCGGGTGCACCTGGTTCCCTACTGGACGCAACAGGCGCTGAGGCCTATCAGCGAACTGGCCGGGTCTGCGCAGATTGCCGCCCATGCCTACGAACGGCTCAACGGCAGTGGCTACTTTCGAGGCGTGATGGGGGATGCCCTGTGTGCCGAGCATCGACTGTTCGCCACCTCCGTAGCCTGGGTCGCACTCAGGGAAGCCAGGCCATGGAGGACGGCCTATGACGAATCGGAAGCGGCCAGACAGCTGGAGCAGGATGCCGCCAGTGGCTTGTTCGACAAGGCTGTTTGCGAAGCGGTGATCGCCGCTGCACGTGGCGAGCGCCGGACCCATCAGCCGAAAAGTTCGTTACTCACCGCACGGGAGTGTCATGTGCTCCTGGAAATCAGCCGGGGCGCCAGTAACAAGCAGGTGGCGCGATTGCTGGACATCAGTCCGAGCACCGTTCGCACACACATGGAAAGCATATTTCGCAAATTGGAATGCTCGACCCGAGCTGCCGCGACCCTGAAGGCATTGACGCTGGGCTTGATCTCCTGATGCCGGGTTGCGGCAGGTTGATCATTCGAGGCTTGGCAACAGGAGGTCCGGCAGGCCTTCTCCTTTGACATTCAACCTCTTACGGGGGAGGGCCGCGCCCCGTGTGTGTCCGCTTTTGGTGTGATTGAAAGTCATTATCATTTGATATATTCTCGCGACTCCTCCTCGCTTGAGTCGCTTGCGTGTCCAGGCCATCCGATCCTCATTCCACCGACGGCCAGTTCGAGAGCCATTCGAGCGAACTGCTGCGCTTCCTCACACGACAGGTGAAGTGCGCAGAGCTGGCGGCCGACCTGCGCCAGGAGACCTGGCTGCGCTTTCGCCGGCGCGAGTCCGGGAAGGAGATCGGCAATCTTCGTGCTTTCCTCTATCGCATCGCGCGCAACCTGATCATTGACTACCGCCGTCAGCAAAAATCGCGCCCCATCGAGGAGGAGATCTCCATCGAATTGGTCAGTGCCCAGCCTGGTCCGGAGCGAGCGGCAAGCGACGCCCAGCGCTTGGAGCTACTGCAGCGCGCGGTCCAGGGTTTGCCACCGCATCTGCGTCAAGCGTTGTTGTGGAATCGCCTGGACGGGCTGACCCAACGTGAGATCGGCGAGCGCCTGGGTGTCTCGGAAAGCATGGCCGGACGCTATATCCTGAAGGCCCTCGAACACTGCCAGCAGCAGATGGACCCGCAGCCGTGACTCATCCTTCGCTTCTCGACCAGGCCCGGCAATGGCAGGTGCTGCTGCATTCTGGCCACGCCACCGCTGCCGATCGCGATGCCGCGCAGGCTTGGCGCCAGGCGGCGCCCGAGCACGAGCAGGCGTTGCGTGAGGTGGAAGGGCTGTGGTCGTTGCTCGGCCAGATAGAACGTCCGGCCGAGCAGCCTCAGGTGCGCGTGATGCGTCGCCATCGACGTTGGGCGACTCCGCTGGCCTGCGCCGCGATGCTGTTGCTCGCCCTGTGGCTACCGCGCGGCACCTGGATTGGCCTGTATGCCGATATCAGCACCCAGCCGGGCGAGGTGCGCGAGTTGCGTCTGGCCGATGGTTCGCTGTTGACCCTCAACGGCGATTCGGCGCTGGACTGGCAGTTTGTCGACGGTCGCCGCGAGGTCAGGTTGTACCGCGGCGAGGCGGATTTCCAGGTCGCCCATGACCCGGCCCGGCCGTTCACAGTCAGTGCTGGCGAGGCACGCATCCGCGTCACCGGCACGCGCTTTGATGTGCGTCTGGAGGAGGGCGGTGTCGACCTCGCGGTAAGCGAGGGCCGCGTGTTGGCCTCCAGTGAGGGGCGCGAGCCGCTGCCGGTGGTCGGCGGGCAGCAAGTGCAGTGGCGCGGCGGGGAACTGCAGGCACCGCAGGCATTGGATGCGCGTCAGCGCTTGAGCTGGCAGCGCGGCAAACTGGTCTTCCGCGACCAGCCGCTGGAGCAAGTGTTCGCCGAGCTTGAGCGCAGCCAGTCTGCGCGGGTGCTGTTTGTCGACGAAGCCGCTCGCGCGGTACAGGTGACCGGCGTGTTCGCCCTTGACGATCCTGAGGCGGTGTTAAGGGCTGTCGAAACCACCTTGCCTGTGCGTCTGGTGCACCTGCCGGGTTTGATTCTGGTTACCTCACGCCGCTGAGACCCGTGCCGCGCCTGGGCCTTCAAGAAAACAGAAAATATTTGGGCGGCGACGGTTCAGAAATCATCGTCGCCTTCGTCTTCTGTTCTTGCAAATGCGACTTCTTCGTATTGATAGTCAAGGACACCAGCATGCGGTCGACCCCCTTCCTCGCGGCGCTAGCCGTTCTTCCCCTGGCCATTGCTGCCGCACAGGCGCAAGCCGTCGAGCTCGACGTGCCTGCCCAGCGGCTCGACGCGGCGCTCATCGATTTCGCCGAGCAGGCCGACGTGCGTCTGCTCTATGACGCCGGCCTGACCCGTGGCAGCGGCGTGGCGCAGGCGCTTAAGGGCGACTATTCAGTGGTTGACGGCCTGCAGCGGTTGTTGGAGGGCAGCGGCCTGACCTTCCAGACCGGCAACGACGGTACCATCACCCTGGCGCCACTGCCCGAGCAGGGCGTGTTGGAGCTGGCCCCGACCACCATCAGCGGGCTCGCCGAAAACCGTGTCGACCTGCCGGCCGAGTACGCCGGTGGACAGACGGCGCGGGGTGCCCGCATTGGCGTGCTGGGCAACCAGGACATGCAAGATGTGCCCTTCGCCTTCTCCAGCTACACCTCCGAGCTGATTGAGACGCGCCAGGCGCAGACCCTGGCCGATGTGCTGGCCAGCGATCCGGGCGTGCGTCAGTCGTTCGGCTTCGGCAACTTCTCCCAGGTGTTCGTCGTGCGCGGGTTCCAGCTGTTCAGCGACGATATTGCCTTCAACGGGCTGTACGGCATTCTGCCGCGACAGATCATCTCCACCGAGTCGGTCGAGCGGGTCGAGGTGTTCAAGGGGGCCAGCGCCTTCATCAATGGTGTGTCGCCGTCGGGCAGCGGTGTCGGCGGGGCGATCAACGTGGTCTCCAAGCGTGCCGAGGACACCCCCACGCGCAGCGCCACCCTGGACTATGCCAGCGATAGCCGAGTGGGCGGACACCTCGACCTGGGCCAGCGCTTCGGCGAGGACAACCGCTTCGGCGTGCGGGTGAACCTGGCCCAGCGCGAGGGCGAGACCGCGGTGGACGATGAGCACTCGCGCTTCAGTCTGGCCACCCTCGGTCTGGACTACCGCGGTGATCGTCTGCGACTGTCTGCGGACCTCGGTTACCAGAAGCAACGGGTCAATGAGGGGCGCTCGGTGGTCTACCTCACCACGACGGGGCCTACCAGCACACTCAACGGCAAGACGCCGTCGGCACCCGACTCCGACCACAACTACGCGCAACCCTGGAGCTGGTCGCAGCTCGAAGACACCTATGGCATGTTCAGCGCCGAGTACGACCTGTCGCCCACTTGGACCGCCTACCTGAGCGCAGGCGGCAAATACACGCGGGAGAACGGTGTCTACGCTTCCAACTACGTCTACGGCGCAAATGGCGACGCCCGTATCGGCCGCCTCTATTCGCCGCTGGACCAGGAGACCCTGAGCGCCGTCACCGGGCTGCGCGGCGAACTCACGACCGGGCCGGTGAGCCACCGCATCAACCTGGCCGCCAACGGCATCTGGCAGGAAAAGCGCAACGCGTTCGAGTCCACCGCGGCGGGCAGTCGCGGCTTCGGCAATCTGTATGAGGGCCAGCCCGTCGCCGAGCCGCCGGCCACCAGCGTCTCCGGCGATATCCACGACCCGGACACCACCGCCAAGGTGCAGAACCGCAGCCTGGCGGTGTCCGACACCCTGGGCTTGCTCGATGACCGCGTGCTGCTGACCCTGGGCGTGCGCCGCCAGTCCATCGGCGCCGATGCCTGGAGCGCGGCCAGCGGTGCCCGCACCTCCAGCTATCAGGAAAGCATCACCACGCCGGCCTATGGCCTGGTGATCAAGCCCACCGAGTACCTGTCGCTCTATGCCAACCGCGTCGAGTCTCTGCAGCAGGGGCCGACCGCGCCGGCCGCCGCGCTCAACAACGGCGAGATGTTCGCGCCCTATCGCTCCAAGCAGACCGAGGTGGGCGCCAAGCTCGACTGGGGCACCTTCGGCGGCAGCCTCAGCCTGTTCCGCATCGAGCAGCCGCAGGGCGTGCTCGGCGGCGATGGCTACTACCGAGTGGATGCCGAGCAGCGCAATCGCGGCGTGGAGCTGAGCCTGTTCGGCGAGCCGCTGGACGGCCTGCGCCTGCTGAGCGGCGCCACCTGGACCAAAGCCGAACTTAGCGGCACCACCGGCGGCCGCGACGATGGCAACCAGGCGGTGGGTGTGCCGAAATTCCAGTTCAATCTGGGTGCCGACTGGGATGTGCCCGGCTTGCCCGGGGCGAGCCTGAACGGCCTGCTACTGCGCACCGGCGGCCAGTTCGTTGACAGCGCCAACGAATACAGCATCCCCGCCTGGACCCGCGTCGACCTGGGCGCACGCTATCGGACGAAAATGGATGGCCGCGGGATGACCTTCAACGCGATGCTGGAGAACGTTGCCGACGAAAACTACTGGGCCTCGGCTAATGGTGGTTATTTGACCCAAGGGGCACCGCGTACGCTGAAGGTGTCGGCTACTGTTGATTTTTGAGGTTGCTCACCGTGAGAGGCGCCGTCGCAGCTGTGTGGTTACGCGAAAGGCGGTTTAGCCAGACGCTCCGAGAGGCTGCATTTGCGGCCTCTGTCGGTGTTTCGGGGACAAAAAAGGAGACTGATTTATTTGCTGTAGTGCTGAGGCTAAGGACCGGCATATCCTCAGGGTTGAATTTGTCGCTCATGTCATTTACCTCTCAGGGCATCAAGAATCACTTTGGCTCTCTTAATGCATCGTCTCGCTGATGGTGTCGCTCTGGCTGGCGGTAGGTGCTATTCGTATGCTGCAGTTGCATGAAAACGGGCGCTCTCAGGTGCCCGTCGTTCCACTAGCTTTCGACATGCGCCTGAAGTCGCCTACCAATCACCTCCAGCAAATCACACCCATCGCGTAACGGAATGACCAAAAGCTGTGCGAAGTCCGAAAGCACTACCGTGTCGCTGGCGATCTCGGAGCGAAACGCGATGTTTTCTAGTACCTGGGTCACCACGCGGATCCGGTAATCAGCGGTTGCGTGCAGCACGTCAAGCGGGGCTTGGGTATCGATGAGCAGGGAAGCGGGGGTGCAGTCGATGCCGGTGATGGGAACATACCTTTCCATGTTTGAAACTCCGATCTAATGAGGTTTTAACCACTCAATCGTCGCCAAACAATTGGGTGGCAGTTGCACGCAGGTTGGCGAACCGGGATCGAAAACCGGCAGACCCGAAGGTCTCCCGCGCACAACTGCCGTAACGGGCAGCCGTGCAAGTGTGCCAAAGCCTTCGCAAAAAACGCAGTACTTTTGCACTTGATCCCAGGTCGCCAAACCTGATCGCCATTTGGGGCGACGGGAATGACTATAAATTTGGGCCGCCAAGGCGGACAAGGTGAGAGATTCCGAGAGCTTTGTAGGAATCGTGAGACTTCTATGTGGAAACGAACCGACGGTTTCAGCTTCTGTAGGAACAGTCGGATCACGCCGGTTTGAGCATATCTCGTAGTGCGGTTAGGCCCGTTCCTTCAACATTTTTCAGTCGTGCGCTGACAGGCAAGGCTGATGAGGACCCGTGGCGAGGGAGCTTGCTCCCGCTGGGCTGCGCAGCAGCCCTGAAACCTACCCCCGCGGTGCATCAGGCAGAACGCGTTCAGCTTGGTTGGGGTCGCTTCGCGACCCAGCGGGAGCAAGCTCCCTCGCCACGGGGGTTGTGTGGGTCGGTGGACCGAGTTGTGAGCTTTGGGGCCGCTCCGCGGCCCAACGGGGATAAATCCCCTCGCCACAAGAATGGTCGGCGAGATACCGCTCAGCGCAGCCCAATAGTTTTTGTACCTAATAATGAACCTTGGACTCTGCACTCGTCTTTGATTGCAAGATCATTTATTTGAAATGACGTCACTCATGTATTGATGTAGATCGCGCAGGTCCTTGACGCTCCAAGGGTGCGGCGGGATCTTCACGCCATTCTCTTTCAAGGTCCTTGGAATCAGGTTTCCATTTGGGCGAAGTATGATTGAAGAGACAATCACACCCGGGTAATCGGTCAGTCGTTTCTTGAAGGCGGGTGTCGTAAGGTCAGGGGTTGGAGGGTTGCTCTTCTTGGCCAACGGTCCTGTTCCCTTGATGTCCGCGCCATGGCACACGGCACATCGCTGAAGATAGAGCGTTTTCCCATTGGCGTTGCCCGCGAAGGAGACCGACGTTTGGATGAATGACAAAATGCTGAGTAGAGCGACGAATGATGTTTTGATTTTCATGTGACTGGTACAGCTGATTTGAATGACTGACGCAATCTTTCAATGACTTGCTCAATTGACGGCCCCTGAATGGTTGGCGGCGTCGGGCTCTCGCCAAACTCCCGCCAAATGAACAACGTCAGCTCCGCGCCGTCGGTCAATGTCCGGGCATTCCCTTGGCTCCCAAAAGTCTCCAGCAGCCTGTACCGCGTATCTTTCCAAAACAATGCCTCGACCCAGTCGTACACCGGAATGAAATGGAAGTGGATGGGGTAGCGCGGGTCGTGGCCGAATCGGCTGATGTAAAGCCATTTGGGGTTGAGCTGTGTTTCAAGGACGCTCTGGATGTGTGCCATCAGGCCGCCCAGCTCTGCTAGCGCGGGTGTGGGCAGTTGGGCCAGTGAGTTCACGTGAGCCTTGGAGCCGAGCATGAGGTAGCCGGGCAGGGCGGAGGCCAAGTGATGGTTGACTGTCCAATGGCTCGTTTCATGGAGGATAAACGGTGGTGCTAGTTCCAAAGCAGACTCCGTGTCATGGTGCGGTTTAGGACTATCCCTTCAACTATGTAACATTTTCAGTCGTGCGCTGACAGGCAAGGCTGATGAGGACCCGTGGCGAGGGAGCTTGCTCCCGCTGGGCTGCGCAGCAGCCCTGAAACCTACCCCCGCGGTGCATCAGGCAGAACGCGTTCAGCTTGGTTGGGGTCGCTTCGCGACCCAGCGGGAGCAAGCTCCCTCGCCACGGGGGTTGTGTTGGTAGGTGGACCTAGGTGAAAGCTTTGGGGCCGCTTCGCGGCCCAACGGGGATAAATCCCCTCGCCACAAGAGTGCACAAGAATGGCCAGCGGGATATCGCTCAGCGCAGCCCCAATAGCTTTTGTGGGGAGGGTGTTGCAGCTACTCTTTAAACTCCGTCTTCAACATCGTCAAAAACGCCTCTCTGGCAGGATGCTGGCCAGCGTTTTCATGCCAGTAGAAAAGGTTATCGATGCCCCTCAGTTCAGGGAGTTCATATCTTTTCCAGCCAGCCCTCTGGCGGTACTGCATAAAGAAAAAAGAGGGCAGAAATTACGCCGCTCAAACCGCATCTGCACCAGCGTTATCAAACGTCTCCTTGTCGAGATTCAAGACCTTGTCCATCACGTCCTGAGCACTTCCCTTACCCTCAACGGTATTGGTCTTGTAGTTGAAATCGAGCGCTATCCAACCCTGCAACTTCGCCTCATAACTATTAGGGTATTGTGCCTGCTCAATAGCGGGCAAATCCTTGTAGTGCTCAAGTGCTGCAGCAAAGAAATTCGTCAGTTTTCCAGTTTCATTGTATTCCGCGATCGAATGGGCAACAACTTTCTGCCGCCAGGCATATTCCTGATCGTATGACTCACTCCACGCCGCGCGGCGCTCATTAGTCGTAAAACTCCCACTGTCATCATAGATGATCAATGAGAGCTGATCGCTCGACATACCCGCAAATGGGTTTTTACCACTGCCATTCACAAATTGTGTTGCATTGCTCGCACGTGCCAATAACCCCGGGTCCTGAGTATCAGGCACTTCAGCATCATTGGTTTTTTTGTTGGCAAAATAACGATCACCGGAAATCTTGCTTAAAAGCTCACTCGCTTTCGCGCTAAGCTCTTTTCTGCTCAAGCTCGAATCCCTTGCCGCCGCACGCGCGGCACTCTCACTCAACTGCAGGGAGAGTGAAGAAAGGCTACTGGTATTTTTCTGACTGCCAACATCAGCGTTCTCAGTTGCTGCCTGACTTTTCTTTAGTGATTCATTTTTGCTCGCCTTCATATTGGAAACCTGCGAGCCAGAAAATGCATTTGAATTAATTGAAACGACCAAGATAATGTCCTCCCTGTTATCAGCCATCCCTGAATGCCTGACTAGTAAATTATTATCGGCAGCACTCAGAAAAATTGTAATGTTTCACGATGAACGAACGAACAAAACCGGCGCAGGCCCAGTGGCACAGGCAGCCTCTGCGCAAGCAGCCACCCCGCTAGGCCCGGCTTGGGCCTTACTTCATGGTAAACACAACAGCCCAGGCGTATGTGGAGGTATTGGTCGACGTTACTTTCGCCGTACACACTGCGCCACCACTAGGCGTTGCCGTATTTTTCCATTTTGGAGTAGTCGAACCTAATGGGCCGACTGTCCCAACGAAGGTTGCCTGGAACGTGCAAGTCTTCCCACCAATGGTGTAGCGCAGGTTCGCATAGTTGGCAATAGGTGAGAGATTGCTCTGAACGGTATAAGTATCAACGCCACCCGCCTTGACAGTAGTTACTGGTTTCTGGATCGAATTTGCATTAGTCGTGGCTTCATTGTTTGTAACAATCTTGTACGTAGCGTCGGCTGTTCCAAGATTCTTGAAAGTAATAGCTACTGGAGGACCTGCCAGCGCTGAACTCGCCACCACAATACTAACAGCCAGTACCGACAAAACAGATTTCAACATCTTCATGCGCTTATTCCTTTTGATTTAAATTCCATGTCTGAGTTTTTCATGGGGCAGTGAAATTCTCCACACCACAACAATTCGAAAGCAGCAAAAACAGCACATTATAAAAACATGAAAGTCCAGATCTGCCTGCCAGGGTAGTAAATACAGTTGCCGACATCCCTATCTCATTAATGGAAGCCCAAAGCGAACGGAGGGATGTCTTGATAAATTTAGCGATAAGCAGCGGTAAGTTTGCCCGTTTTGGTGTACACCCCCATGTGCTTCGCAAATACTTTAGATTCCTTCGGATCTTCCGAAAGAATTTGAGTCAACTGCATTATTCGTTCAGCCGCGTCACAATGAAAGTTGTACATCTGCTTTGAGGTCGCCAAACCTAATCACCCTTTTTGGCGATGGGAAGTACTATAAATTTGGCGAAGAAGGCGGACAAGGTGAGGGTTTCCGAGAGCTTCGTAGGAATCATGAGACTTCTACGTGGAAACGAGCCGACGGTTTCATGTTCTGTAGGAACCGTCCGATCACGCCGATTTCAGCAGATCTCTCTCCTGAGTCGCTCAGGTCCAATTGTGCAGATCCTTGCTAAGCGCGGGCCCAAGCTTCCAGTCGAAACGCACCTTCAGTCCGCCTCGCTTGGAACCGGCCGAGCCATGAACGACTCCCGCAAACATTCAATCACCTGGCTGATCGAAGGACCTTGAACAGCCGGTGGCGTCGGGCTCTCGCCAAACTCCCGAGGCTGATGAGGACCCGTGGCGAGGGAGCTTGCTCCCGCTGGGCTGCGCAGCAGCCCTGAAACCTACCCCCGCGGTGCATCAGGCAGAACGCGTTCAGCTTGGTTGGGGTCGCTTCGCAACCCAGCGGGAGCAAGCTCCCTCGCCACGGGGGTTGTGTGGGTCGGTGGACCGAGTTGTGAGCTTTGGGGCCGCTCCGCGGCCCAACGGGGATAAATCCCCTCGCCACAAGAGTGCACAAGAGTGCGCAAGGATGGTCAGCGGGATGCTGCTCAGCGCAGCCCAATGACTTTTGTGAAGAGGGGTTGCCGCTACCCTTCAAACTCCGTCTTCAACATCGTCAAAAACGCTTCTCTGGCAGGGTGCCGGCCAGCGTTTTCATGCCAGTAGAACAGGTTATCGATGCCCGTCAGCTCCGGAAATTCATACCCTGTCCACCCAGCTCCCTGGCGGTATTGCTCATAGATCCCCCGAGGCACCAGTGAGACGCCGGCGCCGGCACTGACGCAGCCGACGATGGCGCCATAGCTGGCGATGCTGATGATCGGTTGCACTTGGTCATGGCGCAGCAGCCACTGTTCCAGGGCCAAGCGGTACGGGCAGCCCGGGGGCCACATGAAGATGGCCTTGCCTTGCAGGTCTGCCGCGTTGCGCAAGGGGCCGTGGGACTCGGAGGCGATGAGCATCAGGTCTTCGCGGTACATCACGGCACGCTTGAGTCCGGGCCGTTCCACGTCTACCGCCACGATCACCCCGTCGAGCCGGTGGTGCTGGGTGTCGTCCAGCAACTGCGCCCAAGTCCCCGTGCTCAGCTCCAGCGACACCTGAGGATACTGCGCGTGGTATTTGGCCAATAACTGCGGCAGGCGCCCCGTGGCGCTGGATTCGATGGCGCCAATGCGCAGCGGTCCGCTTGGCGTGTGGCTGGGGTTGACCGCGCGGCGGGCTTCTTCCGTCAGGCCGAGGATTTTTGTCGCGTATCCCAGGAACACTTCGCCCGCCGGGCTGACCCGCAAGCCGCGACCTTCACGGAAAAACAACGGTGTACCCAGCTCCCGCTCCAGGGATTTGAGCCGTGCCGTGATGTTGGACGGCACGCAGTGCAGCACTTCGGCGGCACGGGCGATGCTGCCGGTGTCGCAGACGGTCTTGAGCATGCGCAGTTGGGACAGTTCCATAGCTCATCCAAAGTGAATGGTTGGGTAAGTTTAAGTCACTTGTACTGATGATGGGTGGTTTTGATACTTCAGGGTAAATCGACCAGACGCTCAGTGCGCAGGAACTCTGAATGGAAACCCGTTGTGTGCCGTTTGAAGGCTTGAAGAACCCCAGCAGCCGCCACGTGAAAGTGATCCTGGCGACGATGTTCGTGATTCTTTGCTGGGCTTATTCGCCGATTGGTATTCGCATCGGCTTGCAGGCCTACGAACCGGGTCAGCTGGCGTTGGTGCGGTTTCTCATCGCCTCGGTGTTCATGGCCGTCGTGGCGATGGCGAAGGGTATTTCCTGGCCGCGTGTCGGGGATTTGCCGTTGTTGGCGGTATTGGGTTTCTTTGCCGTGAGTCTGCACCACATCGCTCTTAATTACGGCCAGCGGGGCGTCAGTGCCGGGGCGGCGAGTGTGTTGGCCCAGTCCACGCCTTTGTTCAGCACGTTGCTGGCGCATTTTGTCTTCAAGGACAGGGTCGGCGGTTGGCAATGGGGCTGTGTACTGTGCGGCTTGCTGGGCGCTGCCGTGGTGGTCACGGGGGATCGGGGCTTGGGTGACATGGACGCCCGTGGACTATTGATCCTGCTGGCGGCGCTGTCCTGGAGTGTGTATTTCTCTTTGCAGAAGCGCCATACCCATCGCTACGACGGCTTGACCATGGTTTGCTACACCGTGTGGTCGGGCACAATCCTGTTGTTCATTTTCGCACCGGGGGTGTTGGGCGCGGCGCGACAGGCTTCGGCTTCGGTGAACCTGGCGGTGTTGTTTCTCGGCATTTTCCCCAGCGCGCTGGCGTACCTCGCCTGGGCTTACGTGCTGTCCCACTGCGACGTGAGCCGAGCCTCCATGGCGCTTTACCTGATACCGCCCAGCGCGATGTTGATGGCTTCTTTAGTCCTGGCCGAACGTCCGGCGACGATGGTGATTGTTGGGGCGGTTATCGTGTTGGTGAGTGTGCTTGCGTTGAATTTTGAGCCGGTGAGAGGGGCGAGAGCCAGCTGATTCTGTAGTGGATGTAGGCAATGACGTTTGATGTTGTAGCCACACAGACTGTCATTGAACACCGTCCTACGGGCAAGTGATCGCTTTGGGAGAAAACGAGGAAGTCTCTGACAACTTTTTAAGGTTGGCCTTCGGAAGTACTGCACTTACGATCTGGCGTTGTCTCAGTGCCCTGTGTGGTATCCGGCACGCTCAGCTTCGTTTTACAACGTGAGGACAGACCGATGCCTGAAACCTTATACGGCAAGGCCGACGAACCGATTTGCCGCTGTCGCGACATTTGGCGCTATGATTACGTCAAATGTCGCAATGAGGTCAACGTTATGTCCGCAGCGAAGCAAGCAGACAAGCTAGCCGTCAAATCCACGGGGAAAACAGGTGCGGGGACGAGGGATGTCACCAGAAAGCCTACGGAGGTTCTGTTACATGGTCGAAAAAGTGATGAGCGCCTGCTGATTATCCGGTACGCGCAGGAAGGCTTTTACCTAAGCGACGTGAGGGACATGCTTTCTACGTCCACTCTGTACATGGAGCGCGACCTGGTTCAGCGCATTACAGGGAGATCCGTCAGAACCGTCCAGCGTCTCGCTAAGGAGACCAAGCCAATACGACTGAACCAGCATCAGAGTACGATTGCTTTCCAGTATGCCCAAACCCTGGAGCACGCCATCGACGTCTTTGGCAGCCAGCAGTTGGCTGAGGACTGGCTGAAAAAACCCTGCAAGTACCTGGATGGATACGTGCCATTGGAGCTAATCGACAACTCGCTGGGTTTTCAGGCGGTGGAGGATTACTTGACCCGCATTGAACACGGAGTTTATCAATGAATCCTTTGCCCTGGGACGGCCGATGGCACGCTTGGCGCCTTGACCGCGAGGTCTACAAGGATACGTGGGACAGCGGCATTGGGGCGCAACGAACCGGTGGCCGTTGGAATCCGCCTGGGCGGCGGGTCATCTATGCTTCGGCTGACCCGTCTACGGCCATTTTGGAAGTCGCCGCCCACCTGGGATTCGACGCATTAGATAGGGTGCCTCACCTACTGACATGTTTTGAAGTGCTGGATCCAGCGCTCATCAAAGTGGTTCAGGCCGAAGACGTACCGAACCCAAACTGGCTTGCTCCGGCTCGACCATCGCCTAATCAGCAGCAGTTTGCTGACGACCTGCTGGCGCAGTATCCCTTTGTACTGATTCCTTCGGCGGTGACTCAGCATTCCTGGAATCTGCTGGTGAGCTGCGATTTGGCGGCGGATCAGTTCAGGCTTGTCTCGCAGGAGCGGTTTGGCCTGGATACTCGATTGGTTAAGTGAGCGCCAGCCCTATTTTTTAACCCGATAATCCTGCCCCCAAACCCGCACCGAACTGATCGCCTCGTTCAACCCTTCAAACACAAACTTCTGCCGCACGGCCGTCTTCGGCGGAATGGTGACTTCATCCGGGTTTTCAAACCCTGCCAGCCTGTTGGCGTAACCGGCCTGGTCGATGGCGAGCAAGGCGCCTGTTTGGCCGAGGTTGATCAGGCGCAGTTGCGTGTCGGTGCTGTTCTTGAAGCCGAGGGTGACGCTGAAGGTGTCGTCAACGGGCTCCAGCTTCAGGACTTCGATGGAGACGCGGTCTTTCAGTTGCTCGTTGGAAGAAATGATCGCGGCGCCGTCGGCGCCCTGGGCCGATTCGCGGCCATCGAGCACGCCTTCGCTGACGCCGCCCAGCAAGTTCTTGCCAGCGGTAATGAAGCTTGAGACGGCTGCCTTGGTCGAGTCCTTGATGAGGCTGCCGTCTGTTGGTTCGCCTTCGGCAAAGCACAGCGAGCTGAGCAAGAGACTGGAGACGAGGAGGGTGGCGCGTGACGGCAGAGAGGTCATACCTGAGTCCTTGAGGGGTGGTCTGCAACATCGCCCATGAACAGGGCGAGCGGCATGATAGCCGTGATCACAGAGCACTTGTCTATAGGCCTCTAGTGTCCTTGAGTTTTTCCGACATCTTGACCAGCGCCGCCAACGAGTCCGCCTGCATCTTGCGCATCAACGACCCGCGCCGCACTTTCACGGTCACCTCGCTCAAACCCAGTTGGGCGTGGAGCCGCTGACTTTCTGTACTGATCCGCATTTTTCGTCGACAGCTGCCCCTGTAACCCATCCGATCCCCACCCCAGAATAATGCTGCGGTTCGGCTGTTGGGCGGCACACTTTTCTATCAGGAATGTTCATGACGAAGATGGCGATTTTTTTGGGTGGGTTCTTGGCGTTGACCCTTTTGATTGGCGTGCTTGCGACAATTTCCCCTGTGTGAGGCGGTTGCTGTTGTGGCGAGGGAGCTTGCTCCCGCTTGAGTGCGAAGCGCTCACAAAAAGGGCTGCTGCGCAGCCCAGCGGGAGCAAGCTCCCTCGCCACAGGGATCCAGGTAAACCTTAAGTGAGCGGCGTTATGGTCTACCCGAGGGTGGCGCCTCAGGAGGGTTACTCGGCCTGCGCCTGCTGATACTTTTTCAACCGATACGCAAACTGCGCACGACTCAACCCCAGCAAGCGTGCCGCCGCCGCCAGGTTGCCTTCGCTCTGTTGCAAGGCTTCGTCGATCAACCGCGACTCCAAGCCGTCAATGGAGAAGCCTTGTTCCAGCCGGGTCAAGGTTTCCAACAAGGCCGGGCGCGGCTGTGGGGCATCGGTCTTCTGGTCGAGCGCCGCCAGGCTGCCGTTGTCGTCCAGGGAGTACAGCTGCTCGGGTATTGGTTCGTTGCGAAACAGGTGGATCAGGTCAATGGCCTGGCCATCCTCGCTGGCAATCAAGCCGCGTTCCACCATGTTTTGCAGTTCCCGCACGTTGCCGGGGAAATCGTAGCGCAGCAACACCTTGAGGGCGCGCATGGTCAGCCCGGCGGGTTTGCGGGCGTAGTCCTGGCAGAAGCGGCGTAGGAATGCGTTGACCAGCAGCGGAATATCGTCGCGGCGTTCGCGCAGTGGCGGCAGGGTGATGGGGAAGACGTTCAGGCGGTAGAACAGGTCCTCGCGAAAGTCTCCCGCCGCCACCGCTTTGCGCAGGTCGACGTTGGTCGCCGCCACCACCCGCACATTGACCTTGATCGGCTGGCCCCCACCGACTCGTTCGATCTCGCGCTCCTGTAGAGCGCGCAGCAGCTTGCCTTGTCCCGGCAGGCTGAGGCTGGCGATTTCATCGAGAAACAGCGTACCGCCGTGGGCCCGCTCGAAGCGTCCGGGGCGTGAGTGCGTCGCGCCGGTATAGGCGCCGCGCTCGACGCCGAAGAGTTCGGCTTCGATCAGGTTGTCCGGGATCGCGGCACAGTTGAGCGCTACGAAGGGCGCCGCATGCCGTGGGCTGCATTGATGCAACTGGCGGGCAAACAGCTCTTTGCCGACCCCGGACTCCCCGCTGAACAACACCGTCGCCGGCGTGGGTGCCACGCGTTGCAAGGCGAGGGTGGCGGCATTGAACGCGGCGCTGGCGCCAATGGGCGTGAGGCCACCGATTTCCCCGTCGTCCTGTGGAACGGGCGCTGGCGCCGGGCGTTGCCGGGGGGCGAGACTGGAGGGCGATGCCGTGAGGTAGCTCAGGTCCTGCTCGACATCGCCCCATTGTTCGGCAGTCTTGCCCACCACTCTGCAGACCTCGTGACCCATCCCCCGGCATTCGGTTTCCCGGAAGATCACCAGGCGACCGAACAGGCCGCTGACATAGCCAATGGCATAGCCCAGTTCGGTCCAGCACACCGGGTCCTGGCCGATCCCGTAGGCGGCAATATGTTCGTCGGCCTCACACGAGTGATGCCAGAGGAACTCACCTTCGTAGAAGCCGGAGTCGGCATCGAACTTAAAGTGCAAAGGCTCGACCTTGGTCATGCCTTCGAGGGTGTGCAGGCGGGTGCCGGCAGAGAAAATCGCCGCGGCATCGGCGTCTGGCCAGCGCTCACGGATCAAGCGTGCGTCCCGTGCGCCGGACAGGTAGCCGGTTCGGGTAAACAGGCCCCGGGTTTGTTCCAGGCCCTGGCGATCGATGATCTCCCGCCGCAGCGCGCCGAACGATGAGCTGTGCAGGAGCAGCATGCGCTGGTCGTTGAGCCAGATGCGTCCATCGACAGGGGAGAAGAACAGGCATTCGGTCAGTTCGGCCAGGGTCGGTGAGTTGCCCTCGGTCAGTTGGGTGCTGTCCCCCCGTGGCGAGAAATGCTCCTCGGTGAGCGCAAGGCTGGGGAACAGCGAGTGGGGATTATTCATTGTTATGCCCCTGGGCGAGTTGACTGATCGAAATGATCAACTGGGTAAATAGTTATTAAGCATAACTTTATCATTTGAACAAGTGCCGCCAGGTCGGCCAGGCAACGGGCTTTTCGATCAGTCGTCGTGGGCCGCGCTGGAACCTTCAGGCCAGAGCCTTCACCCCCTAAAAAGCAGTGGCTTACCGCAAGTCGGCATGGCCCTTGCTCTAGCGCTTGGTAACGCACACGACCTCACCGCTTCAGCCAGGCGGCGTCGGGCGATAACAATCACAAGAGCCGGGAGGCCGAAATGTCGGTAAGTGAACCCTCTGATTTTCTGCGGGACGAGCTGTGGTACGAGCGCATCTTCAACGGCGATTGGATACGGCCGCTAGGTGGCACCAACAGCGTGTATGAGCCAGCCACCGGCGAGGTGCTGACCGTCACCGGGCTGGCGGATGCCGCCGATGTCGCCTTGGCCAGTCTTACCGCCGCGCGTGCCCAGCCGGCCTGGGCGGCGCTGGGGCCACGGGAACGGGCGGGCATCTTTCGCAAGGCGGCGGCACTGGCCCAGCAACACTTTGCCGAACTGGCGCTGTATATCGCCCGGGAAAGTGGCGGCAGCCTGTTCAAGGGTGAGCATGAGGTCCGTGAGGCGATTGTCTTGTTGCATCAGGCGGCCGGCCTGCTGTCGCAACCCCATGGCCTGGTGCTGCCCAGCGAGGCTGGGCGCTTGTCATATGCGCGGCGGTTGCCCCACGGCGTGGTCGGGGTGATTTCTCCATTCAACTTTCCCCTGGTGCTCTCCCTGCGTTCGGTTGCGCCAGCGCTGGCGGCCGGCAACGCCGTGGTGCTCAAGCCCGATCCGCAGACCCCAGTCAGTGGTGGTTACATCATTGCCCGGTTATTCGAAGCCGCTGGTTTGCCCAAAGGCCTGTTGCAGGTGTTGCCCGGCGGTGCACCGGCGGGTGAAGCGCTGTGTCGTGACCCGCATGTACGAATGATCGCCTTCACCGGCTCCACTGCGGCGGGCCGCAAGGTCGCGGAACTGGCGGGCCGTCACCTGAAGAAAGTGGCCCTGGAGTTGGGCGGCAAGAACTCGTTGATTGTGCTCGAAGACGCCGATCTTGACCTGGCCGCCAGCAATGCCGCCTGGGGCGCCTGGTTGCATCAGGGACAAATCTGCATGGCCACTGGGCGCATCCTGGTCCATGAGTCGATTGCCCAAGAGTTGATCCAGAGGCTGACCGATAAAGCCCGGGCAATCACCGTCGGCAATGCGGCTCGTGGTGAAGCGGTGTTGGGGCCTTTGATCAACAACCGGCAGCTGCAACGCGTGCATGAAATCGTCGTGGAGAGTGTGAAGGCGGGCGCAACACTGGAAGCCGGCGGCGAATTTGACCAGCTCTTCTACCCACCCACTGTGCTCTCAGGCGTACGCCCGGGCATGCGCGCATTCGATGAAGAGATCTTTGGCCCGGTCGCCACTGTGGTCAGTTTCGCCAACGACGAAGAAGCCATCCTGTTGGCCAACCGCACCGAGTACGGCCTGTCTGCAGGCATCGTTTCGCCTTCGGTCGGGCGCGCGATGGCGATTGGCGACCAACTCAATTGCGGCTTGCTGCACATCAACGATCAAACCGTAGCCGACGAATGCATCAATCCATTCGGCGGTCGCGGCAACTCAGGCAATGCCGGCAGCGTGGGTGGCCCGGCCGACTGGGACGAATACACGCAATGGCAGTGGGTGACGGTCAAGGATACCGCGCCGCGTTACCCGTTCTGAGGCAGACCGGCCGACGAGGGTGGTCGGCCCGTGGAATGAGTTTATAAAAATAAGAGGGCTCAACATGAAACTCGACAACAAGATTGTGCTGGTGACCGGGGTTTCCTCGGGGATCGGCGCAGCCACTGCCAGCGTGCTGCGCAGCCATGGCGCCCAGGTGATCGGGGTGGATCTCAAGGCACCGCACATGACCCTGGACGGTTTTGTCCAGGGTGACCTGAGCAGTGCCGAGAACATCGACCAACTGTTGCCGCAACTGCCGGCGCGAATCGATGGCCTCTGCAACATTGCCGGGGTACCGGGCACCGCGAATCCGCAATTGGTGGCCAAGGTCAATTACCTGGGTGTGCGCCACCTGAGCACTGCACTGCTGCCGCGTATCGCCGCGGGTGGCAGCATCGTCAACGTCGCCTCGATCCTGGGTGCCGAGTGGCCGTTGCGCCTGGCGTTGCACAAGGCGCTTGCGCACATCGAAGGGTTCGCCGCCGCGCAAGCCTGGCTCGCTGAGTACCCGGTACCGGACGAGACCTGCTACCAGTATTTCAAGGAAGCCTTGATTGTCTGGAACTACCAGCAGGCGCAACCATGGTTCCTCGAGCACTCCGTGCGCATGAACAGCGTGGCGCCGGGGCCGGTGTTCACTCCCATCCTTGGCGATTTTGTCAGCATGCTCGGCGAGGCCCGGACCCAGGCCGATGCCCATCGCATGAAACGCCCTGCTTATGCCGATGAGGTGGCCGCGGTGATCGCGTTCCTCTGCGCCGATGAGTCGCGCTGGATCAACGGCGTCAATCTGCCCGTCGATGGGGGATTGGCCTCCACCTACATCTGAAACACAGATCTTCAGACCGCGGCGCAAGCCGCTACCCAAGCGTGTTGGCTGGCGCCACGCATGCAAAGCCATGCCGAAAATAAAAATAATGAGGAGCTTCCATGGACAACGTTAAACAGTACTCAGGTTTCAGGCATTGCGCCCTGTTTGTGGCGTTATGCAGCGCAGGGGCAATGGTGGAAAGCGTCCAGGCCATGCAAATGGACCTGGGGGATACCGACTGGAAACTGCGTTGGGACAACACCATAAAATACAGCCAGGCCTGGCGCCTGCGGGGGCAGGACAGCCGCCTGACCAACGCGTCGACCGCCAACGGTCTGTACCCTTCGATCCAGAGCCAGGGCGATAAGAATTTCAGTCGCGGCCTGGTCTCCAATCGCCTGGACCTGTTCTCCGAAATGGACCTCAGCCAGAAGAACTATGGGCTGCGCGTGAGCGGCGCGGCCTGGTACGACGACATCTACAACAAGGACACCGACAGCAGCGAGCAGCCCCACTTCCTCAGCGAAACCCGCAAGCTCCACGGCCGTGACGCGGAAATTCTCGACGCCTTTGTGTTCCTGCGCGGTGACCTTGGCGAAGACTCCCAGGGCGTGGTGCGCGTGGGCCGGCACAGCCTCATCTACGGTGAAAGCCTGTTCTACGGCGGCAACGGTATCGCCAACGCCCAGGGGCCGAGCGATGTGGTCAAGTTGCTCAGCGTGCCGGGGACCCAGTTCAAGGAAATCCTGCGTCCGGTCAATCAGATTTCCGGGCAGTTGCAGATCAATCCGCAGTTGTCGGTGGGGGCCTACTATCAGTTCGAGTGGGAGCGCTCCAACGTCCCCGGCGCCGGCAGCTACCTGAGCGATGTCGATGCCATTGGCTACGGCAGCGGTCCGTTGCGCGAAGTGTTTGGCAACGACACCGTCAATGCCGGTGACTTGAAGGCGCGCAATTCGGGGCAGGGCGGTATGCAGATCCGCTACAAGCCTGACGGGACAGAACTGGAGCTGGGTTTCTACGCCGCGCAGTACCACGACAAAGCCCCGAGTGGCCTTTACGCCTACCTCGACGGTCCGGCCTCGGCGGCCACCGGGTTGCCGATCCTGGGTTCCTATCGCCAGGTCTACGCCGAAGACATCAAGACCGCCGGTGTCAGCTTCTCCACCGCGTACGGGCCGTTCAACTTCGCCGGTGAAACCTCCGTGCGCTGGAACGCACCGCTGGTCAGCAATCTGCAAGTGGTCGCGCCTGGCCAGGACGTCGATGGCGGTGACAATGAGTTGTTTGCCCGGGGCAAAACCGCCCACGCCAACCTGTCGGCGATTTACCTGTTGTCGCCCAATGCTTTCTGGGACGGCGGTTCTGCGCTGGCCGAACTGGCCTGGAACCGTACCTTGAGCGTGACCAAGAACGCCGCGGCCCTGGATTCCAACACCACTCGCGATGCCACGGCGCTGCGGGTGCTGCTGGAGCCGGCGTATTTCCAAGTGATGGACGGGATCGACCTGACCGTGCCGATTGGCATGGGCGTGGTACTCGATGGACGTTCCTCGGCCGTCAGCAAGGCGGGCTTCGGCAACACCCACTCCGGTGACTGGAGCGTCGGGGTCAAGGCGACCTACTTGCAGCGTTGGGACGTTGGCCTGAACTACGTGAATTTCTTCGGCGCGCCCAAAGCCGGGCTGCGCGAGGACGGCGATTTCAGTTATGGACAGTCGCTGGCCGACCGCGACTTCGTCTCGCTCTATGTGAAAACCTCATTCTAATAAGGTGGATTCGCCATGCAGAACAACACTTTACTCAACACCTGCCTCCTGACACTGGCCCTGGCCGGCGTGAGCCTGGCCCAGGCGGCGGCGCCGCCTGAACAGGTGGCACGCTTGAAGTCTGAACTCACGCCCTTCGGTGCCGAGCGCGCCGGTAACGCCGATGGCAGTATCCCGGCCTGGGACGGTGGCTATACCAAGGTCGTGGCGGGCTACAAACCGGGCGATAAGCGTCCCGATCCGTTTGCCGGCGACAAGCCGCTGGACTCGATCAAGGCTTCGAACATGGAGCAATACGCCGGCCAGCTGGCGGAAGGTACCAAGCTTCTGCTGAAGAAATACCCGGACTATCGGTTGGACGTGTATCCCACGCACCGCTCGGCGGCGGCTCCGCAATGGGTCTATGACAACACCGCCAAAAATGCCGGCCGCGCCACCTTGGACGTCGCGACCGAGAAAGTCAGCGGTGCCTTCGGCGGTATTCCGTTTCCGATCCCGGAGAACGGCGCGCAAGTGTTGTGGAACTATCGCTTGTCCTGGCAGGGGGCCGAGACCATCAGTGCCCCGTTTGATACGTGGCTGATGACCGCTGGTGGCAAGAAAGTCCAGGCGACCCGCGCCCTGTTCAGCTACCGGTTTCCCTACTACGCCGAAAGCGGCAGTCTGGAAAATTTCGCTGGCAAGTATCAGGTCGGCAAACTGCTGACCGAGCTGCCGTCCTCCAAGGCCGGTGAGGGCTTGATGACCCATTGGGACATGGACCCGGCCAACCGTGCGGCCTGGCAGTACCTGGTCGGTCAGCGCCGAGTGCGGCGGGCGCCGAACATCGCCTATGACACGCCGGACTTCGTCACCTCTGGCGTCGGTCTGTTTGACGAAGCGTTCATGCTGTTCGGCCCCACCGACCGCTATGACCTGAAGCTGGCGGGCAAGAAAGAACTGATCGTTCCCTACAACAATAATCGCGCCGGCCTGGTCAAGAGCGACGAGCTGGTCAAGCCGAACTTCCTCAACCCTGACCTGGTGCGCTGGGAGAAGCATCGGGTCTGGGTGGTCGAGGCCACGCTCAAATCCGGCAAGCGCCATGTGGTGCCGCGTCGGACCTACTACGTGGACGAAGACTCCTGGCAGATCCTGTTGGTCGACGGCTATGACGCCCAGGGCAAACTGGGACGGCAGATGTATTCGCTGACGCTGTTGGCACCGGACATGCCGGCCCTCACGTCCCAGGTCATGTGGGGCAGCTACAACCTTGATACCGGCGCCTACTTCCTCAACGCTTCAAGCAACGATCTGGCGGTCCAGTACCAGAAAATCGCCACCCCTTCGGCGTCCTTCTACACCCCGGATGCCATGGCGAACGAAAACATGCGTTGAACCAGAGAGCACCGTGGCGAGTGTGAAGCTCGCCACGGACGCTGGCGATTTTCCAAGTGGGATAAGACATGAACGTTGAACAATGCTTTGCGAGTTTTGGCCGACGCTGGGGAGCCTGTGTCCTGGCGTCGTGTCTGTTGGCCAATAGCGCCATCGCGGCACCGACCACGACGTTCGCCGCGCTCCAGCAATCGGCACTGGCGACGGCCAAGGCACCGCGGGCGGTGTTGCTTGGCTTGACCCGGGCCGGGGAGCGTCTGGTGGCGGTCGGCGAGCGCGGCATCGTGCTGCTCTCGGACGATTCGGGAACGACCTGGCGCCAGGCTCGCGTGCCGGTCAGCGTCAGCCTGACGGCGGTGCAGTTCGTCGATGCCGAGCAGGGCTGGGCGGTGGGGCATCTGGGTGTGGTGTTGCACAGCGAGGACGGCGGGGAAACCTGGCACAAACAACTCGACGGCCAAACGGCTGCGGCGCTGGCGGTACGCGCCGCGCAGCGGGATGCCGGGGAACCGGGCGGCGCTGACAACCTGCGCAAGGCGCAGCTTTTACTGAGCGATGGCCCGGACAAGCCGTTTCTTGACCTGTACTTCAGTGATCGGCTGCACGGCTACATTGTCGGCGCCTACAACCAGATCTATCGCACCGAGGACGGTGGCAAGAATTGGCAACCGTGGATGCAGCATGTGGACAACCCACAGGGCCTGAATCTGTATGGCATCCGTGCCTTGGGACATGACTTGCTGATCGTGGGGGAGCGGGGCCTGCTGTTGCGCTCACGCGATGCGGGGCAGTCCTTCCAAGCCTTGAAATCACCTTATGAAGGCAGCTTCTTCGGCTTGCTTGGCACCCGCAGCGGCGCCTTGATTACCTATGGTTTGCGCGGCAACGCCTGGTGGTCCGATGACCGTGGCGACAGTTGGCGTCGCCTTGACACCGGCATCGAATCGACCCTTGCGAGCGCCGTCGAACTGCGCGATGGCAGCCTGCTGATGGCCAGCCAGAACGGTGAGCTTCTGTTCAGCCACGACCAGGGCCGCAGCTTCGACAAACGACAGAGCCGCAGCGGCGGGACGATTGCCGCCGTGCAGCAGACCGTTGAGGGCAGCCTGGCCAGCGTCGGTTTGAGCGGCGTGGCCGCTGACCAGGATCCGCGGATATCCGGCAAACCTTGAAATTTCACGGTGTAGCACTATCGGGCCATGGCCCGTGCAGCAGGAGTCAGACTTGAAAGACGATAAAACTCAAACCGTGATCGGCCGCCTGGCGGACTTCGACCAGGCTTCGGGCAACTTCGCCGAGCGGGCGATCTTCAACCATCGACCGCTGGTGATCCTGCTGTGTCTGCTGGTGACCTTGTTGCTCGGCTGGCAAGCCACGCGCATCGGCATCAACGCCAGTTATGAGAAAACCATCCCGACCGGCCACCCTTATGTGGCCAACTTCCTGGAGAATCGCAGTGAGTTGAGTGGCCTGGGCAACTCGTTGCGGATTGCCGTGGAGGTCCGCCAGGGCAGCATCTTCACCAAGGACTACCTCGATACCCTGGTCAAGCTCAACGACGAGCTCTATCTGCTGCCGGGTGTCGATCGACCCTACATGAAGTCGTTGTGGACCCCGACGACCCGCTGGACCGCCGTGACGGAGGAGGGGCTTGATGGGGGGACGGTGATTCCCGACGACTACGACGGTTCTGCGGCCAGCCTCGAGCAGGTGCGCACCAACGTCGCCCGCTCTGGCGAAGTCGGTCAGTTGGTGGCGGGTAACTTCATGTCCAGTGTGATCTTCGTGCCCTTGCTGGAGATCAATCCGCAGACCGGCAAGGCCCTGGATTACGGTGATTTTTCCCGGCAACTCGAAGCCTTGCGCGACAAGTACCAGACCGATGACCTGCGGATTCACATCACCGGCTTCACCAAGATCGTCGGCGACCTCATCGAGGGGCTGACCCAGGTACTGCTGTTCTTTGTGGTGGCGGTGTTGGTGACCGTGGTGGTGCTTTATGGCTACACCCGTTGCGCGCGCAGTACCCTGGTGGTGGTCACCTGTTCGCTGGTGGCGGTGCTGTGGCAGCTGGGTTTGCTCGCCATCCTCGGTTATGAACTGGACCCCTATTCGGCGCTGGTGCCGTTTCTGGTGTTCGCCATCGGCATGAGCCATGGCGCGCAGAAGATGAACGGCATCATGCAGGACGTCGGTCGTGGCACCCACCGGGTGGTGGCTGCGCGGTACACCTTCCGCCGGCTGTTCGCCGCCGGCATGACCGCGTTGCTCTGCGATGCGGTGGGTTTCGCCGTGTTGCTGCTGATCAATATCCGCGTCATCCAGGACCTGGCGGTCACCGCCAGCCTTGGCGTGGCGGTGTTGATCTTCACCAACCTGATTCTGCTGCCGATCCTGCTCAGCTACATCGGTGTCAGTCCGGCGGCGGCACAACGCAGCCTGCGTTCGGAAACCGCCGAGTTGCAGGCCCGGACCAAGCATCCCTTGTGGCGTTTTCTCGATCTGTTCACCCAGCGGCGCTGGGCTATCGGCGCCATGGTCGGTGGGCTGTTGCTGGCCGCGTTCGGTTTCGCCGTGAGCCTGCATCTGAAGATCGGCGATCTGGATCCCGGTGCCCCCGAGTTGCGGGCTGATTCGCGCTACAACCGCGATGCACTGTTCATGACGCGCAACTATGCGGCCAGCTCGGACATCTTCGTGGTGATGATCAAGACTCCGGAAGATCAATGCACCCGCTACGCCAGCCTGTCGGCGGTGGACGCGCTGGCCTGGCGCCTGGAGCAACTGCCGGGCGTGGAGTCGACCACCTCCATGGCGGCGCTGAGCAAGATGGCCACGGTGGGTTACAACGAAGGCAGCTTCAAATGGTTCGAGCTGATCCCCAATGACGGTGCGTTGGGCGCGGTGCAAACCCGAGCGCCGCGGGAGCTGTTCAATCAGGGCTGCTCGATGTTGTCGCTTTACGTTTACCTGGCCGACCATAAGGCCGATACCTTGAACCGGGTGGTGGAAGCCAGCGAACAGTTCATCGCCGAACATCAGGTCCCGGAGGTCAAGTTCATGCTCGCCGCCGGCAGCGCCGGGATCGAGGCCGCGACGAATATCGTGGTGAAGAAATCCATGCGCGAGATGTTGTTCTGGGTGTATGGCGCGGTCAGCCTGTTGTGCCTGGTAACCTTCCGCAGTTGGCGCGCGACCCTCTGCGCGGTGCTACCGCTGATGCTCACCTCGATTCTTTGCGAGGCGCTGATGGTCGCCTTGGGCATGGGCGTAAAAGTCGCGACCCTGCCGGTGATTGCCCTCGGCGTGGGCATCGGCATCGACTATGCACTCTATGTGTTGAGCGTGATCCTGGCGCGAATGCGCGCCGGCGATACCTTGGCCCAAGCCTATTATCAATCGCTGCTGTTCACCGGCAAGGTGGTGTTGCTGACCGGCATGACGCTGGCGGTGGCAGTCTCGACCTGGGCCTTCTCGCCAATCAAGTTCCAGGCCGACATGGGCATCTTGCTGGCCTTCATGTTCCTGGTGAACATGCTGGGTGCCTTGATCCTGCTGCCGGCACTGGCGTGGCTGTTACTGCCGCAGAAGGTCTTTGCAAAAAAGCCTGAAGCGAGCCGGCTCAAGCAGTTGGTCAAGGAGCACTGAGTGGTCAGGATCGTGGCGAGGGAGCTTGCTCCGCTGGGTCGCGCAGCGGCCCTAAAACTCGGCGACGCGGTGTATCAGGTTGATTGAATGGCCATTGAGGGGGCTGCTGCGCAGCCCAGCGGGAGCAAGCTCCCTCGCCACAAAGGCATTCCGGTCAGGCTGGGGATTTGTTCGAGGCTGACACTGATTCGAGAGCCCCTTCACCGCGCCGCGTGTCAGTCCTCGCTACCGATGCAAAATCACTTGGGCAATCTCCTGCAACCCCATGACCCGTTGCGCGGCGTTGAGTTTGATCGCTTCCTTGGGCATGCCGAAGACCACGCAGCTGGCTTCGTCCTGGGCCACGGTGGTGCTGCCAGCGTCGAGCATTTCCTTCAGGCCGCGGGCGCCGTCGTCGCCCATGCCGGTCATGATGATGCCGGTGGCGTTGCGGCCGGCGAACTTGGCCACTGAGCGAAACAGCACGTCCACCGAAGGGCGATGGCGGTTGACCAGGGGGCCGTCCACCACTTGCACGTGATAGAACGCGCCGCTGCGGGTCACCATCATGTGTTTGCCGCCAGGGGCGATGAGTGCCAGGCCGGGGTGGATGCGGTCATTGTTGCGGGCTTCGCGTACCTCGATCTGGCACAGGCTGTTGAGCCGGGCGGCGAACGAAGCGGTGAATTTTTCCGGCATGTGCTGGACGATGACGATGCCCGGGCACACCCGCGGCAGGGCAGTCAGCACCGCTTCCAGGGCCTGGGTGCCGCCAGTGGAGGTGCCGAGGGCGACAATACGTTCGGTGGTCTGCGCCATGGCATGGCCATTGGCGGCGGGTAGCATGGCGTCGGCAGTCAGTTTGGTGGCTGGCGTCAGCGCGACCGGGGCGGGGCGCTTGCCGAGGTTGCGGACATTGACCTGGGCTGCGGCGCGGATCGCCGAGACCAGTTCCGGCGCCGACTCCAACAGGAAATTCTTCAGCCCTGTGGTGGGCTTGGTGATGATCTCCACCGCGCCGGCAGCCATCGCCTGCAACGTGGTTTCCGCGCCCTTGGGCGTCAGGGAAGAACAGATCACTACCGGCGTGGGGCGCTCGCTCATGATTTTTTTCAGGAAGGTGATGCCATCCATGCGCGGCATTTCCACGTCCAGCACGATCACGTCGGGCCATTCGCGGGCCAGTTTGTCCATGGCAAAAATCGGATCGGAGGCAGCACCCATGACATGGATGTCCGGCGTGTCGCTGAGGATTGCCAGCAACACCTGGCGCACCACCGCGGAGTCATCCACCAGCAATACATTTATCTTTTTTGACATGGTTAATGCCGGGTCCTTATTGGTTGGTGCCTGACCCATACGTCGCCAGTGCAAAGGTCGAAGATGATGCTTCGGTGACCGGTACTGCCCATGTCCTGGGCGATCAGGTCGAGGCGATAGAGCGCGGCGATTTCCAGCGCGGCGTTGACGTTCAACCGCGCCACATCGCCATAGGGCACATGGCGTTGCAGCTCGGGGAACATCTCGCCGCCGCCGAACAGCTTGAGTTGGTAGTCCTCGGGCTCGGTGTGATGGGCCCTGGCCTGGCGGATGAACAGTTCAATGGCTTCGTCGGCGTACAGGCCGTTAAGGGCCGTAGAGCAGCGCACCCGGCTGGGCAGCATGAAATGGCACATGCCGCCGATCTTGCGTGTCGGATGCCACAGGGTGACCGCCACGCACGAACCGAGGATGGTGCGCAAGCGGGTCGGGCAAGTGGCAAAGCGAAACTCCCCCGGCGCCAGGTACACCTCGGCCACTTCCATCATCGCGACGCTCATGGCTTGCGATAAATCGAGGGAGCCACCAGTTTCAACGCATCGGATACGCCGTTGAGGCTTTCCGAGTGGCTCACGATGAAGTACCCGCCGGACTTGAGCCTGGGGAGCAACCGGGCGACCACTTTGCTTTTGGTGGGCTGGTCGAAATAGATCATCACGTTGCGCAGGAAGATCACATCGAATTCACCCAGCTCCGGCAAGGTGTCGTTGAGGTTGACCTGGACGAAATTGACCCGGCTGCGCAACGTCCGGTCGATGAGGAACGTGCCTTGCTGGCTGCCGGTGCCCTTGAGGCAGTATTTCACCAGCAGTGGGTGGGGCAGGGTACGCGCGCGCTCCATTGGATAATGCCCGGCGCGGGCCTTGGCCAGCACCTGGCTGCTGATGTCCGAGCCGATGACTTCCCAGGGCGTGGTGCCCAGCCCTTCGGCCAGGGTCATGGCCAGACTGTAGGGCTCCTCGCCCGACGAACTGGCCGCGCTCCACAGGCGAAAGACCTTGCCTGGGGCCGCGTGGGGTAGCACCTGCTGACGGAGGAAGTCGAAGTGCTTGGGCTCGCGGAAAAAGTAGGTTTCGTTGGTGGTGAGCAGGTCCAGCGCCACCTGTAACTCATCGGTGCGCTGGCCGTTCATGATCAGCTTGAAATACTCGCCGTAGCTGCTCAATTCGTAATGCTTGAGGCGCTTGAACAGACGCCCGGCCACCAGGGCTTTCTTGGCCGGTGACAGGTTGATGCCCGCGGCCTGGTACAGCCAGGATTGAAACTGGCCGAACTCTCGATCACTGAGCGCCAGTGAGTTCGCAGTGCGTTCCTTGCAAGCGTCAGCGTTCACAGGGCGTCAACTTCCAACCCGACCGGGCTGGCTTCTGCGAGTTGGGACATTTCGTCGATGGACAGCACCCGGCCCACCTCCAGCACGATCACGAATTTTCCGTCGACCTTGGCCATGCCGCTGATGAAGTCGGCGCGGATCTTCGCTCCGAAACTCGGCGGCGGTTCGATTTGCGAAGCCGGGATTTCCAGCACGGCCGAGACCGTATCTACCAGCAGGCCAATGTCCTGGGCGTGTCCTTCTTCGGTGTTGGCCTCGATGATCACCACGCACGAACGCCGAGTGATTGCCGAGTTCTGCCGACCAAAACGGGCCGACAGGTCCACCACCGGCACAACCGCGCCACGCAGGTTGATCACCCCGCGCACGAAGGTCGGCATCATCGGCACCACCGTGAGGTTGCCGTACTCGATGATTTCCTTGATGCACAGGATGCCGATGGCAAACATTTCCGTGCCGAGCATAAACGTCAGGAATTGCGCTTCTTCCTCAACCGCGATGGCGGCTTGACGTGTGGTCGCGATGGCGCCCATGCCTGTATCTCCTTTAAGCGAGCCTGTGGGAACGAACCGTCAGAACCGAGTGAATTCGGATTCGTCCGGCGCACTGGCCATGGTGTAGGCAAATGCCTTGGGCGCGGCGGGCGCGGCGGTTCGGGCGGGCTTGCGGCTGGACGGCCCCGGCGTGTGGTCCATCCTCAAAGGCTGGCTGGCCGTTTTGGGCGGTGTGTCCAGGGTGAAGAAGCTCATTGCCTGTTGCAGTTGTTCGGCCTGGCTGCTCATTTCCTCGGCGGTGGCGGCCAGCTCTTCGCTGCTGGAGGCGTTCTGCTGGGTCACTTGGTTGAGCTGGGTCATGGCGGTGTTGATCTGCGCCACACCGGCAGCCTGTTCTTCGGAGGCGGCGCTGATTTCCTGCACCAGGTCCGAGGTCTTGTTGATGGACGGGACCATCTCGTTGAGCAAGTGCCCGGCCTTTTCGGCCATGTCGACGCTGCTGGACGACAGCTCGCCGATTTCCTGGGCGGCCACCTGGCTGCGTTCAGCCAGTTTGCGCACTTCAGCGGCGACCACGGCGAAGCCTTTGCCATGCTCGCCGGCGCGGGCGGCTTCAATGGCCGCGTTGAGCGCCAACAGGTTGGTCTGGTAGGCGATGTCGTCGATGATGCTGATGCGCTGGGCGATCTTCTTCATCGCCACCACGGTCTGCTGCACCGATTCGCCGCCGTCGGTGGCTTCCTTGGCGGCCTTGCTGGCCATGCCGTCGGTGACCTTGGCGTTCTCGGTATTCTGGTTGATGCTGGCGCTCATTTGCTCGATGGACGCGCTGGTTTCCTCGACGCTGGCCGCTTGCTCGCTGGTGGCCTGGCTCATGGATTGCGCGGTGGCACTGACTTCTTCCGAAGCACTGGCCAGGTTATCCGCGGCGTTACGCACTTCACCGATGATATGGGACAGCTTGCCCACCATATTCTGCATGGCGCTGAGCACCATGCCGGTTTCGTCCTTGGAGCCGCCTTCGATTTTCGCGTTCAGGTTGCCTTCGGCCAATTGCTCGGCGACGGCCGCAGCCTGTTTCAAGGGGCGGGAGATGATCCGCGAAACGAACAATGCCAGGCCCACGCCCACCAGGAGGGCGGCGATCAGCACGGCAATAATCGACAGGCGTGATTTTTCGAACAGCGCTGCGCCATGCTCGCTGGCCGCGCCAGCGCCGGCATCATTGAGCTCTACCAGTTTTTGCAAGTCGGCTGTCACGAGATCGAATTGACGCTTGGATTCGCCCTTGAGCAGTGCATGAGCCTGTTCTGTCAGGTTTTGCCGAGACAGGGCAAAAAGGTCCTTGCTGACCACGAGATAAGCCGCCCAATCATTGCGGGTGGTTTCGAAAAGCTGGCGGTCTTCGGCGTTGGAGACCAGTTTTTCATAGATCGCCAGGCGTGTTTCAAAGCCTTTTTTGGCTTCTTCGGCTTCCTGCTCGACGGTGGCGCGTTCCTGTTCGGAATCGGCGGTAATGTGACGGTTCTCCTTGAGACGATAGTTCGCCCCATAGAAGCGCATACCCGAGGCGGCACGCATGGAAGGCATCCAGTTTTCCCGGATCTCGACGGTGGTGCCATTGACCTCGCCCAGTTGGATAATCGAGAACACCCCCATGACGGCGGTCAGCGCCAGCACCACAAGAAATGAAGTGATCAGTTTGGTGGCGATTCTAAGATCGTAGAACCATTTCATTGGGAAGTACCTCTCCATGGAATTGCTAAAGCGTCAGCGAGCAGTGGCTTGTTGTGGTTGAGTTGAGGTGTAGCGGTTTTCTATCTGTACGATCTGGCTGAGCAGGGCTGGTACGTCGAGAATCAACGCCACGGCGCCACTGCCCAGGATGGTCGAGCCGCTGATCCCGCGCAGTGCGCCGAACAGCTTGCCCAGGGGTTTGATGACGGTCTGGAATTCACCCAGCAAGTCATCCACCACCAGCCCGGCCTTGAGTTCGGCGTAACGCACCACCACCACGTTCTGCCGGCGCGAGGCCGGTCCTTCGTGGTTGAAGTGATCGCGCAGGTACACCAGGGGCAGTACTTCGCCGCGCAGGTCGAGATAGCCTTGCTCGCGGCTGGCAACCCCGTCGTCTTCGCTCAGCTCGATGCATTCCTGGACCATGTCCAGCGGAATGACATAGGTGGACTGGTCGATGCCCACCAGAAAACCATTGATGATCGCCAGGGTCAGCGGCAGGCGGATGCGCACCACGGTGCCCTTGCCCGGTTGGCTGTCCAGGTCGACCGTGCCGCGCAGCAGGGTGATGTTGCGCTTGACCACGTCCATGCCCACGCCCCGTCCCGAAAGATTGGTGACGGCCTGGGCGGTGGAGAAACCGGGTTCGAAGATCAGGTTGTAAATCTCTTGGTCGGTCGGGCTCGCGCCGGGGGCGACCAGGCCGCGTTCCTGGGCTTTTTCCAGGATCCGGTCGCGATTCAGGCCGGCGCCGTCGTCGGCGATTTCCAGCACAATGCTGCCGGAGTCGTGATAGGCGTTGAGGTGCAGGTGGCCCTTGACCGGCTTGCCGGCCGCCAGCCGAGCTTCGGCGGTTTCGATGCCGTGATCCATGGCGTTGCGCAGCAAATGCATGAGCGGATCGCCGATTTTTTCCACCACGGTCTTGTCCAGCTCGGTTTCCGCGCCACTGATGATCAGGTCGATGTCCTTGCCCAACTCCTGGCTGACGTCGCGCACCACCCGACGGAACCGATTGAACGTTTCGCCGATGGGGATCATGCGCAAGCGCAGGGCGCCATCGAGGATTTCCTCCACCAGTGCCGACACCGTCGAGGTGGACTCCTGCAATGGGTCGTTATTGCAGGTGCGTGCCAACAGGCTGGCACCGGCACTGGCGATGACAAGCTCACCGACCAGGTTGATCAATTCGTCCAGCTTGTCGGCGTTGACCCGCACATAGGCGCCGTCCTTGGCCTTGTTTTCGCCCTTGTCCGATACCTGGGCGGGCAGCCGTGGCGTCGAGCGTTGGTCGGTCATCAATTCTCCGGTGGTCACCATGGCGGTGCTTTCGGCGCCGTCTTCTTGGGGCTGTGCAACCAGGCTGGTGCCAGTCGGCATGGCTGGATCGTCGATGGCGCAAATTTCAATCGTGCAGTCTTCGCGGACGAAGTCGAACACTTCATTGAGTGCCGCGTAGGAGGCCGTCGAGCGGACCTCCAGTTCAAAGCCCAGGTAGCAGGACTCGGCATCCCATTCTTCGAGCGAAGGCAGGGTGTCGGTCAGCGTGGTGATCTCGACGATTTCACCGAGGGTTTGCAGGTAGCGCAGGAACGACAAGGGGTCCATGCCGTTGCGGAAGACCTCCCGGCCGAACCGCAGGGAGATATGCCAGAGGCGCGCTTCGCCAGGCTCGGTCGCTTCGGTTGCGGCGGCCTGTGCGGGCTTGGCGTCCGGCGCCGACGGCGGTGCCTGATATTCCTGCAGGATCTGACACAGCTCCATTTCCCGGGCCAGGGCAGGGGGCTGCAAGGTCGAGCCCTGGTTGGCGACCACGTCGATCAGCTCGAGCATGTGATCCCCGGACTTGAGCAGCACCGCGATCAGGCCAGGGTCGACTGCGACGCTGCCGTCACGCAGCCGATCGAGCACGTCTTCGACGATGTGGGTAAAGCTGACGATCGGTTCCAGGCCAAACAGTCCGGCCGAACCCTTGATCGTATGGGCCGCCCGGAAGATCGCGCCGATGGCGTCATCGTCTCCTGGGTCGGTTTCCAGTTGCAACAGGGACTCTTCCATCGCCTGCAACTGTTCCCGAGCCTCGACGATGAACGTTTGTTGTGCCTGATCGAGATTGATGCTCACGCTCATATCCTTTGTCGTGTCCGGCGTAACGGGGGCTCTAGGCAACCAGGTTGCACAGGGCAAGTGTTTCAGTGACGGCTTTGCTGTGACCAGTCAGCGTCAGTCGAGTCCCCGCCTTGGGTGCCTCGCGCTGGACCATCATCAGCAGTTGCAGGCCGGCACCGTCCATCTCCGTGATCTGCGACAGATCCAGTTCCATGTGGGCCGTCGCTCCCAGGCGCGGCAGCAACTGCGCAGCCAGGTCCGCCGCGGTGTAGATCGTCAGCTCGCCGTCGATGTGAACCTGCGCGGTGTCATCCATTGTTTCGTACAGCAACGGCATCACAGCCTCCGGCAATCAGGGAAGAATCAGTTTGGACACTGCCGCTAGCATCTGCGCCGGCTGGAATGGCTTGACCACCCAGGCCTTGGCGCCTGCCGCCTGGCCCTCTTGTTTCTTCGATTCCTGGGATTCGGTGGTGAGCATGATGATCGGCGTGAACTTGTAGCTGGCGAGCTTCTTGACCTCCTTGACGAAGGTGATGCCGTCCATGTTGGGCATGTTCACGTCGCTGATGATCAGGTGCACTTTCTGGCCATTGAGCTTGCCCAGTGCATCCTTGCCATCGCTGGCCTCGATCACGTCGTAACCGGCACTTTTCAACGCGATGCCGACTACCTGCCGAACGCTCGCTGAGTCGTCGACAACCAATACACTTTTAGCCATGAAGGCTCTCCTAGAAGAAGGTTATTTCCTGTGAAACTTGTTGCGCGCTCGAGTCGCCGCGGTGGTTGCGGCGTTGCTCGTCGGTGGCATAAGTGGTTTCCATGCGTGCCAGCCATTGGCGGGCATCGATGGCAACGGCCTGGTCGGGCGACTGATTGGCCTGCTGCAGGTGCACATGCAGGTCCTCGATGTTGTCGCGCACGTGGCTGAGGATCTGGCTGACCCGATCCTGGAATTGCAGGCTGACCAGCACTTCGGTGAGTTCGTCGCGAATGCCGAAGCTCTCCTGTTGGAGCATGTCAGCCGATTCGGCCAGCCGCCCGGTGACGCTCTTGAAGCGCTCCAGCACGCGCTGGATGCTGTCTTCGGAGCCGGCCACGGAATGGCTGTCCTGGTCCGCGCCACTGGAGGCAGCCTGGACCAAATGGGTAATGGCGGTATTGATGACGTCGACTTTGGCTGACATATGTTGACCGGTTTCGCTGGATTTGCTCGACAGGGCACGCACCGCGTCGGCCACCACCGCAAAGCCACGTCCGGCTTCACCGGCACGGGCGGCTTCGATGGCGGCGTTGAGGGCCAGCAGGTTGGTCTGGGCGGCAATCGCCGCGACGTCGGCGGCCATGGTCCGCAGCTCGCCGGTGTAGGCGGTGAGGTTGCGGACCTGGGCCAGGGTTTCATCGCGGCTGGCCTGGGTAGCCTTCAAGGAATCGATCACCTGGACCAGCTCGCTTTCGCTCTGGGCCAGCACCTGCACTGCGCCGCCGCTGCTCTTGCCGGCCAGTTCGCCGGCGGCCAGTTGTGAGGCTTGCACGGTGTCTTCCAGGCGTGAAGAAATGCCGGTGAAGCGGCTGGTCAGCGAGACAATCGCGGTTTCGGTCTGCTGCCGGGAGCTTTCCACCTGCTTGGCCCAGATCGGCATGGCACCGAGGATGACTTCGTTGAGCTGCGCGTGGGTTTTATGGGCGAGGTGTTCAGAGGTTTGCAGCGCATGCTGGGCAACAGCCGCGGCGACTGCGCTGTTGAGTTGATGACGTTGTGAGCGTGCGCCCCATACCCCTGCACCGACGCCAAGGGCCAGAAGCGCAGCACTCAAACCAATGTTCTGCGCACTTGGACCGTTGAGTGCCAGCACGCCGACGCCGGCGGCCATGGCCACTAGCACTGCATTCCAGAGGAGGCGCGGCTGGGCTTGAGGAAGGGAATGACCGTGGGAATTCGACGTCATGGTTCGGTCCTTGAACAGTGTTGCTAACAGGTTATTGGCGAATAACTGGTTATCTGCGTCCCTCGTTCGGACTTTAAGACCGGCCGTCCGATTCCGAAATTGCTGTAGGCATTGGCTTACGCGGTGCGTGGCACTGTGCTACCTCAGACTAGACGCAGTCTGGGAAATGTCGAGGCGTACCGACGAAGGTATAAGCCATCCATAGAACCCCGTGGCGAGGGAGCTTGCTCCCGCTGGGCTGCGCAGCGGCCCCAAAATGATGGGTCAGATATCGTTGTCACAGCGCTGTCAGTTCAGGGCTGCTGCGCAGCCCAACGGGAGCAAGCTCCCTCGCCACAAAGAACGTCCTGCGCCGATTCTTCCGAGATGAGATGTATGGATTAAGCTAAATTACCCCGCATCGGATTTCGAACCTGCCATCACGAGTGCCCATGCCCACCCAGCCTCTCTGGAAAACCTACCTCCTGTTCCTGGCCCCCATGGTCTTGTCCAACTTCCTGCAATCCATGTCGGGCACGCTCAACAGCATCTACATCGGCCAAATGCTCGGTACCCAGGCCTTGGCGGCAGTGTCGGGCATGTTTCCCATCGTGTTTTTCTTTATCGCCCTGGTGATTGGCTTGGGCGCGGGAGCCGGTGTGTTGATCGGGCAGGCGTACGGCGCAGGAGAAACCGGCACGGTGAAGGCCGTTGCGGGCGCCACATTGCTTTTGGGGGCAATCATCGGGCTGGTGGCGGCGGTGCTTGGCAGCGTGTTTGCGCGTCAGGCCTTGCAGGGGTTGGGCACTCCGGCGGATGTGTTGGAGGACGCCGTTTCGTATGCCCGGGTCATGATGTGGATCCTGCCGATCCTGCTGGTGTTCGTGGTGTTTACCCAGTTGCTGCGCGGAGTGAGCGATACGCTGTCACCGCTGCTGGCGTTGCTGGTGTCTACCAGTGTCGGGCTGATGCTCACGCCAGCGCTGATTCGCGGCTGGCTGGGACTGCCGCAAATGGGCATCCAGAGCGCTGCGCTGGCGGGCTTGGTGGGGACGGCGTCGGCCATGCTGATGCTGGCGTGGCGCCTGAACCGTCGCGCGCATCCCCTGGCACTGGACCGGGCGTTGTTCGCGGTAATGCGCCTGGACAGGGACATCCTCGGCAAGGTATTGCGCATCGGCCTGCCGACGGGGTTGCAGATGGTGGTGATTTCACTGTCGGAGCTGGTGATCCTGGCGTTGGTCAACCGCCACGGTTCCCAGGCCACGGCGGCCTACGGCGCGGTGACGCAGATCGTCAACTACGTGCAGTTCCCGGCGCTGTCGATCGCCATCACCGCCTCGATCCTCGGCGCCCAGGCTATCGGTGCCGGACGGCTGGAGCGCCTGGGGCCGATCGTGCGCACGGGGCTGCTGATCAACCTCTGGCTCACCGGTGGACTGGTGGTGCTCGGCTATCTGTTGTCCCACTGGCTGCTGGGGCTGTTCATCACCGATCCGGCGGCGCGGGTGCAGGCCGAACACCTGCTGCACATCATGCTCTGGAGCCTGCTGGTGTTCGGCTTCCAGGCCATCGTCGGCGGCATCATGCGCGCCAGCGGCACGGTGCTGGTGCCGGTGGCGATCTCAATCTTCTGCATCGTTGGTGTGCAGGTGCCGGCGGCGTATCTGCTGGACGCCCACTTCGGGTTGCAAGGGGTATGGATGGCGTTTCCGGTGGCTTATTTGAGTATGCTGCTGTTGCAGACGCTGTATTACAAATTGGTCTGGCAGCATCAGCCGATTGAGCGGTTGGTGTAATCGACCCACCACCGGCCCCTGTGGGAGCGAGCTAGCTCTCGATGGCGTCGGCACTCTCGGCATCGAGGCAGGCTGATCCACCGCTATCGCGAGCAAGCTCGCTCCCACAAGGGTTCGGTGCCTGGCGATGTTACAGTGGCCGTCACCCGTCACCCGTCACCGAGGATCCGATGCCAGCCAGCCCTTCACCCAATATTGCCTACCGCGCCTTCCTATTCGACATGGACGGCACGTTGCTCAATTCCATCGCCGCCGCTGAACGAATCTGGACACGCTGGGCCCTGCGCCACGGTGTGGACGTGGCGACGTTCCTGCCGACGATCCACGGCGTGCGCGCTATCGACACCATCGCTCGCCAGCATCTACCGGGGGTGGATGCCCAGGCTGAAGCCGAGCAGATTACCCGCGAGGAAATCGAAGACGTCGAAGGGGTGGTGCAAGTGACCGGTGCGGCAGCGTTTCTGAATGGCCTGCCGTCAGAGCAGTGGGCCATTGTCACCTCGGCACCCATGGCATTGGCCTTGCGTCGTATGGAAGCGGCGGGGATTCCACGTCCCGGGGTAATGGTCACTGCCGAGGATGTGAGCGATGGCAAGCCCAACCCTGCCTGTTATCGGCTGGCGGCTGAGCGGTTGCGAGTGACACCGCAAGAGTGCCTGGTTTTTGAGGACGCTGAGGCGGGTATCCAGGCTGGGGAGGCGGCGGGGGCGGATGTGTGGGTGGTGACGGCGACCCATGCGCATCCGGTGGTCACCGTTCATCCACTGATCAAGGATTATCTTGGCCTTGGTGTCGAGGTGGGTGAGGGTGGGTTGATGCGGTTGATCCCGGTTTTGTGAGTTCGGCTCGTCGTTATGGGGGGGGGTAGTTTGTGTGTATATCCGTTGCTGCGGTAACGGCTGCTGGCGGTTCCGCCCTTACGGCGGCTCACTTTTGAGAAGCGCAAAAGTAAGCAAAACGCTTTAGCCCCACCACTTGGTGCCTCGCCTAGGCTCGGCATGCCCTCACTCCGGCATTGCTCCGTGGGCCGCCGCGAAGGACCATCCATGGTCCAGCGCGGCTACCTCGGCATCCATGCCGAGGTGCCCACTGCGCAATGCCTGCGTTCGGCCAGCGTGGTTAATGGGGCGCCGAGATCGAGATCAAGATCCAGAGCAGAGCAAAAGCAGGAAACCTCCAGCATCTTTGTAGCTGAACCACCGCTATCGCGAGCAAGCTCGCTCCCACATGGGTTTGTGGGGGTTCAAAACATCTGCACACGACACAAAAACCTGTGGGAGCGAGCTTGCTCGCGATGAGGCCAGCCCATTCAACATCTCCATTGACAGTGACATCGCCTTCGCGAGCAGGCTCGCTCCCACAGGGAAAACGCGGTCCCACCCCAACCAGGTCGGCTCTCAGGCCGCCTCGCGGCGGACGTTGATCTCGGGCGCCCCGTTGACCACGCTGGCCGAACGCAGGCATTGCGCAGTGGGCAACCCGGCATGGATGCCGGGTTAGCCGCGCTGGACCATGGATGGTCCTTCGCGGCGGGCCCACGGAGCAATGCCGGAGTGAGGGCATGCCGAGCCTAGGCGAGGCACCAAGTGGTGGGGCACAAGCGCTTTGGTTACTTTCGCGCTCTTCGAAAGTGACCCGCTGTAAGAGCGGAACCGCCAGCAGCCGTTACAAAAAAAACGGATATACACACAACCCCCCACCCACCCATAAAGTCAGGTCACCACACGATAGCAAGGCACATACGCCGCACCGCCCGGCAGTTTCATCCGGTGCTGGGCGACGAAAGCCTGAAGCAGGCGATCGAGGGGTTCCATGATGGCGGCGTCGCCGTGAATGTTGTACGGGCCGTGTTCCTCGATCAAACGGATGCCCTTGTCCTTGACGTTACCCGCCACGATCCCCGAAAACGCCCGGCGCAGGTTGGCGGCCAGTTCGTGGGCGGGCAGGTCGCGGCTCAGGCCCAGGCTGGCCATGTTGGCGTGGGTCGGGTCGAACGGGCGCTGGAAGCCCTCGTCGATCTTCAGCAGCCAGTTGAAGTGGAAGGCGTCGTTGCGCTCGCGGCGGAACTGCTTCACCTCCTTGAGCCCCTGAGTCATCTGCCGCGCCACTTCGGCCGGATTGTCGATGATGATCTGGTAGTGCTTCTGCGCAGCCTCGCCCAGGGTCGCACCGACAAACGCGTGCAACTGGTCAAGGTACGGCGCAGCGCTTTTCGGTCCCGTGAGGACTACCGGGAAGGGCAGGTCCTGGTTGGCCGGGTGCATCAGGATGCCCAGCAGGTACAGGAACTCTTCCGCCGTACCGGCACCGCCCGGGAAGATGATGATCCCATGGCCGACACGCACGAAGGCTTCAAGGCGCTTTTCGATGTCCGGCAGGATCACCAGCTCATTGACGATCGGGTTCGGTGCTTCGGCGGCGATGATGCCCGGTTCCGTCAGGCCCAGGTAACGGCCACCGTGGATCCGCTGCTTGGCGTGGGCAATGGTGGCGCCTTTCATCGGGCCTTTCATCACGCCCGGGCCGCAGCCGGTGCAGATGTCCAGGCTGCGCAGGCCCAGTTCGTGACCGACCTTCTTGGTGTATTTGTATTCTTCGGTGTTGATCGAATGTCCGCCCCAGCACACGACGATTTTCGGCTCGACGCCGGGACGCAAGGTGCGGGCGTTACGCAGCAGGTGGAAGACGTAGTCGCTGATGCCTTGGGACGAACTGAGATCAATGCGCTGGCTGTCCAGTTCATTCTCGGTGTAGACGATGTCGCGCAGGGCGCTGAACAGCATTTCCCGGGTGCTGGCGATCATTTCGCCGTCGACGAAGGCGTCGGCCGGCGCGTTCAGCAGTTCCAGGCGCACGCCCCGGTCTTGCTGGTGAATGCGGATCTCGAAGTCCTTGTAGGCTTCCAGGATGGTCTTGGCGTTATCAACATGGGCGCCGGTGTTGAGGATGGCCAGGGCGCACTGGCGGAAGAGGGTGTAGATACTGCCGGAACCGGCTTCGCTCAGTTGCTGGACTTCGCGCTGGGACAAGGTCTCCAGGCTGCCTTTTGGGCTTACAGAAGCGTTGATTACATGTCTTTGAGTCATTCAGCTTTCCTTGAAAACGATGCCATGCACACGACGACGGCATCTTTGAAAATACGTCCACGTAGGAAGATCGCACGATCCTCGCGGTATCGCCATGGACTTTGATCCGGATCCTTCGGTTCGGTTGCTACACAAAATGAGACCCAGCATAGCTAAATCGGCCGGGCAGGCGATAATGCGTGACTCTTTTTATGCCGTACAAGGAAATTGCGCCGCGATGTTCGAGATCAAACCGTGGGACGCCGACACCTACCGCAAGCAGACCCGTCGCAGCACCTTCATCGTCGCGGTGGCGTTCCTGGCGCTGGCGATGCTGTTGTCCAGTCTGGCCGTGATGCTGTTCGGTACGCCTGGAGGCGACAACTTTCGCTTCAATCTCGCCGGGGTGATTGTCGCGGTGCTGGCGATGGTTGCGCTGATGCGCCTGTACTTCTGGTCGCAACCATGGATGGCCGCGGCGGTGTACGGCTGGCAGCTCAAGCGCAGCCTGATGAAAATTACCAATGTGATGCACCAGGTGAAGGCCGGAGTACAAGCCCAAGACCCCACCGCCATGAAACTGCTGCGCTTCTATCACTTGGGGCTGGCCCAGATGCATCAACTGGACGCCAACTCCAGCGCCCAGGGTTCACTGGCCCGAGAGGCCGACGAGCACTTGGCGAAAATGCGAGAACTGAACCTGGATACCGAACAGTCGCGCCTGGACCCGGCCTGGATCGAGACGGTGAAGCGGGCGTATACCGAGCGCTGAATGACTGTCGGGGAACCGCCATTAGACCCTGGTGCGGATGCCTGGCAGAAAGGGCAGATGTTCCCAGTGATGGAGGAACATGCACATTAATTAAATGTGATATTGAGCGTGTGGCGAGGGCACAAGCGCCTTCGCCACATGCAATATTCAGGGGGATAAAGGAAGTGGCTGGGGGCAGCGTCAAGAACGTTGCATGAATATAAAAGTTCAAAAGAAAGAATGTTTGAAGCGTTGGTTAGAGCAAGCGCTGGGGCGCAGCAGTGCTACGCCCCAGCGGTGTGAGCCTTACGATCTTTTTCCGCCGCCCTGGCCGCGTTCGCTGCCTTTATTACCGGCTCCAGAACCTTTTTGCCGGTCACTTGGAACGTTGCCGCCCGACGCCTGGCCGCCTTTCTTGCCGGCTTCAGAAGCTTTGTCACGATCATTTGAGAAGTTGCCTGGGTTCTTGTTTCCGCTATTGGCCATTTCGAACATCCTCATTGAGTTAAGCGAGCAACGTGCCTCGCATTATTTGGGAATGAAGAGCGTGGGCGGAAGTTTAATAAAAACACGTCCCTGGCGACGAATGGTCGGTACTGCAATAAAAGTTGTACTGCCGCTTCGCTTGAACTTATACAAGATTGACGCAATTTATAAACGGCGTGTAAACCATCCTATTTATTAATCCTCGCCACCGCTGACTTTCCAATGCTTGGCGTCCGCGGGGAAAACCACCTGCTCGACCCGATGGGCAATGCCAAAGGCCAGGGAGTTTTCCGCTGGAATCACTCGCTCTTCGGCGCACAGGCACTTGAAGATGTCCAGTTGGGTGGCGGCGCCGGCGGTTTCCTTGACGTAGATCTCCACGTACCGCGCCACGTCGTTGTCGAGGCTGGAGAGGTATTCGCGTAAGCGAGAATGGTCCACCGATTTCTGGCCGAAGTACCAGTTCATCGGGTGGATCAGAAAGCGCGAATGGGGCGTGGTGGTGCGATCGCTGGCGGCGAGGAACATGACGATGCCCATCGATTCGATGTTGCCGGCATTCACCGCACGCACCGGCACGGGAAGGGATTTGATGAAGGTGTAGAGGGTAAAGCCGAAGTTGGTGCTGCCGCCGATGGTGGAGAGGTTGAGCATCAGCGAGTCGGCGCCTTTTTCGATGGCTTCCAGGCAATTGTCCCGAAAGCGTTCCGTGGTGCCCTGATCGATCTGGCAATGGAAATGGACAATGTGTTCGGACATCTGAAACTCCTGTCGACTTCACGCGTTGAAGTGCCTGCGAATCGGCTGTGTCGTACAGTTGGGAGTTCGCAGGCCTTCGGATGTTCCTCGTCTCTGGTTGGGCACGGGCGGCCCATCCCATGACGACCATTTGTCCCGTTCAGCACGCTTGGGCGGCTTCGGTCATGCGCTGCAAAAACATCGCCAGTGCAGCGTCCTCTTCGCTGAGGCCTTTGCGCAGCCGGGGTTTGGGCAATTGCCTCAGGGCGCCGAGCAGAAAGGCCTCCACCACTGCAGGATGAATGTAGCACTTGCGACAAACGGTTGGCGTATTGCCCAGTTGCTGGGCGACCTGCCTGACCATTTCGACGACGTGTTTTTTCGCCTCGGTCTCGGTTTCCCAGGACAGCATCCGCAACCCGGCCAGCGCCGCCGCGCTGCCGGCCCAGGTACGGTAATCCTTGGCGGTGAAATCGGCGCCGGTGAGGGTCTTGAGGTAGGCGTTGACGTCCGAAGAACTGACGGAGTGACGCTCGCCGTTCTCGTCCAGGTACTGGAACAGATTCTGCCCGGGAATCTCCTGGCAGCGCTTGATGATCCGTGCCAGGCGCCGGTCTTTCACGGTGATCTGGTGCTCGACGCCGCTCTTGCCGCGAAACTGGAAGGCGATGGCACTGCCGTTGACTTCGACATGCTTGCTGCGCAGGGTCGTCAGGCCGTAGGAGCGATTGTCGCGAGCGTATTGGGTGTTGCCGACTCGGATCAGCGTCACGTCCAGCAGGGTGATGACGGTGGCCATGACTTTGTCGCGGCTGAACCCAGGCTTGGCCAGGATTTCCTCCAGGCGTTTGCGCAAGCGCGGCAGGGTGCGTCCGAATTCCAGCATCCGCGAATACTTGTCCGCGTCGCGCACTTCACGCCAGCGCGCATGGTAACGGTACTGTTTGCGACCCCGGGCATCGCGGCCGGTGGCCTGGAGATGGCCGCGTGGGTCGCTGCAGATCCACACATCGGTGTAGGCCGGCGGCACCGCCAGGGCATTGATGCGCTGGATCTCGGCAGCGTCGGTAATGCGCTGACCCTGCGGATCGAAATAACAGAATTTGCCGCGCAATCTCTTGCGGGTGATCCCCGGGGCGGTGTCGTCGACGTAATGCAGGTCGGCCGGCAGTGCATCCGGCGGCAGGGTGTCGGGCATGAAATAAGTCCTTGGCAGCGGATCCAGTGGCCTCTGATTGATTGACCGCAGCCCGTTGCGGTCGTGCCAAGATTCTGCGGTTGCCCGAAACCCTTGTGGGAGCGAGCTTGCTCGCGATAGCGGTGAATCAGCTTGCATCAATGTTGGATGTGCCGTCGTCATCGCGAGCAAGCTCGCTCCCACAAGGGGAACCTCGGAGGCCTGGCCCTACGCCAACACTGCCACCGCCTTGATCTGCGCCCACAGCAACTGCCCTGGATGCAACTGCAACTGGTCGCGGGAGTAACGGGTGATGCGCGCCAGCAGCGGCGTACCGGCGGCTTCCAGGCGGATCAGCACGTGGGCGGCGTTGTCGGCGGCCAGTTCGCTGACCACGGTGACCGGCAAGCGGTTGAGGATGCTGGTCTGGGCATCGTTCGCCAGGCTGAGGCTGACGTCCCGGGCCTGAACCTTGAAGCGCAGCGGCTGCCCGATGGCCAGTGGCGTATGGGCCACCCGTACGTTCAACGGGCTGTCGGGGAGATTCAAGGTCAGCAATTGATAGTCTGCGTCGTACCCGCTGACCGTGCCCTGGATCACCACGCCCGCGTCATCCCCCATGGCCAGCGGCAGGTCAAGCCGGGCCAGGGTTTCGCCGATCGGCCCGCTGGCCAGCGCGCGGCCGCCATCGAGCAGCACGATGTGATCGGCCAGGCGCGCCACTTCATCCTGGGAATGACTGACGTACAGCACCGGGATATCCAGTTCATCGTGCAGCCGTTGCAGATACGGCAGGATTTCGTTTTTGCGCCGGGTATCGAGGGCCGCCAGCGGCTCATCCATCAGCAACAGTTGCGGGCTGGTCAGCAAGGCGCGGGCGATGCCCACGCGTTGGCGTTCACCGCCGGACAGGTTGTGCGGCTGTCGATCGAGCAAGTGCCCGATGCCCAGCAGTTCGGTGGCCTGAGCCATGTCTACGCGCCGTTGCGCCGCAGCGATGCGCTTGAGGCCGAACGCCAGGTTGGCCTGCACCGACAGGTGTGCGAACAGGCTCGCCTCCTGGAATACATACCCCACCGGCCGTTTGTGGGGCGGGACGAACACACCGCGTTCACTGTCTTGCCACACTTGACCATTGACCTCGATAAAGCCCCGGGGCGGTCGCTCCAGCCCGGCGATGCAGCGCAGGCAGGTGGTCTTGCCGGAGCCGGACGGACCATACAGCGCGGTCACGCCACGGCCTGGCAGTTGCACATCCAGGTCCAGGGAAAAGTCCCCATGGTTGAGCTGCAAACACGCCTGAATCATCGATCAGCTCCAACCAGCCCGGGTTCTGCGGCTGGAATACAGCGCCAGCAGCACAAGAAATGAGAACACCAGCATCGCCGCCGCCAGCCAGTGGGCCTGGGCGTACTCAAGGGCTTCGACGTGGTCATAGATTTGTACCGACACCACCCGGGTTTTCTCCGGGATGTTGCCGCCGATCATCAACACCACGCCGAATTCGCCGACGGTGTGGGCAAAACCGAGAATCGCGGCGGTGATGAAACCGGGCCGGGCCAGGGGCAGGATGACGCTGAAGAAAGTGTCCCAAGGCCCGGCCCGCAGGGTGGCGGCGACTTCCAAAGGGCGGCTGCCGATGGCGGCGAAGGCGTTCTGCAACGGCTGCACCACGAACGGCATGGAATAGATCACCGAGCCGATCACCAGCCCGGTAAAACTGAAGGTGAGGGTGCCCAGCCCGAGGGCTTGGGTGAGCTGGCCGATCCAGCCGTTCGGCCCCATGGCCAGTAACAGGTAGAAACCGATCACCGTGGGCGGCAGCACCAACGGCAGCGCCACCACCGCGCCCACCGGCCCGCGCAACCAGGATTGGGTCCGCGACAGCCACAACGCGATGGGCGTGCCGATGAGCAGCAAGATGACCGTGGTCAATGACGCCAGTTTCAGGGTCAGCCAGAGGGCGGCGAAGTCGGCGCTGGTCAGTGGCATTTAGCGTTGATAACCGTAGGCTTGGAGGATGGCGGCGGCTTTCGGGCCCTTGAGGTAATCCACCAGCGCCACGGCGGCCGGATTATCCCGGCCCTTGCTGAGGATCACCGCGTCCTGTTTGATCGGGTCGTGCAGTTCGGCCGGGACGATCCACGCCGAACCGTTGGTGACCTTGCCGTCCTTGTAGATTTGCGACAAGGCGACGAAGCCGAGTTCGGCGTTGCCGGTGGAAACGAACTGATAGGCCTGGGTGATGTTCTGGCCTTCGACGATCTTGCTGTTGACCTGGGCGGTCAGCCCAAGCTTGTCCAGCACTTGGGTCGCGGCGAGGCCGTAGGGCGCGGTTTTTGGGTTGGCGATGGACAGGTGTTGGAATGCATTGTTCTTGAGCACCTGGCCCTTGCCGTCGACATAATCATCCTTGGCCGACCACAGCGCCAGCGTGCCGATGGCGTAGGTGAAGCGCGAGCCTTTGACGGTGTCGCCTTCGCTTTCGAGCCTGGCCGGGGTGGTGTCGTCGGCGGCGAGGAAGACTTCAAATGGCGCGCCATTCTTGATCTGGGTGTAGAACTGCCCGGTCGCGCCGTAGGCCGCCACCAGTTTGTGGCCGGTGTCTTTTTCGAAGTCGGCGGCAATGGCCTGGATCGGTGCGGTGAAGTTGGAGGCGACCGCCACTTGCACCTCTTCGGCCTGGACGGCGCCAACGGTAAAAAGCGTGGTCAGCAGCAACGGCGCGAGGCGGGCGGGGCGCATAGGTCAGGTTCCGTAAAGTCAGGTTCGCTATATACCGGAATATATAGCGAATGACTGGCAAACGGAACGCGGCATTTTGCCTGGGGAGCGAAGGGGCAAGGAATGGCCTCAGCGCGAGCAAGCTCGCTCGCACAAGTCCGGTGGTGTCCGGACTTGCCGGTTGTCCCCTATCCCCTGTGGGAGCGAGCTTGCTCGCGATGGCGGCCTAACAGGCGATGGTGACTGTCAGGACCGCCCACGATTGTTGAATCGCGCCAATGCCTCTTCAGCCAACTGCCGGGTCAGCTCGGCTGTCGACAACTCGCGCCCGAGGGGAAACGCCTGGCCGGCCCAAAGGTTGCTGAAGTCCGCTTCATCCTTGGCGCGCAGCGGCATCAATGCACCGCCCGCCAGGGGAAAGGCTGGCGCCATCGGGCTCATCGGGCCCACTTCGCGCATCACCCGGTTGACGATGCCCCGGGCCGGGCGGCCGGTGAACAGGTTGGTGACGGCAGTCTGGCTTTCCTTGGCCGTGCGCAATGCCCGGTGATGGGACGCGCTGATCTTGGCTTCGGGGGTGAACAGATAGGCGCTGCCCAGTTGCACCGCCGAGGCGCCCAGGGCGAACGCCGCGACGATCCCCCGCGCATCGCCGATGCCGCCGGTGGCGATCACCGGCACTTTCACCGCATCCACCACCTGCGGCAGCAAGGCAAACAGGCCCACTTGGGTGTTGAGGTCGTCGCTGAGGAACATCCCGCGATGGCCACCGGCTTCAAAGCCCATGGCGATGATCGCGTCGCAGCCGTGCTGTTCCAGCCAGATGGCTTCCTCGACGGTGGTGGCCGAAGAGAGGATTTTCGCCCCGGTGGCCTTTACCCGGTCCAGCAGGGATTTCTCTGGCAAGCCAAAGTGGAAGCTGACCACTTTGGGGCGAAACTCTTCGAGCACGCGGCAGGCTGCGTCATCGAATGGCGTGCGGTTGGACACCGGTGTTGGCGCGTCGAAGTCTGCGCCCAGTTCCTGGTAATAAGGCTTGAGCCGTTGTTTCCAGGTTTCGGCCCGCTGCTCATCGAACACCGGTGGCTGGTGACAGAAAAAATTCACATTGAACGGCTTGTCGGTCTGTTCGCCGATGGTCGTCAGGGCCTGGCGCAGTTGCTCGACGTCCAGCATCGCCGCCGGCATCGAACCCAGTCCGCCGGCATTACAGGTCGCGACGACCATGGCCGGCCCGGTCACCCCGGCCAGTGGCCCCTGGATGATGGGCAGCTCGATACCGAGCAGGTCAAGAAGGCGAGTGTCTGGCCACTGGCTCATGTGCGGGGTCTCCGACGGCAGAAGGAAACAGCGTTTTTAGCAGGTGTGGCCGGGCCAAGGCCAGTCGAGTTTTTCAATTGAACGCTGCTGCTTGATCCCGACGGTGGGAGGGTTACCATGCGGGCTTCACTCATCAAGGAGCCTGACGCATGGACGTAAAACTCAAGACGGTCGAACCCTTCACCGTGGCCGGTTTGCAGGTGCACACTCGCAATACCGACGAGCAGCAGCCCGACACCGCGAAGATCGGCCCGATGTGGCAGCAGTTCTTCAACGAAGGGCTGTTCGACACGATCCCGGCCCGGCAGTCAGAGTCGTTCGTCTACGGGGTTTATTCCAACTACGAGTCCGACGCCACCGGCTACTTCGACGTGACCGCCGGCGTGCAGGTGGATGCCACGAGCGCAGGCTACCCCGCCGTGGACATCGAGGGTGGGGACTACCTGGTGTTTTCGGCCAAGGGGCCGATGCCTGACTGCGTAATCCAGACCTGGGGCCTGATCTGGGCGTATTTCGCTGATAACCCGCAAACCCTGCGGCGTTTCACCACCGATTTCGAGGTCTACAGCGGCCCCGATTCGGTGGCGATCTACATTGGCGTTCAGTCCCCGGACGAGCGTTCCAGCGCCAGCAACTGACGCTTGCGCTCCACGCCCCAGCGATAGCCCGACAGGTTGCCGTCGCTGCGCACCACCCGGTGGCAAGGGATCGCCACCGCCAGGCTGTTAGCGCCGCAGGCCTGAGCCACGGCGCGCACGGCTTTGGGCTGGCCGATGCGCTGGGCGATCTCGGCGTAGCTGGCGGTGCTGCCCACCGGAATGTCCCGCAAGGCTTGCCAGACCCGTTCCTGGAACGCCGTGCCGCGCAGGTCCAGTGGCAAGTCCAGGCCCAAGGCAGGCGCTTCGATAAAACCCACCACTTGGGCGATCAACTGCTCGAATTCCCGGTCGGCACCGATGAGGTTGGCTCGGCGGAACTTGTCCTGCAGGTCGCGCACCAGGGCGTCCGGGTCGTCCCCCAACAGGATCGCGCACACGCCACGCTCGCTTTGCGCCACCAGGATCGCGCCGAGGGAGCATTGGCCAACGGCGAAGCGGATGTCGGTGTTCTGCCCGGCGGCGCGGTAGTCGGCGGGTTTCATGCCCAGCACTTTGTCGGCGGCCTCATAAAAACGGCTGTTGGAGTTGAACCCGGCGTCGTACAGCGCCTCGGTGATGGAGCCTCCATCGGCCAGGCGTTCGCGTACCTTGCGTGAGCGGTGGGCACTGGCATAACCCTTGGGGGTCAGGCCGGTGACTGCCTTGAAGACTCGGTGAAAGTGGAAGGGACTCAAGCCTGCGTTTTCTGCCAATGCATTGAGCCCAGGCAGTTCTTCGGCCGCCTCGATCTGCCGGCAGGCGGCCGCGACCCGGGCCGCTTGCTGCGCGGCAATCTGGGTCTGGTCCCTGGCCACGCGTTTGCTGGGACGGTAGCCGGCGGCCTGGGCCTGTTCCGGCGTGTCGAAAAACTCCACGTTACGCGGGTTGGGCAGGCGCGACAGGCTGCTGGGGTGGCAATAGATGCCGGTGGTTTTCACGCCGTAGACAAATTGCCCATCGGCGCGCGGATCCCGGGCGAGCACGGCGGCCCAGCGCGGATCCAGTTCAGGGGCGAGATGATTCGAAGTGCTGTTCATGGTCTTGATGTCCATTGGCCCGTTTTGCCTACAGTAGCGAGCCTGGGAAGTGGCGACACTCCGGGTCTTGCGGTTGAATTCTGCACCTTCATCCGGCGGTACGAAACGTCAGGTTGATCCGCTGGGCGCCCAGGCGCGGATGCTGGCCTTCCTTGAGCGGCAGTACGCCGTGGTAACGCAAGCGGTCCACGCCGCCCCAGACCACAATATCGCCATGGAACAACGGGATGCGCAGGCTTTTGTCGCTACGCTCGAACCCGCCGAACTGAAACACAGCCGGCAAGCCCAGGGACATCGAGACGATAGGGGCGGTGAGTTGGCGTTCGTTCTTGTCCTGATGCAACGACATCCGCGCGCCGGGTACGTAGCGATTGATCAGGCAGGAATCCGGCTCGAAGTGTTCGAACTGCGCCTGCCGCGCGGCGGCCTGGGCCAGTTCGCGAAACACCGCCGGCATGTCGGGCCAAGGTTGACCCGTCTGTGGGTCAGCGGTGGTGTAGCGGTAGCCGCTGCGGTCGGTGGTCCAGCCCAGCGCGCCGCAACTGCTCAACGCCACCGACATGGTAAAGCCGCCGGGCGTGACCATCTGCCGGAACGGCGCGGCCTGCAGGACTGTTTCCAGGGCTGGCAGCAAACGCTCCTGCCAGGGCAGGGCAAACCCGCGCAGCACGAACGACTGTTCGCCGATCCGTTCGATCTGGCCGGGCGTCGTCGGCGTCTCGTCGGCGAACAGGTCCAGCGTGATTGGGTTGTCGTTATTGCGCATCATGAAAAATGATTCCCAAGGTGTGTCGCTTGCCGCTGTGCACGCGGCTGACGCCGTGACGCATGTTCACCCGATAATAACCGCGAATGCCTGGGACGGGCCGCTGATGCACGGCGAACACCACCGCATCGCCTTGTTTCAGATCGATGACCTGCGGCCGCGACTGCATGCGCGGGCGCTGCTCGGTCAGCACGAACTCACCACCGCTGAAGTCCCGCCCCGGTTCCGATAACAGGATCGCAACCTGCAGCGGGAACACCTGCTCGCCGTACAGATCCTGATGCAGGCAGTTGTAGTCCTGTGGGCCGTATTGCAGCAACAACGGTGTCGGTCGCGGTTGTCCGGCGGCATGGCAGCGCTGGATGAAATCGGCATGCTGATGGGGATAGCGCACGTCAAGGCCCATGCATTCGTTCCAACGGTTGGCCAGCGGTACCAGCAACGGATACAACGACTGGCGCAGTTGCTGGACGAGCTCGGGCAGCGGGTAACGAAAATACTGATATTCACCGCGTCCGAATCCATGACGGGCCATGACCACCCGCGAACGAAAAAGCCCGGGCTCGGCGTACAAGCTGCTGAGCATCTGGCATTGCGCGGCCGTGAGCAGGTTGCGGATGACTGCACTGCCGTCCTGCTCGAGGCCGTGTTCCAGGGCCGACCAGTCCAGGTGATTTATTCGTGGGGTCAGTGAGGGCGGATGCGGGGGAGTGGGCATGATGGCAATCCTTGGTGCAAAGGATTGGTCAGTCTGAGGAGTGTTTCGTTGGTCAGCACTCCGGATCTTGCGATGCATCAGTGTCCTGAGTCGCTCGCGTCAGCAGGCACGACAAATCCCCTGTGGCGAGGGAGCTTGCTCCCGCTGGGCGGCGAAGCCGCCCCAAATGTCTGGCGCGTTCTTGCAGGCAGACCGCGCCGGCAGGTTTTACGACTGCTGCGCACTCGAGCGGGAGCAAGCTCCCTCGCCACAAAAGCATCGTGCCCACCCTGGTGCTAAAAAATTAATCAGGGTGAGTCTTTACAACGCTTTGCTGACACTGACCTCGCTGATCACATCATTAGTTTCGCCATGCAGTGCCTGCAAGGCTGTCCTGGCTTCTTCCTCGGTACCGGCTTTCAGTTGGGCGAATTCGAATCGGCGTTCGCCGTTGAGCTTGTACTTGATGACGTATTTGGTCGTCTGGTCCACGGTTTTGCCTATCTTGGAGTGTGGGCGATGCTCAGCTCAGTCTTGAGCTGGAGCGCCGGATGATCTTGATCTTATGGGTCAGGGTCGGCTTGCGCGTGACGCTGATGGCCCGGCGGTTGACGGTGTCGATGGTGATGTTCCAGAACCCGGTGCTTGGTGCGGTGATCTTGGCCGGGAAGGTGTCGAACGCGCCGCCATGATAAGTGTGCCGGCCGCCGTTCTTGAAGCTACGGAAGTTGGCGTCGTTCATCAAACGGATGTTGCACATTTGGGAGCATTCGATGACGACGATATCGTCTTCGTTCAGGTGCTCGCGCTGGTGGATGAATTTCATGGGCGCCTCCAGAAGGGCTTTTTCTACAAAATCAAACGATAGCAAGGAGAATGATGTGCAGTTTATCAGCACCAAGGGTTAATATCCGGCCCGCGTCCCAGGCTTTGTTCATTTATCGCAGGAAGCGCAAAAAAAGGCAGTGGGCTCTGGAGAAAAACAGCGTTTGCACTGTCCGAGGATCTTTACTGGAGGAATCATATGAAGCACAGCGTGTGGGTATTGGCATTGGCGATGAGTGGATGTGCATCGGTATCGGACATCAACCAGACGCCACCCACCATGAGCGTCATCTCTGGAAAGAAACCCCATGAATATGCCAAGTGCGTCGCCGACAAGCTCGCCAGCAGCCGTGGCCCGCTGCAAATGGAACCCCACAAGAACGGCATGCGCTTGATTGTGCCGGGCAAACTGTCGACCCTGCCGGCGGCGGTGTTCGACATTGACGAGCGCTCCAGTGGCAGCAGCATCAAGCTGCACGAAAGCCTGTCCAACGTACCCGTGCGCCCAGGTGACGTGCAGGACGCTGCCAACGCCTGCATTTCGGGCTAAGCGCGTCCCGGCCTGACGAGCGGGCCGGGCATCGGATAAACTGATGCCCTCGACAAAAAATGCCGCCACGGTCAACGTTGGCGGCATTGTCATTTATGGAGTCAGTCGATGAAACGCGAGCAGGTGCGTGAGCGCCATGCAGAAGGGCTTATCTGTGCCACCCACGTGATTCAGAACCCGGCAAGCCCAGGTGAATGGATCGTCTTCTTCAAGAAAGCCGCCGGACGCAGTTTTTTCCTGGTGGATGACCAGGACGAGGTCGAGTCCTTCAGCCGTCTCGATGATCTGGTCGAAACCATACGCGGGCTGGGGATCAAGTTCGCCGAGATTCACATCTAGTGTCCCGTTTCACACATGAAACAGGACCCCCGTCTTTTACTTGCACACCACCAGGACGCTGCGGCTGGTGAAGTTGCCGACGCTGACCCCCAGGGTCTTGTCGCTTTCCTTGGCTTGCGGCGTGCCATCGGTGCCAACGATGCGGTAGCCGGTGCCGGCACAGGATGCATCCGCCTTTTCATAACAAGTGGCCCAGGAATTGGCTTCGCCGGAACAATCGATGGTCAGTCCCTGTTCGCCATTGTTCAGGTAGGTTTTTTCGGCCGAGGCACAGCCCGCCAAGGCCAGGACTGTAAACAGCGCCAGAAGTTTTTTCATGGAATCGTCATCGAGAAGGGAGGGGCAGGCGCGAGATTATAGCGAATGGCCATTCCAGTACAGATAAACAAAGCCCCGTTCAATGCCGGGCGTCATTTACTTGAGGCTTGTCTGTTTACTTCTTGCGACGAGGGCTGCGTGCCGGGGCCGTTTCACGTTCCCTGGTTGCCGGGGCAGAGCGGTCGTCCTGGAACACCGCCGCCACTTCTACCGCCATCGTTTTGCTGGGCAGGGGGCCGGCGACCTGCTCACCGTGGTAGTTGACAATCCACCATTGGCCGTCCTTGTCCTGGCTGACCGAATAACCGTTTGCGTTTTGTGTGACCGACATCTAACTGCCTCGTTGGCGGAATCAAGGGCGCCATGATACGTCAAATGCTCGCAAACAGCGCTCATGGGCGTAGAGTGGACCGCCGGAGCCATCGAGATGAAAGGCGATTGAACTATCCGCCGTTTTTTATTTCTCTATGATGGCATCGGTTGGCCAGTGCGGGCATTGTAAGGTGCCCGTCGCCTGATTAGACTGCGCCGAAACTCGTAGATACCGCCTTTTCAAGGACTTATATGATCAAGAAATGCTTGTTCCCAGCAGCCGGTTACGGTACTCGCTTCCTGCCAGCGACTAAAGCCATGCCCAAAGAAATGCTGCCGGTGGTGAACAAGCCACTGATCCAGTACGGCGTCGAAGAAGCCCTCGATGCGGGCCTGACGGAAATCTCCATCGTTACCGGTCGCGGCAAACGCGCCCTGGAAGACCATTTCGACATCAGCTACGAGCTGGAAAACCAGATCAAGGGCACCGACAAGGAAAAATACCTGGTCGGCATCCGCAAACTGTTGGATGAATGCTCGTTCTCCTACACCCGCCAGACCGAAATGAAAGGCCTGGGCCACGCGATCCTGACCGGTCGCCCGCTGATCGGTGACGAACCGTTCGCCGTGGTCCTGGCGGACGACTTGTGCGTCAACCTCGAAGGCGACGGCGTGCTGACCCAGATGGTCAAGCTGTACAAGCAGTTCCGCTGCTCCATCGTGGCGATCCAGGAAGTTGATCCGCAGGAAACCAACAAGTACGGTGTCATTGCCGGCGAAATGATCCGCGACGACATTTACCGCGTTCACAGCATGGTTGAAAAACCAAAGCCTGAAGATGCACCGTCGAACCTGGCCATCATTGGTCGCTACATCCTGACCCCGGACATCTTCGACCTGATCGAACAGACCGAGCCAGGCAAGGGCGGCGAAATCCAGATCACCGACGCCCTGATGAAACAGGCCCAGAACGGCTGCGTCATGGCCTACAAGTTCAAAGGCAAGCGTTTCGACTGCGGTGGCGCTGAAGGCTACATCGACGCGACCAACTTCTGCTTCGAGAACTTCTATAAGACCGGTAAGGCTTACTGATAGCCTGCTGTGCCTTGAAAAAAACGCCCCGACTGGTTCGGGGCTTTTTTTTGTCTGGAAAACTCCAGGCTGTGAGTAACCCGTGGCGAGGGAGCTTGCTCCCGCTGGGCGCGAAGCGCCCCTTGGCACCCATTGTCATGCAAAGGTGGCCGACTATTTGCGGCTGCTGCGCAGCCGAGCGGGAGCAAGCTCCCTCGCCACAAGGGCTACCCTGTCCCAGGCCAAAGCGGGGGCCAGTCGCGAAGTCCGGCTGGCTTTTTCATTTTCCGCCCACATAACCATCGCAACGCTGCCTCAGTTGAAAACAGCAGGTATGCTGATGGCCTGCCGAAGGAGATAGAAATGGCCTACGATTTTGACTTGTATGTGATTGGCGCCGGTTCCGGTGGTGTGCGGGCTGCGCGGTTTGCCGCCGGTTTCGGGGCCAAAGTGGGCGTGGCGGAGAGCCGCTACCTGGGCGGTACCTGCGTGAACGTGGGCTGTGTGCCGAAAAAGCTGCTGGTCTACGGCGCGCATTATGCCGAGGATTTCGAGCAAGCCTCGGCCTACGGCTGGACGGCGGGCGAGGCGAGTTTCGACTGGGCCACGCTGATCGCCAACAAGGACCGGGAAATCAATCGCCTCAACGGGATTTATCGCAACCTGCTGGTCAACAGCGGCGTTGTGCTGCACGAAGGTCACGCGAAAATCACCGGGCCCCATGAGGTCGAGATCAACGACCAGCGCTATACCGCCAAGCACATCATGATCGCCACCGGCGGCTGGCCGGTGATTCCGGACATTCCGGGGCGCGAGCATGCCATCAGCTCCAACGAGGCGTTTTTCCTCAAGGAACTGCCCAAGCGCGTCATCGTGGTGGGCGGCGGCTACATTGCGGTGGAGTTCGCCGGGATTTTCCACGGCATGGGCGCGCAGACGTCGCTGCTGTATCGAGGTGACCTGTTCCTGCGCGGCTTTGACGGTGCAGTGCGCAAGCACCTGGCGGAAGAACTGACTCGGCGTGGCCTGGATCTGCAATTCAACGCGGACATCAAATCCATCGAAAAACTCGACGATGGCAGCCTCAGGGTAGAGCTCAAGGATGGCAAGACGTTGATCACCGATTGCGTGTTCTACGCCACCGGCCGACGGCCGATGCTCGACAATCTTGGCCTGGAGAACACCGCTGTCACAGTGGACGAGAAAGGGTTCGTCAAGGTCAACGAAAAATACGAGACCACTGAACCGTCGATCCTGGCCATTGGCGATGTGATCGGTCGTGTGCAGCTTACCCCCGTTGCCCTGGCCGAGGGCATGGCGGTTGCGCGACGTCTGTTCAAGCCCGAGCAATATCGCCTGGTGGATTACCGGATGATTCCCACCGCCGTGTTCAGCCTGCCGAACATCGGCACGGTGGGTCTGACGGAAGAGCAGGCCAAGGAGGAGGGCCATGAGGTTGAGATTTTCGAAAGCCGCTTCCGGCCGATGAAGCTGAGCTTGACCGAATGCCAGGAGCGCACACTGATGAAACTGGTGGTGGATGCCCGGACTGACAAGGTACTGGGTTGCCACATGGTTGGGCCGGATGCCGGGGAAATCGTCCAGGGCCTGGCCATTGCGCTCAAGGCTGGCGCCACCAAGCGCGATTTCGACGAAACCATCGGCGTGCATCCGACCGCCGCCGAGGAGTTTGTCACCATGCGCACGCCCGTAGCCTCCTGATCGCCAGGCGAACATAGGGCGAGCGAGGTTGTTCGCCCTATTAGGTTTTCTTCTATCTATTTAGCTGCTCATAGCCAAAACCAATCATTCGCATGAGGTTTGCCAATGAGCCAGCCCGGGGACGAGTGGTTAAGATTCCCTCCATCAACTTTTCAACCCTGATGGAGAAACATCGATGCCTATCATCAACAGCCAAGTTAAACCGTTCAACGCTACCGCTTTCAAAAACGGCGAATTCGTTCCGGTATCGGACGCCGATCTGAAAGGCAAGTGGTCTGTCGTGTTCTTCTACCCAGCCGACTTCACCTTCGTTTGCCCAACCGAGCTGGAAGACCTGGCTGACAACTACGCCGAATTCAAGAAACTGGGCGTCGAGATCTACAGCGTATCGACCGACACCCACTTTGCCCATGCGGCCTGGCACAACACTTCGCCAGCCATCGGCAAGATCCAGTACACCATGATCGGCGACCCCACCCACGTTATCTCCCGCAACTTCGACGTGCTGATCGAAGAAGTTGGCCTGGCTGACCGCGGCACTTTCGTGATCAACCCGGAAGGCCAGATCAAGATCGTTGAACTCAACGACGGCGGTGTAGGCCGTGACGCTTCCGAGCTGCTGCGCAAGATCAAGGCCGCTCAATACGTTGCCGCTCACCCGGGCGAAGTCTGCCCAGCCAAGTGGAAAGAAGGCGAGGCCACCCTGGCTCCGTCCCTGGACCTGGTCGGCAAGATCTAAGACCGTGAGTCCTTTGAGGGCGGTCATCCGCACCTAGTAAGCCGCACCGCCCACAAAAAACGCCCGGGCGAGATTCGCTCGGGCGTTGTTTTTTCTGAAAATCAAAAAATGGAAATCGCCCGTATGTTGGACGCCAATCTTAAAGCTCAGTTGAAGTCATACCTGGAACGGGTCACCCAGCCGATTGAGATCGTCGCTTCCCTCGACGACGGTGCGAAATCCCAGGAAATGCTTGCGTTACTGAAAGACGTTGCCAGCCTTTCTGACCAGATTACTTTGCTCGACAACGGTACCGATGCGCGCAAGCCTTCGTTTTCGTTGAATCGCCCGGGCGCTGATATCAGCCTGCGCTTTGCCGGTATCCCCATGGGCCACGAATTCACTTCGCTGGTGCTGGCCTTGCTGCAAGTCGGCGGCCACCCATCGAAAGCCAGTGTCGACGTTATCGAACAGATCCGCGCCCTTAAAGGCGAGTTCAACTTCGAGACCTATTTCTCGCTGTCGTGCCAGAACTGCCCGGACGTGGTCCAGGCGCTGAACCTGATGGCCGTGCTGAACCCGAACATTCGTCACGTGGCTATCGACGGCGCGCTGTTCCAGGCCGAGGTCGATGAGCGCCAGATCATGGCCGTGCCGAGCATCTACTTGAACGGCGTGAACTTCGGCCAGGGCCGCATGGGCCTGGAGGAGATTCTTGCCAAGATCGACACCAGCGGTATCGAGCGCCAGGCTGAAAAGATCAGCGCCAAGGATGCATTCGATGTGCTGGTGGTGGGCGGCGGCCCGGCGGGTGCTTCGGCGGCTATCTATGCAGCCCGTAAAGGCATCCGCACCGGTGTGGCGGCGGAGCGTTTCGGCGGTCAGGTGCTCGACACCATGGCTATCGAGAACTTCATTTCGGTCCAGGAAACCGAAGGCCCGAAGCTGGCCGTGGCCCTGGAAGAACACGTCAAGCAGTACGACGTGGACATCATGAACCTGCAACGCGCCGATGCATTGGTGCCAGGCAAGGATGGCGCGCTGCATGAAGTCAAGTTTGCCAGCGGTGCAAGCCTCAAGGCCAGGACTGTGATCCTGGCAACCGGTGCCCGTTGGCGCGAAATGAACGTGCCGGGCGAGCAGCAATACCGCAACAAGGGTGTGGCGTACTGCCCGCACTGTGACGGTCCGCTGTTCAAAGGCAAGCGCGTGGCGGTGATCGGCGGCGGCAACTCCGGCGTTGAAGCGGCCATCGACCTGGCCGGCATCGTGGCCCATGTCACCTTGCTGGAGTTCGATGTGCAATTGCGTGCCGACGCTGTGCTCCAGCGTAAGCTGCACAGCCTGCCGAACGTCACGGTGATTACCAACGCCCAGACCACCGAAGTGACGGGCGATGGCCAGAAGGTCAACGGCTTGCGCTACAAGGACCGTCCAAGCGCTGAAGTGCGGGACGTCGAGCTCGAAGGGATCTTCGTGCAGATCGGCCTGCTGCCCAACACCGATTGGCTCAAAGGCACCGTCGAGTTGTCGCCGCGTGGCGAGATCGTCGTCGATACCCGGGGCGAAACCTCGATCCCTGGTGTGTTCGCCGCCGGGGACGTGACCACCGTGCCGTACAAGCAGATCGTGATCGCCGTGGGCGAGGGGGCCAAGGCTTCGCTGAGCGCCTTCGACCACCTGATCCGCTCCTCTGCGCCGGCCTAAGCAGCCGATAGCGGAAAAACAAAACCCCATGAGTCATGGCTCATGGGGTTTTTTATCGCCCATTATTCTGTGGGAGCAAGCTCCCACATGGGGTGGTGGGGGAGGTTTACAGCGGTGCCGGCTGGATGATTTCAACCCAGTAGCCATCCGGGTCCTTGATGAACGCCAGGCTCTTCATGCGGCCGTCGGTCAGGCGTTTCTGGAAGTCGCAGCCCAGTGCTTCGAAGCGCTCGCAGGCAGCAACGACGTCCGGTACCGAGATGCAGATGTGGCCAAACCCACGCGGGTCGGTGTTGCCGTTGTGGTAGGCGAACGCCGGATCGCTTTCGGTGCCATGGTTGTGGGTCAGTTCGAGGATGCCAGGGATCGACTTCATCCATTCGGTACGGGCCGACGCATCCGCAGGAATCTGGTTCTTGTCTACCAGGGCCAGGAAATACAGACTGAATTCAGCTTCCGGGAAGTCGCGTTTTTCCACCAGGGAAAAACCCAGCACCCGGGTGTAGAAATCCAGGGACTTGGTAATGTCCTTGACCCGCAGCATGGTGTGGTTGAAGACGAATCCGGCCGTGACAGCGTCGGGTTGGGCAGTGACGCCCGGGAAAGTATTGAGTTCGTGCAGGCTCATGGGCCCTCCGGAAAATAAGTGGGGCAAACGGCGTAGCAACTCTGTTGCGACGGTTCCTGGGCTTGCGTTAAACGGCTTCCTTGCAGGTGCGCCCATGATACGCAAGGGATGCAGCATCGCCAAACCGTGCGTGGCTATTGCCTGGTTCGGCGGTGGGCTTCAGACTTTACGATTCGTCCTTGAGTGCAACGCAATGATTCGACCGTGCCTTTCGCTGTTTGTCCTGCTGTTTGCCACCATTGCGAGTGGCGGTGTCCAGGCGGTTGAACCGCAGGTCGCATGGCCACAGGGCTGGGTGATCGAGTCGCTACCCGCCGAGGCTCCTGCCTCGACGACGGCGCCGGGAACGAATCGACAACGGGCGACCAAGAGCGATGCCGGGGGCAATGCGGTGATGGTCATGGAATTGACCACGACGCCCATCGAGGCCGATCATCAAGTCAACTTGCAAGGCGTATTACTGGAAATGCGTAAGTCAATCCAAAAGGATTTTTTCCAGGGTGGTTATCAAAGTGTGTGTAATAAGATCCATTCTTCCATGTTGGGCGAAGTCACGGCCTTGGAAACCACTTGCACGATCACGCAGAACGGACGACATGTGTTGTCTCAGACACTCGTCGCGGCACTAAATGAGGGCAAGGCTTATGTGCTGTCCTATGCGGGACAGGCGCAGGTGTTTGTTGAAAGCCAGGATGAAATACAGTCGGTACGAAATAGCCTGAAACTATAAGCCTATCAGCACAATACGCCGCAGGCGCGATCCAAAAGTTGAGCGCATAAAAAAGCCCTGAGTGTCTCAGGGCTTTTTTCATCTGGGGATGTCAACCACGCAACCAGGAATCAACGGTGCCCGCACCGTATTGTTCTTTCCAGGCCTTCAGGCCGCGATGGTTGCCGCCTTTGGTTTCGATCAACTCACCGGTGTGCGGGTTATGGTAAACCTTGACCACGCGTGCACGGCGGGTTTTAACGGGCTTGGCCGCTGGCAAGCCAGCCTTGGACGGCTTTGGGTCAAGGATCGCGATGATGTCGCGCAGGCTCTTGCCGTAGGTTTTCATCAGTCCCTGGAGCTTTTCTTCGAATTCGATTTCTTTCTTGAGCCCGGCATCGTTCTTCAGCGATTCCAGCTGCTTGAGCTGTTCTTGAAGGGCCCTTTCGGCTGCACGAAATTCAGCGAGTCTGGACAAAATCGTTACTCCAATCAGAATGTTTGGCTGATACCAACCGCAAACAAAGCTATAAGCCAAGTGCCTTGAAGCGACGCGGTGATAATGACTCTCCTGCTATCTAGTGCAGGTACAAAAAATTGTAGTAGTTAATCCCATATGTGTAAATCGTAACTTTTTCTTTATGTAACAACAGCAAACGGTTTCTGTCCGTTTGAGCGTCGTCGTCAATAGGCTGGCGGCGGGTAATTGCCATTAATGGCGGTCAAGGTCTCAATGAAGTCCTGCCCGCTAATCGGGTGGCTAAATAGGTAACCTTGTAAAAAGTTCACCCCGTGGGCGGCCAGGTAATCGCTTTGTTCCAGCGTTTCGACGCCCTCGGCAACAATGCCCAGGTCCAGCTTGCCCGACAGTTCGATGATGCTGTCGAGTATGTGACGCGACAGGGCGTCGGCACCGATCATCGCGACAAAACTCTGGTCGATCTTCAGGAAGTCCACGTTGAACTGACGCAAGTAGCCCAGGCTGGAATGACCTGTACCGAAATCGTCGATGGCGATCTTGACGCCCAGCTCACGCAACTGTTCGAACAATCGGTGAGTGATGGGCGTCGGTTCGATCAACTCGCGTTCGGTCAACTCCAACACCAGCGTAATCGTGCCGGGTGGGAAGGCATCCAGGAACGCGCGGCAGTCGTCCACCAGCGCCAGATCCTGGCAGTGGCGAGCGGTGATGTTGATGCCGACATGAAACGGTGCTTCAAGCAGCGAGGTAAGTGGCGCCAGCAGGTGCCGGGTTTGCAGCATCAGCGTCCGGGTCATCGGCACGATCAAGCCGCTGTGTTCGGCGAATGGAATGAACAGGTCCGGGCGTACCAGGCCTTCCGTGGGATGGTTCCAGCGCATCAACACTTCGACGCCGGCCCAGCGCTTGCTGTCGCCGTGCACGACCGGTTGCAGGTACGGAACGAACTCTCCAGCCTCCAGCGCCCGTTGCAGTTCGTGGCTGGGAGACGAGGCGCGCTTTTGCAAGCAGTGACCGAGTGTCCCGGCAATCACACCGAAGAAGATCAGCAGGCTGAACAGCGGCGGATATTCCCGGGTCATGTAGCGCCAGACTTCACCCTCATCAAAGCCGGCTTCAACATTGAAGGGGTAGCGCGATGAGATGAGGTCGCTCCGTGCGACCGCCAGGGTCGGCAGTGGCGCTTGTCGAACCTTGCCGTCCGCCGCCAACCAGTTCGGCCCGACTTGTAACAGCAGTCGAGTCTGGCCACCGATCAGGCGCAGGACATTGGCCAGGTGATACCCATCGAGCGTCGCCAACGCCCCTTGCTCGCCCTCGTTGAGCCGGTAGATCAGCAGCGCGGTATCGGGCGTGACCGGGTTGCCGTTCATGAGCCACAACGCGCCCTGGTGATAATCGCCGGGATTGACCTTTTCCTCGAAGGCGCCGAACAACGAACTGCAATACAGGGTGTTGTCTCGCACCAGGTTGGTCGAACGGACAAAGGGCCGGCGCGTCACTTGTTCGCGTAATGCCAGCTTCACTGCTTCGCAGGGCTGGCCGGCCAGGGGCAACAACTCACGGGCCGACAATGCGGTGTTGTCGAGCATCAACTCGACCTGCCTGACCAGCTCTTCGGCAGTCTGCCGGGTCTGTTGCTCCAGTGTCCGCGTCGCTTGCAGGTACAGAATGCCCAGCCCCGACAGCATTGGGAGAAGGGCGCAGAGCAGGGTGATCAGGTAGCGACGGGGCCGCGTGCGCGAACGTGTGGCGGTCAATGGCATCTGCACAACCTGTGGGGCGAGAGGAAAGGGATCAAGGGGGCAATATCGAGTACTGGCCATTCTAGATGGACTTGCGATTCGTGTCGTACCTGGCTCGGGCTCACGCTTGCCGAGCCAGTTCGATGAACGCCAGGGTGGCGGGGGATGCCTGGCGGCTGTCCAAGACGGCGAGGCCAATCTGGCGCGGAATCCGCGGCGACAACGGCCGCGTGACGAAACCCGCATTGTCGCCGCCTGGTAGCGAGCCTTCGGACACCACGCTCACCGCCTCACCGCGCCGGACGACATCCAGGGTGCTGAGCAGTTGCGAGCAACGAAAGCGTACATTCGGTGTGAGTCGGGCGGCATTGAACAGCCGCGAAACCAGCTCCGACGATCCAGCCTCGGTAAGCACGAAGGGATCGTTGCACAGGTCCTTGAGACTCAGGCTGGCCTGGGCAGCGAGGGGATGGGCAGTGGGCAGCAGGGCGACCATCTGATCTTCCATCAGCGCGAACGTATCGAAACGGTCCTCGGGCAGCACCACAAAGCCGACGTCGATCCGTCGTTCATCCAGCCACTGGATGACTTGTCGGTCCGGTCCTTCATCGATGTGCACTTCGATCCCCGGGTGCAGTGCGCGGTAGCGTTGCAGGATAGCGGGCAGCAATTTCATCGACGACGTCGGGCCGAACGAGCCAATGCGCAAGGTGCCCCGGCGCATGCCCCGGGCGTCGGCGGCTTCCTGGCGCAAGGTGTTGGCCAGACCGAGCATGGCCCGGGCCCGCAGTAGCAATTGTTGGCCAATGTCGCTGAGTTCCACTGGGGACTGATGCCGCCTTAGCAGTTCCACCCCCAATTCCTGCTCCAGGGATTTGATGGCATGGGACACCGCTGACTGGCCGATGCCCAATCGTGTTGCCGCAGCGGTGAAGCCACGCAGCTCGGCGACCAGGGAGAAGATTTCCAGTTGGGTGAGGGTCATGAGTGATTGCTCATTTTACGATGATGAAATATGAGGATGACAATACGGTATCTGTGCAATCTGCGGAACCGTGGCGAGGGAGCTTGCTCTCGCTGGACCGCGCAGCGGGCCCCTTACAAATGGCCAGGCGCAACCTGCCCGGACGAGAGGACTGCTTCGCAGCCCAGCGGGAGCAAGCTCCCTCGCCACGGGTATTCGATTGACTTCAATACGGTGAACGATGAAAACCCTCGAGCAAACCATCCCAACGCCTTCAGACCTGCCGGTCTACCTGAAGCTCGCCATGGTCACTATGATCTGGGGCGGGACTTTCGTAGCCGGCCGGATTCTTTCCGATGCCCTGGCACCCCTGTTCGCCGCCAGCCTGCGATTCCTGCTGGCCAGTATCGCCCTGCTGCTGTTCCTCGCGCTGGCCCGGATCCCGCTGGTCAGGCCCAGCCTCAAGCAAGGGCTGCAACTGGCTGCGCTGGGGTTCTTCGGTATCTTCTTCTATAACCTGTGCTTCTTTTACGGCTTGCAGTACATCAACGCGTCGCGGGCCTCGTTGATCGTGGCCTTGAACCCGGCGGTGATCGGGTTGGCGTCCTGGTGGCTATTCAAGGAACGGCTGGGCCGGTTGAAAGTGGCGGGCATCGTGTTGTGCATCGGTGGGGCGGGACTGGTGATCGTCAGTCGTGATCCGTCCCTGCTGCAGAACACCGCGCAGGGCTGGATTGGCGACCTGCTGATTTTTGGCTGTGTGCTGGGCTGGGGCATCTATTCGCTGTTTTCCAGAAGCTTGAATGAAAGCCTTGGTCCCTTGCAGACCGTGACCTGGTCGATCCTGCTGGGGACGCTGATGTTGTGGCTGGCCTGCGTGGCAGGTGGCGAGATGCGCCTCGAAGCACTGCGCGGGTTGGACGCGCGGCAATGGCTGAGCCTGCTCTACCTCGGCGTGTTGGGTTCGGCCCTGGCCTACATTGCTTGGTACGACGGCATTCGTCGGATTGGCGCGACCCGTTCCGGCGTATTCATTGCGCTCAATCCGCTGACGGCGGTGCTGCTGGGGGCGCTGTTGCTGGACGAACGGTTAACGGCCTTGATGTGCGTAGGCGGCGGGCTGATCCTGGTGGGCATTTTCCTGTGCAACAAACCCCTTGCGCGGTCGGCGGGAAAGGCGATTTGATACAGAAGACGGACAAATCTCGTTACGCTGTGTAGAATCGATTTACGCATATAAGAATAAACGTCTTCTGACAGCAGAAGCCTCGCCCGCAAGAGCCTTGGGTCGACAATGAAGATATTTGGGTTTCAACTGATCTACGGCGATTTCCTCGCCCGCAGCGTTCGCGGCATTTCCTGCGCGCCACCGCGCGTCCTCAGCATGGCTAGCAACTAACGTTTTTGGTTAATTGATAACAATGATGAGGCGCCGACATGGCAGATCTATACGAAAACCCCATGGGCCTGATGGGCTTTGAATTCATCGAATTCGCATCCCCAACGCCCAACACCTTGGAGCCGATCTTCGAGATCATGGGCTTCACCAAAGTGGCCAGCCACCGCTCCAAGGACGTGCACCTGTATCGCCAGGGCGCGATCAACCTGATTCTCAACAACGAACCCCACAGCGTGGCCTCGTACTTCGCCGCCGAACACGGCCCGTCGGTGTGCGGCATGGCCTTTCGGGTCAAGGATTCGCAACAGGCCTACAAACGCGCCCTGGAGCTCGGTGCCCAGCCGATCCACATCGAAACCGGTCCGATGGAGCTGAACCTGCCGGCGATCAAAGGCATCGGTGGTGCGCCGTTGTACCTGATCGACCGTTTTGGCGAAGGCAGCTCGATCTATGACATCGACTTCGTGTTTATCGAGGGTGTTGACCGCAATCCGGTGGGCGCGGGCCTGAAAATCATCGACCACCTGACCCACAACGTGTACCGCGGGCGCATGGCCTACTGGGCCGGCTTCTACGAGAAGCTGTTCAACTTCCGCGAGATCCGTTACTTCGACATCAAGGGTGAATACACCGGCTTGACCTCCAAGGCCATGACCGCCCCGGATGGCATGATCCGCATCCCGCTGAACGAAGAATCGTCCAAGGGCGCGGGGCAGATCGAAGAGTTCTTGATGCAGTTCAACGGCGAAGGCATCCAGCACGTGGCCTTCTTGACCGACGATCTGGTCAAGACCTGGGACAAACTGAAAAGCATCGGCATGCGCTTCATGACCGCACCACCGGAGACCTACTACGAAATGCTCGAAGGCCGCCTGCCGAACCACGGCGAACCGGTGGATGAACTTCAATCCCGGGGTATCCTGCTGGACGGCGCTTCAGACCAGGGCGACAAGCGCTTGCTGCTGCAGATATTCTCCGAAACCCTGATGGGCCCCGTGTTCTTCGAATTCATCCAGCGTAAGGGCGACGATGGCTTCGGTGAAGGTAACTTCAAGGCGCTGTTCGAGTCCATCGAGCGCGACCAGGTACGTCGGGGTGTGCTGGCTACCGAGTAATACCTGAGCGCAAAAAAAGCCCGCCTGGCAGTGATGCCAGGCGGGTTTTTTATTGAGCGACGCAGACTCCTGTGGGAGCGAGCCTGCTCGCGAAAACGGAGTGTCAGGCGCCATTGCCATCGACCGGTACATCGCCATCGCGAGCAAGCTCGCTCCCACAGGGGCAGTGTGTACCTCAGCCCCTGCGCCGCTGACGCATCAGGTGCTTGAATCCCTCGAACACCAGCACCGCCACGGCCATCCAGATGGGGATGTAGGTCAGCCATTCACTGGCCTTGATGCTCTCGCCCAACAGCAGCGCCACGCCCAGCAACAGCACCGGTTCGACGTAGCTCAACAACCCGAACAGGCTGAACGGCAGCAGCCGGCTGGCAACGATGTAGGACACCAGCGCAGAAACACTGATCACGCCGAGCACCGGGATCAGCAGCGACAGCCACGGGTATTGATTGAACACCTCGAATCCCTGTTCGCCGCTCTGCACGAACCAGAGTGCCAGTGGCAGCATCAGCGTCATGTCCAGCCAGAGCCCGCCCAGGTTGTCGGTCTTGATGCGTTTGCGCAGGATGAAGTACAGCGGATAGCCCAACACCACCAGCAAGGTGGCCCAGGAAAAACCACCTACCTGGTACAACTCGTTGAACACGCCAAGGGTGGCGAAGAACACGGCGACTTTCTGCAGATACGAAAGGCGTTCGCCGTAGGCAATGCGACCGGTCAGGACCATCGACAGCGGCAGCAGGAAATACCCCAGCGACACGTCCAGGCTGTAGCCGTTGAGCGGCGCCCACATGAACAGCCACAACTGGGCGCCCATCAGCGCCGAGGACGCTATCGCAGCGATCAACAGGCGTGGCGTGGCAACCAGGCGCCGGATCAGCGCCGTTACCAGGTGCCACTCCCGTACCACCAGCATGAACACGGTCATGCACGGCATCGTCAGCAGCATGCGCCAGCCGAATATCTCCAGGCCGGTCAACGGTGAGAGCAGCGAGGTGTAGTAGTACATGACGGCGAACAGCGCGGAGGCTGAGACCGATAGAACGATACCTTTGGACACTGAGGCCTCTTATTAGTGGGCAGGGCGCCGTGGTAGTGAGGAGTTTACTTGTGGCGAGGGAGCTTGCTCCCGCTCGGCTGCGAAGCGGCCGCAACTTAAGGGGCCGCTTCGCGGCCCAGCGGGAGCAAGCTCCCTCGCCACGTTCCTTATTTCAATGAATGATTATGACGTACGCGGCACTCGCCCCGGCACGAAATGACCCACGTCATTGAACCCCGGTGTCGAGGCATGCCCCGGTGTCACCAGGGAGTCGATGAAGGCTTCATCCTCCGCCGTGATCTTCACGGCCTGTGCCTTGGTGTAAGAATCCCACTGCTCCTCGGTGCGCGGCCCGACGATGGCCGAGGTCACGGCGCGGTTGTTCAGGACCCAGGCGATGGCGAATTCGACGATGCCCACGCCCCGGCCCTGGGTGTATTGCAGGATTTGCTGGGCAATACGCAGGGACTCGACTCGCCATTCGGTTTCCAGGATGCGTTTGTCCAGGCGGCCGGCGCGGCTGTTGGCGTCCGGTGCCACGTCCGGCGCGTACTTGCCGCTGAGCACCCCACGTGCGAGGGGGCTGAAGGGCACTACGCCGAGGCCATAATTTTGCGCAGCGGTGATCTGCTCGGTTTCGGCCTGGCGGTTGACGATGTTGTACAGCGGCTGGCTGATCACCGGCCGGTCGATGCCCAGGCTGTCGGCGATCCGAATCACCTCGGCGATACGCCAGCCACGGTAGTTCGACAGGCCCCAGTAGCGGATCTTGCCTTGGCGAATCAAATCGCCAATGGCCGACACCGTGACGTGCAGCGGCGTGTTGTGGTCTTCGCGGTGCAGGTAATAGATGTCCAGGTAATCGGTGCCCAGGCGCGTCAGGCTGGCCTCGATGCCATTGAACAGGTGCTTGCGGCTCAGGCCGCTGCGATTGGGCACACCGTCCGGTGGGCCGAAGCCGACCTTGGTGGCCAGCACCCATTCCTGGCGGCGACTGGCAATCGCTTCGCCGACGATCTCTTCGGAACGACCGTTGGTGTAGACGTCCGCGGTGTCGATGAAATTGATGCCCTGGTCCCAGGCCTTGTCGATGATCCGCAGCGAGTCCTCGGTGCTGGTCTGTTCGCCGAACATCATGGTGCCCAGGGTCAAGGTCGAGACTTGCAACCCGGATTGGCCTAGCGTGCGGTAGCTCATGACAAGATCCTTTCATCCATGGGAAAGGCCCAATCAAACCCCAGAACAGGCGTACGGATCAAACAGATTTATCAAACACCCTAAATCGGGTAGCCAGGATGTCGGCTGCGCTCTGGGGCATGGGGGGCTCTCTTTATTATGATTTTTGCGAGCCAAGGGGTAACGTTGACCGCCCGTTGAGTCGCGGCCAGCCCAAGGCCGCGTGTCTTTGTGCCCGAGCACAGGATTTGGTCGCAGGTCCGGCGCGCCTGACCAATCGCGTTGACGTTTACACTCAAGACAATTACCCACGCCGCTTGCAAGGAACACTGCCCATGTTCGAACTTGATCACGATCTGGCCCAGGACATCGTCGACCGGGCGATGGCGATCCTGCCGTATAACGTCAACGTCATGGACAACCAGGGCCTGATCCTCGGCAGCGGCGAGCGCGAACGGATCAATACACGTCACGAGGGCGCGCAGTTGGTCTTGGCCAACGGTCGGGTGGTGGAAATCGATGAGCGTACGGCATTGCATCTCAAGGGCGTGCAGCCGGGGATCAACTTGCCGCTGATGCTCGATCAACGGTTGATTGGCGTACTGGGCATCACCGGTGAGCCAGAACAGTTGCGCACCTACGCCGAACTGGTGCGCATGACCGCCGAAATGCTGGTGGGCCAGCGCAACCAGCAGGCCGAGCAGCAATGGCGTCGCCAGCGTTGCGATGACTTGCTGGCGTTGCTGCTGGGGGACGCCGGGGATTCGCCGCGCTTGTTGGACGAAGCGCGGCAGATGGGCCTCAAGCCGCAGTTGCCGCGGGTGCCCTATCTGTTCGAGCTGGGCCTGGAGCACGGCCCCGGGCAGACCGTCGAAGCGCTGAGTGCCTGGCTGATGTCCCGTTACCCGGACAGCTGGTGCCTGACCTCGTCCAAATCTTCCTTGCTCTGGTGCCGACCCGCCACGGCCACGGTGGGGAACGAGCGGCTAGTGGGCAAGCTCGACGGACTGGGCTGGAACATTTTGCGGGTGGCGATGGGCGGTCAGGCCGAAGGGCTGACGGGCCTGCGTCGCGGCTACCGACGGGTGGCGGACCTGTTGGCCTACGGGCGCGATGTGTTGCCGCAATCGCGGTTGCTGGACCTCAGTCGCTATCGCCTGCCGGTGCTGCTCTGGCGCCACCGCAGCGAGGACGGCCTGGAGGAGTTGCTGACACCGTTGCGCAAGGTCATCGCCAAGGACGGCAACGGCCAGCTGCTCGCGACCCTGCGCAGTTGGTGTGAATACGACGGCCAGAGCCAGGCCTGTGCCGATGCCCTGGGTATCCACCGCAACAGCTTGCGCTACCGCATGGAGCGCATTGCCGAACTGAGCGGCGTGGATCCATTGCGGCTGGATGGGATGCTGGCGTTGTATTTAGGCGTGCAGCTGTTGCCGCAGGCCGAACTTCCATCGACATAGCCCCTGTGGCAGTCAGACCGTTATCGCGAGCAAGCTCGCCCACAGTTGATCTTTGTCGTAAACAAATCCCGGCTTCACCAAAGCCCCCTGTAGGAGCTTGCTCGCGATGAGGCCATCTCCTTCAGCAACTATCACCCTGCCAAACCGGTGTTTGTGAAACTGAACAATAATGCCCGGTGGCTTTTGTGCGGCGGACCGGCGTCACGGCGATGGTCAGCTGGCAGCATGCTGTACATCGGAACCGGAGAATAATATGAAAATAGTCATCGCCCCCGACTCGTTCAAGGACAGCCTCAGCGCCCAGGGTGTCGCCGATGCCATTGCCCAGGGGCTGTCCCAGGTCTGGCCGGATGCGCAGTTGATCAAATGCCCAATGGCCGATGGCGGGGAAGGAACGGTGGAGTCGGTGCTGGCCGCCTGTGATGGTGAGTGGCGCCGCAGCCGGGTCCGCGGTCCTCTGGGCGCTCCCGTCGAGGCGCGCTGGGGTTGGTTGGCCGACAGCCGCACCGCGATCATTGAGATGGCCGAGGCCAGTGGTCTGCAATTGGTGCCACCTGGGCAACGCGATGCCTGTTCCAGCAGCACCTATGGCACCGGCGAGTTGATTCGCGCGGCGCTGGATGAAGGTGCGGGGCGGGTGATCCTGGCCATTGGCGGCAGTGCCACCAACGATGCCGGTGCCGGTGCGATGCAGGCCCTGGGCGTGGTCTTGCTGGATGCGCATGATCAACCCCTCCCACCCGGCGGCCTGGCCCTGGCGAAGCTTTCGCGAATCGACCTGAGCGACCTGGACCCACGCCTGGCCCAAGTCAGTTTCGAGATCGCCGCCGATGTCGATAACCCGTTGTGCGGGCCCCATGGTGCTTCGGCGGTTTTCGGTCCGCAGAAGGGCGCCTCAGCCCAGCAGGTGCAGGCACTGGACCGCGCCCTGGGGCACTTCGCCGAACACTGCGCCCAAGCCTTGAACAAGGATGTCCGCGACGAGCCAGGCAGTGGCGCCGCCGGTGGCCTGGGGTTCGCGGCCAAGGCGTTTCTCGGCGCACAATTTCGTACCGGCGTGGACGTCGTTGCCCAGTTGACCGGGCTGGCCGATGCGGTTCGCGGCGCCGACCTGGTGATCACCGGCGAGGGCCGTTTCGATGCCCAGACCCTGCGCGGCAAAACCCCCTTTGGCGTGGCCCGCATTGCCCGTCAGCATGGCGTACCGGTGGTGGTCATCGCTGGGACGTTGGGGGAGGGCTACCAGGCGCTGTATGAACACGGCATTGACGCCGCCTTCGCCCTGGCCAGCGGGCCGATGACCTTGCAAGAGGCCTGTGCCGACGCCCCGCGCCTGTTGAGCGAGCGAGCCCAGGACATTGCGCGGCTTTGGCGGGTGGCGCAGCAATAAAGCGGTCGAGCCTGTCCCCGTGGCGAGTGCGCTTGCTCCCGCTGGGCTGCGCAGCGGCCCTGGGACCTGCCGCTCCGGTGCGTCAGGCTCAGTGGGATAACGCGATGCGGGAAGCTTTGAAAGCAAGGGTGGCGCGCTTTGGGATTTGAGATAGGGTTGACGCTGGATACCGCGCAATCAGGAGATGTGCATGCGCTTTTCAGCCTTGACCCAACGTATTACCGGCGAGGGTGCCGCTGCCTGGCAGATTCACGACCGGGCGCTAGCCCTGCGCGAGCAGGGCATGGATGTACTGCTGTTGTCAGTGGGCGATCCGGACTTTGACACGCCGCGCGCCATCGTTGACGCCGCTGTCGCCAGCCTGCGGGCCGGGGAGACTCATTATTCAGACGTCCGTGGCCTGTATACCTTGCGCGCCAGCATTGCCCGGCGTCATCGCCAGCGCTGCGGCCAGTCGGTGGGCGCCGAGCATGTCACTGTGTTGCCTGGGGCGCAGTGTGCGGTGTATGCGGTCGCGCAATGCCTGCTCAATCCCGGGGATGAAGTCATCGTCGCCGAGCCGATGTATGTCACTTACGAAGCGGTGTTCGGTGCCTGTGGGGCGACCGTGGTGCCGGTGGCGGTGCGCCCGGAAAACGCTTTTCGGGTCGAACCGGCCGATGTGGCCCGCCTGATTACCCCGCGCACCCGGGCGATGCTGCTCAACAGCCCCAACAATCCGTCCGGCGCCAGCCTGTCACTGCCTACCTGGCAAGCCCTGGCGCAGTTGTGCATCGAGCACGACTTGTGGCTGATCAGTGACGAGGTCTACAGCGACCTGCTGTACGAAGGTGAACACATCAGCCCGGCCAGCCTGCCGGGCATGGCCGAGCGCACCGCGACCCTGAACAGCTTGTCCAAGTCCCACGCCATGACCGGTTGGCGCATTGGTTGGGTCATCGGGCCTGAGCCCTTGGCCGAGCATTTGGCGAACCTGTCGTTGTGCATGTTGTTCGGCTTGCCGGACTTTGTGCAGCGTGCCGCCCAGGTGGCGCTGGAGCAGGACTTGCCTGAAGTGGCGCAGATGTATGAGGAGTATCGCCAGCGCCGGGATCTGGTGTGCGCGGTTCTGGGTGATTGTCCTGGTCTCAAGCCTGTGCGACCCGATGGTGGCATGTTTGTGATGGTCGACGTGCGCCAGACTGGCCTCGATGCCCAGGGCTTTGCCGAGCGGCTGCTGGATGGCTATGGGGTGTCGGTGTTGGCCGGTGAGGCATTCGGGCCCAGTGCGGCGGGGCATATTCGGATCGGGCTGGTGCTCGACCAGGTGAAACTGGCGGATGCGTGTCAGCGGATTGCCCTGTGTACGGCGGGGCTGCTGCGGGAGCGGCGGGCCTGAGGGGATTGCGCCTAGCTCAACGGTCCTATCACGATCAGAATGCTGTTCACTTAAGGAAAAACGGTGCTTCTTCCAGAGGGGGACCCTGTTTTTTTGAGGTTCGTAGTTTGTTTGGGGGGTATAGGTCGTGTGTATATCTGTTTCTGCGGTAACGGCTACTGGCGGTTCCGCTTTTACAGCGGGTCACTTTCGAAGAGCGCGAAAGTAACCAAAGCGCTTTAGCCCCACCACTTGGTGCCTCGCCTAGGCTCGGCATGCCCTCACTCCGGCATTGCTCCGTGGGCCGCCGCGAAGGACCATCCATGGTCCAGCGCGGCTATCCCGGCATCCATGCCGGGATGCCCACTGCGCAATGCCTGCGTTCGGCCATCGTGGTTAATGGGGCGCCGAGATCGAGATCAAGATCCAGAGCAGAGCAAAAGCAGGAAACCTCCAGCATCTTTGTAGCTGAACCACCGCTATCGCGAGCAAGCTCGCTCCCACATGGGTTTGTGGGGGTTCAAAACATCTGCACACGACACAAAAACCTGTGGGAGCGAGCTTGCTCGCGATGAGGCCAGCCCATTCAACATCTCCATTGACAGTGACATCGCCTTCGCGAGCAGGCTCGCTCCCACAGGGGAAACGCGGTCCCACCCAAACCAGGTCGGCTATAAGGCCGCCTCGCGGCGGACGTTGATCTGGGGCTAAAGCGCTTTGGTTACTTTCGCCTGGGCCGGCTTCCGGATTTTCGAAAGTGACCCGCCGTCAGGGCGGAACCCTAAGCAGCCGTTACCGCGAAAATGGATATACACACGACCTACAAATCCCGCCATTAAGATTTGCTGGACCTGCGCACAAGCCTCATCACCGCCACGAAAAACACCGGCACAAACACCACCGCCAACGTCGCGGTGATCATCCCGCCAATCACCCCGGTCCCAATGGCCTGCTGGCTCGCCGAACTGGCCCCGCTGGCGATGGCCAGGGGCACCACACCGAGAATGAACGCCAGGGAGGTCATGATGATCGGCCGCAAACGCAGGCGCGCCGCCTGGAGTGTCGCATCGACCAGGTCATGGCCTTCGTCGTACAGGCTTTTGGCAAACTCGATGATCAAGATCGCGTTCTTGGCCGACAGACCGATGATGGTGACCAGCCCGACCTTGAAGAACACGTCGTTAGGCATGCCGCGCAACGACACCGCCAGCACTGCGCCGAGCACGCCCAACGGCACCACCAGCAGCACCGAGGTGGGGATCGACCAGCTCTCATAGAGCGCCGCCAGGCACAGGAACACCACCAGCAGCGACAGACCCAGCAAAATCGGCGCCTGGCTGCCGGACAGGCGTTCCTGCAATGACAGTCCGGTCCATTCCTGGCCCAGTCCCGCGGGACCTTGGGCCACCAGCCGTTCGATTTCCGCCATGGCCTCGCCGGTGCTGTGCCCGGGTGCCGGCTCGCCGGAGATGCTGATGGCAGGGTAGCCGTTGTAACGGGTCAGTTGAGTCGGGCCTTGGGTCCACTTGGCCTGGACAAAGGCTGACAGCGGCACCATTTTCCCGGTGTCGTTGCGCACATGGATCTTCAACAGATCGGCCACCTGGCTGCGTTGATCGCCTTCAGCCTGGACCACCACCCGCTGCATGCGCCCTTGGTTGGGGAAGTCATTGATGTAGCTCGAGCCCACGGCAGTCGCCAGCACACTGCCGACATCGGCAAAGGACACGCCCAGGGCGTTGGCTTGCTTGCGGTCCACTTCCAATTGCACTTGCGGCGCTTCGGCCAAGGCGCTTTCGCGCACGTTCATCAGCACCGGACTTTTTTCCGCGGCGGCGAGCAATTCGCTGCGGGCCTGCATGAGGGTGGCGTGGCCGAGGCCGCCGCGGTCCTGTAAGCGGAACTCGAAACCGCTGGACGTCCCGAGGCCATCCACCGGCGGCGGGAGTACGGCGAAGGCGACGGCATCCTTGATCTGGCCGAAGGCCTGGTTGGCGCGCTCGGCAATGGAACTTGCCGAGGCATTGCTGTCACGCTCCGACCAGTCCTTGAGGGTGGTGAATGCCAGCGCGGCGTTCTGCCCGCTGCCGGAAAAACTGAAGCCCAGGATCACCGTGCTGTCGCCCACCCCGGGCTCGCCGGCGTTGTGGGCTTCGATCTGCTCGACCACCTGCACCGTGCGGTTCTTGCTCGCACCGGGCGGCAATTGGATGTCGGTGATGGTGTAGCCCTGGTCTTCCACCGGCAGGAAGGAGGAGGGCAAGCGACTAAACAGCAGGCCCAGGCCCACCAGCAGCACGCCGTAGATCAGCAGATAGCGCCCGGTGCGCTTCAGTGCATAGGCCACCCAGCCCTGATAACGATCGCCCAATTGATCGAAACGCCGATTGAACCAGCCGAAGAATCCGCCTTTTGCGTGGTGTTCGCCATGGGCGATCGGTTTCAACAGGGTCGCGCAGAGAGCTGGGGTCAACGTCAAGGCGAGGAACGCCGAAAACAGAATCGACGTGGCCATGGACAGCGAGAACTGCCGATAGATGACACCCACCGAGCCTTGCATGAACGCCATCGGAATAAACACCGCCACCAGCACCAAGGTGATGCCGATGATCGCTCCGGTGATTTGTTGCATCGCCTTGCGCGTCGCTTCCTTGGGCGACAACCCTTCGCTGGCCATGATCCGCTCGACGTTTTCCACCACCACGATGGCATCGTCCACCAGGATGCCGATGGCCAGCACCATGCCGAACATGGTCAGCACGTTGATGGAAAAGCCCAGGGTAAACATTGTCGCGAAGGTGCCCATCAGCGCCACCGGGACCACCAAGGTGGGAATCAAGGTGTAGCGCACGTTCTGCAGAAACAGGAACATCACGGCGAACACCAGCAGCATCGCCTCGGCGAGGGTATAGACCACCTTGGTGATGGATACCTTGACGAAAGGCGACGTGTCGTACGGGATCTTGTATTCCACACCGGCCGGGAAATAGCGCGCCAGTTCGTCCATTTTCTCGCGCACTCGGTTTGCCGTGCTCACGGCATTGGCCCCTGGTGACAATTGCACGCTGACGGCGGTGGACGGCTTGCCGTTCAAGCGGGTGGAAAACTGATATTCCTGGCTGCCGACTTCTACCCGTGCAACATCAGCAATGCGCACAGTGGAGCCGTCGGGGTTGGCCTTGAGCACGATGTCGGCGAATTCTTCAGGCGTCGACAATTGACCTTTGACCAGCACGGTTGCGGTGATTTCCTGGGTCGTACGGGTCGGCAAGTCACCGATGCTGCCCGCCGAAACCTGGGCGTTCTGCGCCACGATGGCGGCGTTGACGTCGGCCGGGGTCAGGTTGAAACCGAGCAGTTTCTGCGGATCGATCCAGATCCGCATCGCCCGTTCGGCGCCATACAACTGGGCCTTGCCGACACCGTCCAGACGCTTGATCTCGTTCATCACGTTGCGTGCCAGGTAATCGCTGAGGGCCACGTCGTCGAGTTTGCCGTCATTGGAGGTCAGGGTGATCAGCAGCAGGAAACCGGCCGAGACCTTATCCACCTGCAAGCCTTGCTGGGTGACCGATTGGGGGAGGCGCGACTCTACGGCCTTGAGGCGATTCTGTACGTCGACCTGGGCCAGTTCGGGGTTAGTGCCGGGTTGGAACGTCGCGGTGATGGTGGCGCTGCCCAGGCTGCTTTGGGAACCGAAATACAACAGGTTGTCGGCGCCGTTGAGTTCTTCCTCGATCAGGCTGACCACGCTTTCGTCCACGGTTTGCGCTGAAGCGCCCGGGTACACGGCATAGATCTCGATCTGTGGTGGCGCGACGTCGGGGTACTGCGCCACCGGCAGGCTCGGGATGGCCAGCGCACCGGCCAACAGGATGAACAACGCGACCACCCAGGCGAACACCGGGCGGTCGATAAAGAACTGCGGCATAGGAAACGTCCTGCTTACTGACCAGGGACCTGGGCAAGGGGAAGAGGGGAGTCGTCGATCCGGACTTTTTCACCGGGACGGGCATGTTGCAGGCCTTGCACCACAATGCGGTCGCCGGGCTTCAGGCCGTGGGTGACGATCCAGCGGTCTTTTTGTACGGCGCCCAATTCCACCGGCTGCAGGCTGACCTGTTGCTGCGCGTCGAGTAGCAATACTTGGGCAACGCCGGCGCTGTCGCGCTGGATGGCCTGTTGCGGCACGCTGATGCCTTGCCGGTCGACAGCTTGCTCCAGGCGTACGCGCACGAAGCTGCCCGGCAGCAGGTCGAGGTCGGGGTTGGGGAACTCGCTGCGCAAGGTGATCTGGCCGGTGCCCGGGTCGACAGCGATGTCGGTGAACAGCAGCTTGCCCGGCAACGGGTAGAGGCTGCCGTCGTCCTGGATCAGGGTGGCTTTGGCCTGATCCTGGCCGATCTGCTGCAACTGTCCGGAACGCAGGGCGCGGCGCAGTTCGTTGAGCTCGCGGGTCGATTGCGTGAGGTCTGCGTGGATCGGGTTCAACTGCTGGATGAGGGCCAGTGGCGTGGTTTCATTCTGCCCCACCAGTGCGCCCTCGGTCACCAGCGCCCGGCCGATGCGTCCGGCAATCGGTGCGGTGACGGTGGCATAACCCAGGTTCAGCCTGGCCCGTTCCACGGCGGCCTTGTTGGCGGCGACATCGGCGGCGGTCTGGCGGACGGCGGCGCGGGCATTGTCGTAGTCCTGGCCGCTGATGGCGTTATCGTCGATCAACTGCGAGTAACGTTGCGCTTGCAGGCGGGCCTGGAACGCGTTGGCCTCGGCTTTGCGCAGCGCCGCTTCGGCGCTGTCCAGGTCAGCCTTGAACGGCGCCGGGTCGATCCGGAACAGCACGTCGCCTTTCTTCACGTCGCTGCCTTCGCGAAAGACCCGCTGCAACACCACGCCGGGTACGCGCGCGCGGACTTCGGCGGTCCGCGGCGCGGCAATGCGCCCGCTCAGTTCGCTGCTGATGGACAACGGCCGGGCCTGGAGAGTCTCGACGGTCACGGTGGCCAGCGGCGCTTCATCGGCGGGGGGCGAGGCGCTGTCACAGGCGCTCAACAGCAGTGCCCCGAGCAACAGGCCCAGGGTGGCGAAGGTGTTCGTTGACATGGTGTTTCCCCAATAATGAACGTTGCCATGCTACGGGCGTCGGCCGCTAGCATCGGTAAAGCTTTGTAGGGGGAGTGTGAAATTGTGTAAGGGGTTTGCTCGGGAATGGGCGAGGGCGTATATCCTTGGCTGCTTGAGATTTTCTGCGCTTGTCCTATCGCGATAGGGTCCTGCCAGGCGCCCCAGCACTTTCTGGAAACACCATGCCCAACATCCTCCTGGTCGAAGACGACACCGCACTCTCCGAGCTGATCGCCAGTTACCTGGAGCGCAACGGCTATCAGGTCAGTGTGCTCAGTCGTGGCGACCATGTCCGCGAGCGGGCCCGTGTCGATCCGCCGGATCTGGTGATCCTCGACCTGATGTTGCCGGGATTGGATGGCTTGCAAGTCTGCCGCTTGTTGCGGGCCGACTCGGCAACCTTGCCGATCCTGATGCTCACCGCCCGGGACGACAGCCACGACCAGGTGCTGGGCCTGGAGATGGGCGCCGACGACTACGTCACCAAGCCATGCGAGCCCCGGGTGTTGCTGGCGCGGGTGCGCACCTTGTTGCGTCGCAGCAGCCTCACCGAACCGCAGACGGCCAACGATCGCATCCTCATGGGCAACCTGTGCATCGATTTGTCCGAGCGCACCGTGACCTGGCGCGGGCAAGCGGTGGAGCTTTCCAGCGGTGAATACAACCTATTGGTGGTGCTGGCCCGTCATTCCGGGGAAGTGCTGAGCCGCGACCAGATCCTGCAACGGCTGCGGGGCATCGAATTCAATGGCACTGACCGCTCGGTGGACGTGGCGATTTCCAAGTTGCGGCGCAAGTTCGACGATAACGCCGGTGAGGCGCGCAAGATCAAGACGGTGTGGGGCAAGGGGTATCTGTTCAGCCGTTCCGAGTGGGAATGCTGACCGATGTGGAAGCTGCTGATTCGCCTCTATCTGGTCACCATTGTGTCCTACAGCGCGGCGATCTATCTGATGCCGGAACTGGTGGTTCGTCTGTTCCATGAGCGTTTCCTGACCTACAACCTCGATTATTCCCGGGGCCTGCAGACCTTGATGGTCAAGCAGTTTCGCGCCGTGCCCAGCGAACAATGGCCGGCGCTGGCGGCACAGATGGACGAGGAGTTCGATCCGCTGCGCATCGAACTGGCTGCTGTCGATGACGAGGGCTTCAGTGCTGATGAGCAGACGCGTCTCAAGCGCGGCGAGAACGTGGTGCGCCTCGGCGACTGGGCCTGGCGCACCCTGGCGGTTTCGCCGTTGGATGAGCACACGGCGGTCAAGATGATCGTGCCGCCGGACCCGGCGGACGTGAGTTGGTTGTATTGGAGCATCAACGTGCTGATCGGGGCGACGATGCTCGCCTGCCTGCTGCTCTGGCTGCGGCCTCACTGGCGTGATCTGGAGCGCCTCAAGCGCACCGCCGAGCGCTTCGGTAAAGGTCACCTGAGCGAGCGTACGCACATCGCCTCTCGGTCGAATATCGGCAGCCTCGCCCATGTGTTCGACACCATGGCCGGCGACATCGAGAACCTGCTCAATCAGCAGCGGGATCTGCTCAACGCAGTGTCCCACGAACTGCGCACGCCGCTGACCCGACTCGACTTCGGCCTGGCCCTGGCCCTGTCCGACGACCTGCCACCGGCCAGTCGTGAACGCCTGCAAGGGTTGGTGGCACACATCCGTGAGTTGGATGAGCTGGTGTTGGAGTTGCTGTCCTACAGCCGTTTGCAGAACCCCGAGCGTTTGCCCGAGCGGGTCGAAGTGCCGCTGGATGAGTTCATCGACAGCATCCTGGGCAGTGTCGACGAGGATCTGGCGGCGCCGGACGTGGTGATCGATGTGCTGTTGCACGGGACGCTGGAGCGTTTCGTGCTGGACCCGCGCCTGACCGCCCGGGCCTTGCAGAACCTGCTACGCAATGCCATGCGTTATTGCGAGAAGCGGATCCAGGTCGGTGTGCGGGTCAGCGACCGAGGTTGCGAAATCTGGGTCGACGACGACGGCATCGGAATTCCCGACAGCGAACGCGAGCGCGTGTTCGAGCCGTTCTATCGCCTGGACCGCAGCCGCGACCGCGCCACGGGCGGCTTCGGTCTCGGCCTGGCCATCAGCCGCCGCGCCCTGGAAGCCCAGGGCGGCACCCTGACGGCCGAAACCTCGCCCCTGGGCGGAGCGCGTTTCAGGCTATGGCTGCCAACACCGTCCTGATGCCGTCACCCCATGGCCCCTTACCCAAACAACCCCGCCGCAATATTGATCGAGAACCCAAGAATCGCCGTGTTGAACACAAACCCGATCAACGACTGCGCCAGCACGATTTTGCGCAGCTGCCGGGTGGCAACACCCACGTCCGAGGTCTGTACCGCGACCCCGATGGTGAAAGAGAAATACAGGAAGTCCCAGTAGTTGGGCGTGGTCAGCCCTTCGGCAAACCGCAGGGCCGGCTCCTTGCCTTCCCAGGTGTAATACAGGCGCGCGTAGTGAACGCTGAAAATCACGCCGATCAGCAACCATGAACCGATCACGGTCATGGCCGTGAAACCGTAATGCAACAGCTTGTCGGCGGTTTGCAGGTCGCGGCTGCCGGCCAGTTCAAAGGTGATGGTTGCCAGACTGGCCAAGGCCGCGATGCAGACCACCAACAGGACCAATCCGGCATTTTCGTCTTCGATTTCGGCGATGCGTTTGACGTCGGGCGCCTTGGCCCGCACGGTCAGCCAGGACATCAGCACCAGGTAGGTCCAGACCCCGATGTTCCAGCCAATGAGGATTTTGCTGATGATTGAATCCGTGGGCGCCAGGATGCCCACCGCAAGGCCAAGGACCGTGGCGCTGGAAAGACGGGGGTGGGTGCGGGCGAGAAAGGGCATGGAGGCTCACTGTCCGGGAAAGGTGCGCCGAGTATGAGCCATCAGGCCATCATTGGAGGAGCCGGCCGGCTATCGCCGTCGATTGAATCAATTCCACCCCCGCGGCCTGCATCCTCCGTATCGCGCTGTCCATCGAGCCGTCGATATCAATGCCGCGACAGGCGTCGAGCACCACAAACGCATTGAAACCCGCGGTTCGCGCATCCAGCGCGGTGAACATCACGCAAAAATCCAGGGCCAGTCCTACCACGTACACCGTGTCGATGCCGCGCTCCTTCAGGTAACCCGCCAATCCGGTCGGGGTCTGGCGGTCGGCTTCCATGAACGCTGAATAACTGTCGATGTCCGGGTTGCAACCCTTGCGAATGATCAGTTGGGCGTGAGGCAGTTCCAGCGCCGGGTGCAGTGCGGCGCCTTGGCTGCCCTGTATGCAGTGGTCCGGCCAGAGTGTCTGCTCGCCGTACGGCAATTGCACGATGTTGAAAGGTTGCTTGTCCGGATGGCTGGAGGCAAACGAGGCATGCCCGGCCGGGTGCCAGTCCTGTGCGAGGATGACGTGCCGGAACGATCGCCCCAGTTGGTTGATCAACGGCACAATCTCGTCGCCCTCCGGCACAGCCAACTGACCGCCGGGGATGAAGTCGTTTTGTACGTCTATCACCAGTAAGGCAGCGGTCATGGCTCGGGTGACGGGAACTGTCATGAATAGATCCTCCTGGAAGTGGTCCTTCGATATTAGCCGAACCGCCCGGGCTCAGGTTTTTGTATCCAACTTCATTGCAGGCTGACCCAGCGCTTTTGCAAGCAAACCCGCTTCCAGAGCGGGGATTGAGGCGGGTTTGTGGATCCAAGATTGTCTTCAAAAGGGTAGGCAAAATGTCTTTCGTCGAAAACATTCCAGGTTTGATGGCTTTTTGATATTTGGTCGATGCGTCGGCGATCCGATTGCGTACAATCGCCAGCCTCCAACCGGGCATGGAAGCAGTTCGGCTTTGTAGTCACGAGAAAAAAACCATGCTCATCGGCAGTTATTCCCCCGCCCTTGTTTCGATTTCCCTGTTTGTTGCGGTACTGGCGTCCTACACGGCGCTGGACCTGGTCGGGCGTATCGCCACCACCCACGGACGTGCGGCCCATCTGTGGATGGCGGGGGGCGCTTTGGCGATGGGCGTGGGCGTCTGGTCCATGCATTTCATCGGCATGCTCGCGTTCACCTTGCCGATAGAGCTTGGTTACGATGTTTCGATTACCGCGCTGTCGCTGCTGATTGCCATTCTTTCCTGCGGTTTTGCCTTGTGGCTGGCCAGCCAGCCGAGGTTGCCGGCGTGGCAGCTGGCTTTCGGCGCGCTGATCATGGGCGCCGGCATCAGTGCCATGCATTACACCGGTATGGCCGCGCTGCGGATGCAACCGGGCATCGATTACGCCCCGACGTTATTCGGGGCTTCGCTGGTCATTGCCGTCGGGGCTTCTGCGGCAGCGCTGTGGATTGCCTTTCGCCTGCGCCAGAACTCCCCTCACGTGCGCCTGGCCCGTGCTGGGGCTGCGGTGGTGATGGGCATCGCCATTGTCGGTATGCATTACACCGGCATGGCCAGCGCGCAGTTCAGCGAGGGCAGTTTTTGCGGGTCCTTGGACGGCTTGAGTGGCAAGGGCCTGGATAATCTGGTGCTGATCACCACCCTGGCGGTGCTGGCCATTGCCCTGCTGACGTCGATTCTCGACGCGCGCCTGGAAGCCCGTACTGCGGAACTGGCTCAATCGCTGACCCTGGCCAACCGGGAACTGACCCAGTTGGCCCTGCACGACCCCCTCACCGAGTTGCCCAACCGCGTGCTGCTGGCTGATCGTATCGACCAGGCCATGCATCGGGTGCAGGAGCAGGGTGGTTGTTTCGCCTTGATGTTCATCGACCTGGATGGCTTCAAACCGGTCAACGATGCCTTTGGGCACCATATGGGTGATTTGTTGTTGCGGGACGTGGCCCTGCGGCTGCGGGAAGACCTGCGCAGCCAGGACACCCTGGCGCGGATCGGCGGTGATGAGTTCGTGCTGCTGGTGCAGTTGGCCGAACCGGACGATGCCCTGCGCCTGGCGGCGCGCCAGGTCGGGCTGATCGGCCGTACCTTCCGGGTTGCCGAACACGACTTGCAGATCTCCGCCAGCATCGGCATTGCGCTTTATCCCGGCAACGGCCAAGGCGCTGAAGAACTGCTGATGAATGCTGACGCGGCGATGTACCACGCCAAAGGTGCAGGCAAAAACGGCTACAGCTTTTTCGATGCGTCGATGAACAGCAACGCGCGCAAGCAATTGCAGTTGCTGCAAGACTTGCGCATCGCTGTCGAGCAGCGGCAATTCAGTCTGTACTATCAGCCCAAGTTCGATGCCGCCAACGGCCGACCGGTCGGCGCCGAGGCTTTGTTACGCTGGACCCACCCGACCCAGGGCCTGCTGATGCCCGACACGTTCATCGACCTGGCGGAAAAGACCGGGCTGATCATCCCCATCGGCGAATGGGTGTTGAACGAGGCCTGCCGCCAGATGCGTGAATGGTATGTGCTCGGCTATACCGACTGGCGCATCGCGGTGAACCTGTCGGCCTTGCAGTTTTGCCATACGGGTTTGGTGCAGAGTGTGGCCAAGGCGCTGGAGACGCATAAGCTGCCGGCCAACAGCCTGACCCTGGAAATCACTGAAACCACCGCCATGAGCGATGCGGACGCGAGCATGACGGTGCTGCAGCAGCTCTCGGACATGGGCGTGGATTTGTCCATCGATGATTTTGGTACCGGCTATTCGAGCCTGATGTACCTCAAGCGCCTGCCGGCCAACGAGCTGAAGATCGATCGAGGCTTCGTGCGCGACTTGGAGCATGACAGCGATGACGCGGCGATCGTCTCCGCCATCGTTGCCCTCGGCCAGGCCCTGGGCCTGCGGATCGTTGCCGAAGGCGTGGAAACCAATGTGCAGCAGAGTTTCCTGACGAAGTTGGGCTGCGACTCGTTGCAGGGCTACCTGCTGGGCCATCCGCTGCCGGCCGAGCGTTTCATCCATGACATCCGTCAGGCGCAACGCGTGGCGATGGCCTGAGTGGCTTCAAGGCAGGATCTCGAATGCCGTGCTGCCCAGGCGCTCGCCATTGACCAACAAATGCACCGCATGCCGGCCCGCATAGTGCCGGCGGGTGGTCAGCTCGCGAATGTGTTGGGCGCGGCTGAGGGTGGCGCAACCCAGGGCGGGCAGGTCGAAGGTCTTGAGCTTGAAGACTTTGGCTGCCGTGCCGCCGGAGGCTTTCACGTAGTCGATGGCGTAATCGATCACCAGGCGCTGGCTCTGCTCGAGGGTTGATTGCACCTTGAAGGACAGCGTGATCTGTTCCCCCAGGCGAATGACCGCCGGCGTGACCTTCAGCTCCAGGACGTCGACCTGCGCCTTGCCGGCCACCCCGATGACGGCCAGCGCCCGCGGGTTGCCTTGTTTGATCAGGCTGCGCAACGCATGCCGGGCGATCCAGGCGGTGTGACGCTCTTGCAAGGGCCAGTTTTCGATCCGGTCCAGCACCCAGTCGGGATGCTGCTTGGTAATGTCGTTGAGATGATTGGCCACGGACTTGCGCACATAGAGGCTGTTGTCGGCTTTGAGCGCCTCTAGGATCGCGGCGGCGAGCTCGGGGTTGGCCTGGATCGGCTCCAAGTGGAACGACCACGGCAAGCGCGGTCGGCTGCCTTCGCTGGCCAGGCGGCGGACGTGCTCGTTGGCATCCAGCGCCCAGTCATGCATGACGTTGAGGGTGCGCGCCAGATCGTCGCGCAGGAAGTGCCGGACCGCGAACTCCGAAGAGCCAAATTGGGTGAAGTACTTGAGCGCGTCCATGGACAGGTCGAAGCAGTGCCGGCCGTAAGCCGCCACATAGTGCGGCAGGAACATGCTGACGAACATGCTGTTCAGGCGCGGGGCCAGATCGCGTAGCACGTCCAATGAGGCTTCATAGCTCAAGGGCAACATGGCATGCAGGCACTCGCTGACCCGGGCCATGCGCTGCATCACCGACAACTCGGCCAACCCGTCGTTGGCCATGCGCAGAAAAGCCTTGGCGTCGAAGGCTGGATACACCGCGCTCATTTCGCCGGCGATGTGTTCCAGGCGTGCGGCGTTGAAAATTTCCTTCAGGGCAGGGGAGGCAGTGGTCGGGGTCGTCATGGTGGGATCCGTCATCCAAGGCTTGTCATTATATCCCGTGGCGAGGGAGCTTGCTCCCGCTCGGCTGCGCAGCAGTCGTAACCCCCGGTGAATGCGGTATCACTGAAGGACCGCGTCGCCTGGGTTGGGGCTGCTGCGCAGCCCAGCGGGAGCAAGCTCCCTCGCCACGACTACAGTCAACGGAATGATTCGCCGCCGCTGAAGTCCCAGCTTCAGTCCCTCGAATAACTGGAGTTTTTCTATGCGCAAACCCACCCTGATCGCCAGCCTTGTCCTGATTGCCGGTCTCACAGCCCTTGGGCCTGTCGCGCAAGCCGTCGAGAAAACCGGGGATGCCCTGGAGCATTCGCCAAGCAATGGCCGCAGGCTGGTGGAGAACGACCGGGTACCGGCGGACTACCAGCGCACGGACAGAGCCATGAAAGACTGGAAACAGAAAAAGCTCGAGCAGCCGACTAAAGAGCAGCAATGGGTGCATATCGACGACAAATACTTGCTGATCGAAACCGTGTCCGGCGCAATCGTCAAGATTGTTCCGGCCACACGCTAGAGCACTTCGCCCTTATCCCACAAATGCACCAGCTCGCCAGGTGCCTGGTCCTCAGGCACCTGTAGCACCATCTCGTCATCCTGATCGTTGGCGCGGTAGCGGACCTCGATCTGGAAAAAGCGCTGGTCGCCCCGCCCTGGTGTGGATGAGGTGAGCGGCAGGCAGCCTTCCAATACCGAGCAGATGCGGGTGCGCTGGTCGAGGTCGCACTGGGCAAACTCGATTTCCCGGGGCCGGGTCAAGGCATGGATGGCCGCCACGCCACCCTGGCGTGATAGCCTCACCACGGCTTTGTCGTCGAGGTCTGGAAGGGTTTTCATCAGCTTTCCTCTGTCAGGTCGACGCCGACCCGGGCCCAGCCATCCTGCACCGCTTGCACCTCCCGTTCGCCGAAACGCTGGCGGGCGTGCTCGACGGTCAGGCGGGCAAAAGCGCTGAAGGACGCGTCGTTGGCCAGTTTTCGGTCGCACAAGGTGTCATACCAGATCCGGCCGGCCTTTTCCCAGGCAAATCCGCCCAAGGTCGTAGCCACCAGATAAAAGGCCCGGTTGGGGATGCCGGAATTGATGTGCACACCGCCGTTGTCTTCGCGAGTGATGACGAATTCGCGCATGTGGGCCGGTTGCGGGTCTTTACCCAACATCGGGTCATCGTAGGCCGTGCCGGGGTTGGACATGCTGCGCAGGCCGTCGCCGTTGATCTTGTCGGTGAGCAGGTCGGCGCCGATCAGCCAGTCGGCCTGGTCGGCGGTCTGTTCGAGCACGAACTGCTTGACCAGCACGCCGAACACATCGGAGATCGACTCGTTCAAAGCCCCGGACTGATTGGCGTAGATCAACCCGGCTTCGCTTTCGGTGACGCCATGGGCCAGTTCGTGGGCGACGACATCCAGGGAGCGGGTGAAGCGCTGGAAGATTTCGCCATCGCCGTCGCCAAACACCATCTGCGCGCCGTTCCAGAACGCGTTTTCGTAACCCTGGCCATAATGCACGCTGCCGACCAGGGCGAAGCCTTTGTTGTCGATGGAATCACGACCGAGGATTTTCCAGAAAAAATCATAGGTCGCACCAAGGGCATCGTAGGCCTCGTCCACAGCCGGATCACCGCTGGCCGATTGACCTTCCAGGCGTACCGGTTGCCCGGGCAGTTCCATGGTGTTTTGGGCATCATGCACACTGCGCTGTGGCTGCCCGGCCTTGCCTGGCTTGGGCAGCTTCGCGGTGGCGGGAGGGTTGTGCGGCGGACCGGGGTTGTGTCGCAGGCTGCGCACGTGGGTCAGTGTGCCGAGGGCACTGGAACGTTGCTGTTCGGTACCGTGGGCGATGATGCGGTTGAGGATGTATGGAGGAATGAAACTGTTGAGCGGGCGAAAGTCAGTCATCAGAAAATCCTTATCTGAAATGCAGGGCCGATACCCATGAGAACCGAAGTGGCCGCTGCGGTTCCCTAGGGGGCGGGTTTGTGTGGCCGACCCAGTCGCTCAGTCATGCACGAAACCGTGGCGAGGGAGCTTGCTCCCGCTGGGCTGCGAAGCAGCCCCAAAACCTTGCCCCTCGATGTGCCAGGCAGATCGCACCCAACCTGTCGGGATTGCTGCGCAACCCGGCGGGAGCAAGCTCCCTCGCCACAAAAATTTGCCAGGCTCGCCTATTTCTGAGAAAACCCGCGACTTGGATCACTCGGGAACGCCCTCATGAACGAAGAACTGCACATCATCGACCTGGAACAAGGCGACGGCAAAAGCGTAGTCAAAGGTGCGCTGATCACCACTCAATATCGCGGTACGCTGGAAGACGGCACAGAATTCGATTCCTCCTACAGCCGCGGCAAACCCTTCCAGTGCGTGATCGGCACCGGTCGCGTCATCAAGGGCTGGGATCAGGGCCTGATGGGCATGAAAGTCGGCGGTAAGCGCAAGCTACTGGTGCCGGCTCACCTGGCTTATGGTGAACGGTCCATGGGCGCCCACATCAAGCCCAACGCCAACCTCATCTTTGAAATCGAGTTGCTGGAAGTGCTGACCCGGGACGATTGAAGCGGGCTTTCGCTCATGCCCGGTCGCTGAACAGCGGGACACGTCCATTAAGAGAGGGGCGGTAGCGCCAGGCCAACTGATCCAGCGGCAGTTCTCGCGCCAGAATCGCACCCAGCGTGGCGTGGGCGATGCCCAGTGCCAGGGTTTGCCCCGGGCATTCATGGCGCCCGGTACCAAAGCTGAAACTGCGGCGGTTCGCACGCTCCAGCAGCATGACGTCCGGTTGCGGGTTGAGCTGCGGATCGCGGTTTGCCGAGGCCAGCACCAGCAGGATGACCTCCCCGGGTTTCAGCGTGGTGCCGAGGATGTCGCAGGGCGCTGTGACGAAGCGGCGGGTGTTCTGCACGCTGGGGTCCAAGCGCTGGACTTCGGCCAGTAACGAACCGATCTGGGTGGGATCGATCCCAAGCACCTGGTGCAACGCCGGATCGCGGATCAGCGCCAGCAACGCGTTGCCGATCAGGCCTGCCGTGGCTTCATAGGTTTGCGAGAGCAGGCCGATCAGGTTGGCGATCAGGCCGTCCTGGTCGAGGCCATTGAAACCCTGGCAAATGCGTGCCAACCAAGGGTTGTCCTGCGCCTCGATCCGCTCCTGGAAAAACGTTGCCAGTTGCTCGGAGGCCCGGTGTGCCGCGTCCAGTTGCGTCGCATCGCTCAGGGACGACAGGCCGGCGACGAAATCCCCCGTCAATTCGCTGATCAGGCGACTGTCCGCCGGATTGAAGCCCAGCAACGCCGCCACCACACTGGCCGGTCCGATGAACTGGGCGTGGTGCAAGCCTTCGGCACCGTTCCTGAGAAAGCGTGCCCTGACCAGGGCTTCGATCTGTTGTGGATCGATGTCCTGCAACACCGGCGCAATCGCCGCTCGCGGGCAACGCTGCCGTTCACCTTCGTTCATCCGCATCAGGCGCCCGAACACCCGACCGGCCGGGCCATCGGCGATGGCCCTGGGCACAGGCTCGTGGGCCGGACGCACATGGCAGTCGGGATGACGCAGCACGGCGCATACCGCCTCGGCACTGCAGGCGATCCACAGGTTCAGTTGCGGGTCGAAGGTCATCCCGCCACGGGCCTGCAAGCTCGCGTAGTAAGGATAGGGGTCGGTATGAGTCGCGGCGGTGATCGGGTCCATGAAGCGCTGCCTTGTTCGTGAGGGAGAAAGTGTTGCTACTATCTCCAGTCGATGCATGGCTTGATTCGTCGTGGAGCGAAATATGAACGCAGAACATCATGATGTGGGCGTGTCCCAGGTGGCCGCCGCCATTGCCGAACCGGCTCGTACCCGGATGCTGTGTGCCTTGATGGACGGTCATGCCCGGACCAGCACCGAGTTGGCGAGCATCGCCGAGGTCAGTGCCTCCACCGCCAGTGCCCACCTGTCGAAGCTCAAGGACCTGGCCTTGGTGCGCCTGCATGTCCAGGGCCGGCATCGCTACTACAGCCTGGCGGACCCGCGCGTCGCCCAGGCCCTCGAAGCGCTGATGGTGATCGGCCAGAATGCCGCGCCGACCTTCACGCCGCGCACTCCGGATCGCCTGCAATTTGCCCGTACCTGCTACGACCACATGGCCGGCACCCTGGCGGTGCGACTGCATGATCGGATGATCGAGGCCGGGTGGCTGCTGGAGGTGCCGGGACAGGGTTATCGGTTGAGTGAATCCGGTGAGGCGTTGTTCAAGGGGGTGGGCATTGACGTCCAGTTGCTCGCCACGCAACGGCGCCGATTCGCCTGCCCCTGCCTGGACTGGAGCATGCGCCGTCCACACCTCGGTGGGGCCCTAGGGGCGGCGTTGCTGCAGGTGGTGATCAAGCGCAAGTGGGTGATCCAGGACCTGGATAGCCGTGCGCTGGGCTTGACGGCCAGTGGTCGCCGGGAGATGGCGGGGCGGTTCGGGGTGAGTGTGGACAGGTATGTCGAGCCGGCTATCGCCATCGCGGGCAGGCTCACTCCCAGCGTGGATCTGCGGCAAGCGCAGGATGTGTAGACAACGGCTAACCCTGTGGCGAGGGAGCTTGCTCCCGCTGGGCTGCGTAGCAGCCCCAAACCAGGCAACCCGGCCATTCAGACAGATCGCATTTACCGGATTGCGACTGCTGCGCAGCCGAGCGGGAGCAAGCTCCCTCGCCACAAAAGCTCCCGAGTGCTACAGGTGGACTCGAATCAAACCTTGACGATCCAACCCGCTGGCGCTTCCACGTCGCCGGTCTGCACGCCGGTCAGCTCTTTGTAGAGCTTCTGGGTGATCGGACCGACTTCGGTTTCGCTGTGGAACACGTGCAGCTTGTCCTTGTAGCTGATGCCGCCAATCGGGGTGATCACCGCGGCGGTACCGCAGGCGCCGGCTTCCTTGAAGTCCGACAGCTTGTCGATGAACACGTCGCCTTCGATCACTTCCAGGCCCAGGCGCGATTTGGCCAGTTCGATCAGGGACAGGCGGGTGATGCCCGGCAGGACCGAAGGGGATTTTGGGGTGACGAATTTGTTGTCGTGGGTGATGCCGAAGAAGTTGGCCGAACCGACTTCCTCGATTTTCGAGTGGGTCATCGGGTCCAGGTAGATGCAGTCGGCGAAGCTGGCTTTCTTGGCCTGGGAGCCGGGCATCAGGCTGGCGGCATAGTTGCCGCCGACCTTGGCCGCGCCGGTGCCTTGCGGTGCTGCGCGGTCGAAGCTGGAGATCAGGAAGTTGTGTGGGGTCAGCCCGCCCTTGAAGTAGGCGCCGACCGGGATGCAGAAAATCGAGAAGATGAACTCGGGTGCGGTGCGCACGCCGATGTTGTCACCCACGCCGATCACGAACGGGCGCAGATACAGCGCGCCGCCGGTGCCGTAAGGCGGGATGAAGCGCTCGTTGGCGCGGACCACTTGCTTGCAGGCTTCGATGAACTGTTCGGTCTCGACGTGCGGCATCAGCAGGCGGGCGCAGCTGCGTTGCATGCGGGCGGCGTTCTGGTCGGGACGGAAGAGGTTGATCGAGCCGTCCTTGCAGCGATAGGCCTTCAGGCCTTCGAAGCATTGCTGACCGTAGTGCAGGGCGGTGGAACCCTCGCTGATGTGCAGCACATTGTCGTCGGTCAGGGTGCCGGCGTCCCAGGCGCCATCGCGCCAGTGCGACAGGTAGCGCTTGTCGGTCTTGATGTAGTCAAAGCCCAGTTTGTCCCAATTGATGCTCTCGTTACCCATGACACCCTCTATTTCTTAACAACCGTCGAAACGGTTCAAGGCTTCTGACGTATTTTGGATGGGGACAACAATACTTCATTCCGGGGCTGTTTCGCAGCCCGCTCGACAAGGTGCAGACAGATAAATGATGGTGTTCTTGAAAATCGCGAGCAAGCTCGCTCCCACATGGGATTGCGTTCCCATGAACGACCGTTATCACCTGTGGGAGCGAGCTTGCTCGCGATAGGGCACTCACTCACACCATCAGTTCCGCAGAATCACAGGTGCAAAGCATGCCCCAACGCCCGCAACGCCGCTTCCTGCACAGCCTCACCCAGCGTCGGATGGGCGTGGATGGTGCCGGCGATGTCTTCCAGGCGTGCGCCCATTTCCAGGGACTGGCCGAACGCGGTGGACAGCTCCGAGACACCCACGCCAACCGCCTGCCAGCCAACGATCAGGTGATTGTCCCGACGCGCCACGACCCGCACGAAACCGCTTTTCGATTCCAGGGTCATGGCCCGGCCGTTGGCCGCGAACGGGAAGCTCGAAACAATGCAGTCGAGCCCGGCTGCCTGGGCTTCGTCCGGCGTCTTGCCGACCACCACCAGTTCCGGATCGGTAAAGCACACCGCGGCGATGGCCGTCGGGTTGAATTCGCGGTGTTGGCCGGCGATCAGCTCGGCGACCATTTCGCCCTGGGCCATGGCCCGGTGGGCGAGCATCGGTTCGCCGCTCAGGTCGCCGATGGCCCAGACGTTGCGCATGCTGGTCTGGCAGCGGTTGTCGATCTTCACCGCCGCACCGTTCATCGCCAAGTCCAACGCTTCGAGGTTCCAGCCTTGGGTGTTGGGTTTGCGCCCGACCGCCACCAGCACCCGGTCGGTGTCCAGGTTCAGCGTGTCGCCAGCGGGGTCACGCACTTGCAAGGTGCTGGCCTGGGCATCGAACCCTTCGACGCTGTGCTTGAGGTAGAGCTTCACGCCCAATTGCTTGAGCGCCTCGTGTACCGGTTGGGTCAGTTCGCCGTCATACGCCGGCAGGATCCGTTCCTGGGCTTCGACCACGCTGACCTCAGCGCCAAGCTTGCGATAAGCAATGCCCAACTCCAGGCCAATGTAGCCACCGCCGACCACCACCAGGTGCTTGGGCACCGAGGTCGGAGCGAGGGCTTCGGTGGAGGAAATGATCGGCCCGCCCACGGGCAGCATCGGCAGGTCGACGCTTTTCGAACCGGTGGCGAGCAGCAGGTGCTCGCACTGGATGCGGGTGTCGCCAACCTCAACGGTCTTGCCATCGACTACCTTGGCCCAGCCGTGGATGACCTGGACCTTATGTTTTTTCAGCAGCGCGGCGACGCCGGTGGTCAGGCGATCAACGATGCCGTCCTTCCATTCCACGCTCTTGCCGATGTCCAGGGTTGGCGCCGATACCGTGATTCCCAACGCCGAACCTTGGCTGTGGTGCCGGGTCTGGTGAAATTGCTCGGCCACGTGGATCAATGCCTTGGACGGAATACAGCCGATGTTCAGGCAGGTCCCGCCCAATGCCTGGCCTTCCACCAGAATAGTCGGGATGCCCAGCTGGCCGGCGCGGATCGCCGCCACATAGCCGCCGGGGCCGCCGCCGATGATCAGCAGCGTGGTGCTCAAAGTCTGTTGCATTCGTTACTCCACGAACAGCGTTGCGGGTTGTTCGAGCAGGCCGCGCAGGGCCTGGATGAATTGCGCCGCGTCCATGCCGTCGACCACCCGGTGATCGAAAGAGCTGGAGAGGTTCATCATCTTGCGAATCACGATCTGGCCTTTGACGACCATGGGCCGCTCGACGATTTTGTTGACGCCGACGATCGCCACTTCCGGCAGGTTCAGTACCGGCGTGCTGACGATGCCGCCGAGGGCGCCGAGGCTGGTCAGGGTGATGGTCGAGCCGGACAATTCATCGCGGCTGGCCTTGCCATTGCGCGCTGCCGTGGCCAGGCGCGAGATTTCCGCCGCGCTGTCCCACAGGCTGCGGGCTTCAGCGTGACGCACCACCGGCACCATCAGGCCGACGTCGCTCTGGGTGGCGACGCCCACATGCACCGCGCCTGAGCGGTGAATGACCTGGGCTTCGTCGTCGTAGCGCGCGTTCATCTGCGGGAAGTCCCGCAGGGCCACGACCAGGGCCCGCACCAGGAATGGCAGCAAGGTCAGCTTGCCGCGACTGGTACCATGTTTTTCATTCAGGTGAACCCGCAGCTCTTCCAGGGCAGTGATGTCGATCTCCTCGACGTAGCTGAAATGCGCGGCGCGTTGGGTCGCCTCCTGCATGCGCTGGGCGATCTTGCGGCGCATGCCGATCACCGGGATCTGCTGCTCGTCGTGACGCTCGGCATAGCCCGAACCGCCCTTGGCCTGGATCGACGGACCTTGGGCTAGATAGGCCTCGAGGTCTTCGTGCAGGATACGCCCGGCCGGGCCGCTGCCCTGGACCAGACGCAATTGAATGCCCAGGTCCAACGCGTGTTTGCGCACGGCCGGGGAGGCCAATGGGCGTTCTTCGGGATCGCGGGCGACCGGGGCTTGCGCAACCGTTCTTGGCGCGGCCGTTTTTTCCACGACCGGTTCAGGGACAGCCACTGGCTCGGACTTCGGTGCCGGTACAACCGCAGCCGGTTGTACCGATTCCTTCGGGCCCTCCTTCAGGTTGCCGGCACCTTCCACTTCAATGCGGATCAGTTCGCTGCCCACCGCCATGACTTCACCGGGTTCGCCGCCCAGGGCGATTACCCGGCCATGCACCGGCGAGGGAATGTCGACCATGGCCTTGTCGGTCATGACATCGGCCAGCACCTGGTCTTCGACCACCATGTCGCCGACCTTGACGTGCCACACCGACAGTTCAACTTCGGCGATGCCTTCGCCAATGTCCGGCATCTTGATAACGTGCGTGCCCATTCAGACCTCCATGACCCGTTTCAACGCCGCGCCTACACGGGACGGCCCTGGGAAATACGCCCACTCCTGCGCGTGCGGGTAGGGAGTATCCCAACCGGTGACACGCTCGATGGGCGCTTCCAGGTGGTGGAAGCAGTGTTCCTGGACCAGCGAGACCAGCTCGGCGCCAAAACCGCAGGTGCGAGTGGCTTCATGGACGATCACGCAGCGGCCAGTCTTCTTCACGGACTTGACGATGGTGTCCAGGTCCAGCGGCCACAGGCTGCGCAAGTCGATGACTTCGGCGTCGATGCCGGTTTCCTCTGCGGCGGCCTGGGACACATACACCGTGGTGCCGTAGGTGAGGATGGTCACGTCCTTGCCCGGACGGGTGATGGCAGCCACGTCCAGCGGCACCGTGTAGTAACCGTCCGGCACCTGCGCCGAAGGGTGTTTCGACCACGGCGTTACCGGGCGGTCGTGGTGGCCGTCGAACGGGCCGTTATACAGGCGCTTGGGTTCGAGGAAAATCACCGGGTCATCGTTCTCGATGGAGGCGATCAGCAGGCCCTTGGCGTCGTAGGGGTTGGAAGGCATAACGGTGCGCAGGCCACAGACCTGGGTGAACATCGCCTCGATGCTCTGGCTGTGGGTCTGGCCGCCATAGATGCCGCCGCCGCAAGGCATGCGCAGGGTCATCGGCGCGGTGAACTCGCCGGCCGAGCGATAGCGCAGGCGCGCCGCTTCGGAAATGATCTGGTCCGAGGCTGGGTAGACGTAGTCGGCGAACTGGATCTCGGCCACCGGCCGCAGTCCGTAGGCGCCCATGCCGACGGCCACGCCAACGATGCCGCTTTCGGAAATCGGTGCGTCGAACACCCGCGAGGTGCCGTATTTGTTCTGCAGGCCTTCGGTGCAGCGGAACACGCCGCCGAAGTAACCCACGTCCTGGCCGAATACCACGACGTTGTCATCGCGTTCGAGCATCACGTCCATGGCCGAGCGCAGGGCCTGGATCATGGTCATGGTGGTAGTGGTCATGGCGGTATCCAACGCAATATTGGTGTTGTGATCGTTCATGTCAGATCCCCAACTGCTGACGCTGGCGCTTCAAGTGCTCCGGCATCTCTTTGTAGACGTCTTCGAACATCGTGGCAGCGCTCGGCACCTGGCCGCCGGCGAGGGTGCCGTACTGCTCGGCTTCTTTCTGGGCGGCGATGATCTCGGCCTCCAGTTCAGCGCTGACAGCCTGGTGCTCTTCTTCCGACCACTGGCCGATGCGGATCATGTGCTGCTTGAGGCGGGCAATCGGATCCCCCAGCGGGAAGTGGCTCCAGTCATCGGCGGGGCGATACTTCGACGGGTCGTCGGAGGTGGAGTGCGGGCCGGCGCGGTAGGTGACCCATTCGATCAGCGCCGGGCCGAGGTTGCGTCGGGCGCGTTCGGCGGCCCAGCGCGAGGCGGCGTAGACCGCCATGAAATCGTTGCCATCCACCCGCAGCGAAGCGATGCCGCAACCGACACCGCGTCCGGCGAACGTCGTGGCTTCACCGCCGGCAATGGCCTGGAAGGTGGAGATCGCCCACTGGTTGTTGACCACGTTGAGGATCACCGGCGCCCGGTAGACGTGGGCGAAGGTCAGGGCAGTGTGGAAGTCCGATTCAGCGGTGGCGCCGTCACCAATCCAGGCCGAGGCGATCTTGGTATCGCCCTTGATCGCCGAGGCCATGCCCCAGCCCACGCCCTGGATGAATTGCGTGGCGAGGTTGCCGGAAATGGTGAAGAAGCCGGCTTCCTTGACCGAGTACATGATCGGCAACTGCCGGCCCTTGAGCGGATCGCGCTCGTTGGACAGCAGTTGGCAGATCAGGTCCACCAACGGCACGTCCCGGGCCATCAGGATGCTTTGCTGGCGGTAGGTGGGGAAACACATGTCGTCGATGTTCAACGCCAGGGCCTGGGCGCTGCCGATGGCTTCCTCGCCCAGGCTCTGCATGTAGAACGACATTTTTTTCTGCCGCTGGGCGACCACCATGCGGTTGTCGTAGATCCGCGTCTTGAGCATGGCGCGCATGCCCTTGCGCAGGATCTCGACGGGGATGTTCTCGGCCCACTCGCCCAAGGCATTGCCCTGGTCGTCGAGCACGCGAATCAGGCCCCGGGCCAGGTCGGCGGTCTCGGCAGGTTCGACATCGATGGGAGGTTTGCGCACCGTGCCGGCATCGGTCAGCCGCAGGTAGGAAAAGTCGGTCTTGCAGCCGGGACGGCCCGAGGGTTCGGGAACGTGCAGGCGTAGCGGTTCGTACGCTGTATTCATGGCTTTCTACGCTCGATCTTGTGAATTTCTTGTAGTGGGCGCGCTAGCTGACGAATTTTCCTGGATAAGGGAAATTGTCCTACAACAATCATAGGCTCGACGCAGAAGAATATTTTTCTCTGTTAGCTTGCTGTTCAGATCATTTGCAGATAAAAAATCTGCACAACGATAAAAAACAGGATTATTTGTCTCATGCGTAAACTGGATCGCACCGACATCGGCATTCTGAACAGCCTTCAGGAAAACGCCCGCATCACCAACGCCGATCTTGCCCGCTCGGTCAATCTTTCGCCGACGCCGTGCTTCAATCGGGTCCGGGCCATGGAGGAGCTGGGGGTGATTCGCGAGCAGGTCACCTTGCTCGACGCCGACTTGCTGGGTTTGCACGTCAACGTGTTCATCCATGTCAGCCTGGAGAAGCAGGTGGAAGAGGCGCTGCAGCACTTCGAAGAGGCGATCTCCGACCGGCCGGAGGTGATGGAGTGCTACCTGATGGCCGGCGATCCGGATTACCTGATCCGCGTGCTGGTGCCGACCATCCAGTCGTTGGAGCGTTTCATGATGGACTTTCTGACCAAGGTCCCGGGCGTGGCGAACATTCGTTCGAGCTTTGCCCTCAAGCAGGTGCGTTACAAGACTGCGTTGCCGTTGCCGGCCAATGGGTTGACCTTGGGTACCTGAGGCTCAGGGTGAAGGGAACCTGCTTGGATGGGTTACAGGGGGCGGCACTGCATCGAAAACCCCAGCGCGATTGACTGGCCTTGCTCCAGCAAGCGCAACCCCGGCCGTCCTGGCAGGTGGTGCGCATTGACCGGATGGCTGACCGGTTCGATGCAAAAGAACGCCATGCCCACCGGGCAGTACAGCAGGAAATAGTCGCTGCCACTGGCCCGGCATTCCAGTTTATAACCCAAGTCCGGTTGCTGGATCAGGCACTGCCCGTCCCAACCGCCGAAGCCGTTGTCCACGAGCGTATCCGGCAGCAATCGGGGCTGCTGGAAATCCCAATTTTCAGGAATCTTCCGAAGTTCTGTCGGCAGTTTCGAGGCATCACACATCCAGACTTCGCTGGCGCGAGTTTGCAGGCGAGTGCCGGCGGTGCGCGGAAAATACGGATGCAAGCCCAGCCCGTGCCACGCGGCCTGTTCGGCCAGGTGGGTGACGTGCATTGCGATTTGCAACTGACCGCCATTCAAGCGGATCCGTAGGCTGGCGCAGTAGGCGAATGGCTGCTGGCTGTCGAGTTGCAGCAACACTTGTTGGGGACTCTGCTCGATCACCTGCCACGGTTGTTGCCAGGCGCTGCCGTGGATCGGAAACGGATCGTTGGGGCTGTTGGCTTCCAGGGCGAGCCAGCCGCCAGGGCAATCGAAACCGCCCTTGGCGATCCGGTTCGACCACGGGACCAGAGGGAAGCAGCCAAGTTTGCCCGGCAGGCGGTTTTCCAGGGCTTGAGGCGCGGGAGGACGTAACAGCGGGGCGCCGCTGCTACGCAAGGTCCATTCGACCAGGCTGGCGCCCAGGTGCGGGGCCAGGGTGAGGCGGGTCAGTTCGTCTTCGAGGTGGAGAAGGGGTGGCGTCATGGTGGGTTGTGTCTGTCGAGTGGGGAAGCTTTTGTGGCGAGGGAGCTTGCTCCCGCTCGGCTGCGCAGCAGACGCCATGTGCTGAAACCGGATGGGCCTGCTGCGCAGTCCAGCGGGAGCAAGCTCCCTCGCCACAAGGGGGCTTGCTGGCTGATGGGATTACAACACCAGATTCGGCAACCACAGGGAAATGGCGGGGATGTAGGTCACGAGCAGCAGCACCACGAACAGCATGGCGTAGAACGGCAACAGGGCCTTGACGGTGCTTTCGATGCTGACCTTGCCAATGGCGGAGCCCACGAACAGCACTGCGCCCACCGGCGGGGTAATCAGGCCGATACCCAGGTTCACCAGCATGATCATGCCGAACTGCACCGGGTCCACACCAATGCCCACGATCACCGGCATCAGGATCGGCGTCAGGATCAGGATCAGCGGCGCCATGTCCATCACGGTGCCCAGCAGCAGCAACATCACGTTGATGCACATCAGGATCACATAACGGTTATCCGACAGCGTCAGGAACATCGTGGTGATTTTCGCCGGGATCTCCATCAGCGTCATGATGTAGCCGAAGCTGGCGGCGAAGCCGATCAGGATCATCACGATGGAAATGGTGCGTACCGTGCGGTGCATCAGTTTTGGCAGCTCGCTCCACTTGTAGTCGCGATAGATGCACATGGTCACGAAGAACGCCCACACCACGGCAATGGCGGCCGATTCAGTGGCGGTGAAAACGCCCGAGAGAATGCCGCCGAGGATGATGAACAGGGTCATCATGCCCCACATGGCTTCCTTGCAAATCTTCAACGCTTCCTTGAGTGGAATCACTTCGCCTTTGGGGTAGTTGCGCTTTTTCGCAAAAACCAGGCACAGCGCCATCAGGCAGAGGTTCATCATGATGCCCGGGACGATGCCAGCCATGAATAATGAACCGATCGAGACGGTGCCGCCCGCGGCGAGCGAGTACAGGACCGCGTTATGGCTTGGTGGCGTCAACAGCGCTTGTACCGAACCACTGACGGTAACGGCGGTGGCGTACTCACGCGGATAGCCACGGCGTTCCATTTCCGGGATCAGCACTGAGCCGACCGAGGCAGTGTCGGCAACCGAGGAACCAGAGATCGCACCAAAGAAACTCGACGCCACGAGGTTGACCAGAGACAGGCCACCGCGCACGAACCCTACCAGTACACTGGCGAATGCCACCAGTCGCCGGGACATGCCGCCCTCGGCCATGATTGCGCCAGCCAGGACGAAGAAGGGAATGGCCAGCAGCGAGAATTTGTTCACCCCGCCCGTCACCTGGATCATCATGGCCTGGAACGGGATGTCGATCCAGAATGCACCGATCAGTGCGGAGGCACCCAGGGCGTAGGCCACCGGCATGCCGATCATGATCAACACCAAAAAACTGCCCAGCAGAATCAGAGCGTCCATTAAGCGGCACCTTCGTTTTCTTCAACCAGATCGAACTGCACGACTCGACGTTGGCTTTGATCACCCAGCAAGAGTTTTTCCAGCACAAAAATCAACGTCAGGAAGCCACCGATCGGTATCGGCATGTACGTGATGCCGACGCGCAGGGTAGGGATGGCGCTCATGAATTGATTCCACGTGGTCATGCACAGCTTTGTGCCCCACACGGTCATGAAAATGCACACCGCTGCCATCAACAACTGGGAAAAAATCGAAGCGGCGGTTCTCAACTGTGGCGGCATGCGAGAGGTGACCATGTCCACCGCCATGTGCGAGCCGGAGCGGTAGCTGGCGGCGGCGCCAATGAAGGTGAACACGATCATCAGCAAAATGGCGGTGGGTTCCGGCCAGCTCGAGCCGGTACCCAGTACGTAGCGGGCGAACACGCCCCAAGGAATCATCAGCGCAACGGCAAGGACAGAAAGGCCGGCCACCCAGATGCACGTCATGTAGATTTTATCGTTGATACGCAGCAGCAAATTCTTCATCGGGTTTCACCGTAACCAGGCGCGCCCATGACATCTGGCGCGCCGGGCCTTTTTTCATGGATACAGATTGAGGGGGCTTACTGAACGGCTTCGATTTTCTTGATCAGGTCGGCATACGGCGCGCCGTACTTGGCCCGGATCGGCGCGGTGGCGTCATAGAAGGGCTTTTTGTCGACGGTGATGAACTCGACGCCGGCGGCCTTGAGTTTTTCCTCGCTGGCGGTGGACTTCTTGTCCCACAGTTCGCGCTCTTCAGCCTGGGCCGCTTTGGCGGCTTTCTTCACCATGTCCTGTTGCGCTGGCGTGAGTTTTTCCCAGGTGATTTTCGACATCACGATCGGTTCAGGCAGGATCAGGTGGCCGGTCAGGCTGTAGAACTTGGCGTTCTGGTAGTGGTTGTGTTCGAGCATGGTAGGTGGGTTGTTCTCTGCGCCGTCGATCACGCCGGTCTGCAAGGCGCTGAAGATCTCGCCGGTGTCCATCGCGATGCCATTGCCGCCCATGGCGTTGATGGTTTCGATGAACATAGGGTTGCCTTGCACCCGAATCTTCATGCCTTTCATGTCTTCAAGCTTGCGCACCGGCTTTTTGGTGTAGAGGTTGCGCGTGCCGCCGTCCATCCAGGCCAGGGCCACCAGGCCGAATTCAGAGTTGGTGATGCGGTCGAGGATCTCATCGCCCACCGCTCCGTCGATAACGGCGCGCATGTGCGCCTGGTCACGGAAGATGAACGGCATGTTGAACACGTTCACGTCCGGCACCACAGGGCCGACGATGCCGAGGCTGACGCGGGACATCTGGATCGCACCGGCCTGCATCTGCTCGATGACTTCTTTTTCCGAACCCAAGACGCCGCCCGGGAAGTATTTGAATTTCAATTCGCCGTTGCTTTCCTTGGTCAGGGTTTCACCCATGTGTTCCTCGGCGACTACGGTCGGGTAGCCCTTTGGGTGGATGTCGGCGATCTTGATATCGAGGGCTTGCGCCGCCTGGGCCAGGAAGGCCAGGGGGAGGGCTGCGATCAGAAGTGTACGTTTGAAATTCATGGTCAATCTCCAGTCTTGTTGTTTTTATATCTATCGATGTGAAGCGGTAGAGCAGATCAGTTGGCGGAGTGCTTCTTTCCTCCGAAAGCAGGTTCAGCCAGACCCTTCACGCCAGGGTTAAGCGCGAACACGCCACCGGCCAGGGACTGTGGATCGTTGTCGTCACCCGGGCGGATCGAGGTTACGAAGAGGGTGTCCAGGCGGCTGCCACCGAAGGCGCACATCGTCGGTTTCTTCACCGGTACTTCGAGCGACCGATCCAGGCGTCCATCCGGGGTGAAGCGATGGATCAGGCCGGCATCGTTGGCGCAGATCCAGTAGCAACCGTCGGCGTCCACCGCCGCGCCGTCCGGTCGCCCGGCCAGTGGCATCATGTCGACGAACAAGCGCCGGTTGGATGGCGTGCCGCTGTCGATGTCGTAGTCGAAGGCCCAGATCTGCTGGATCAACGGGTGTGAGTCGGAGAGGTACATCGTCCGTCCGTCCGGGCTGAAACCCAGGCCGTTGGGCACGATGAAACCGCTCAATTGTGGTTCGACCGGGCTGTGTTGCCCGGCCGCGTAGCGGTACATCCGCCCTTGGTCAGCGTTGGCGCCCATGTTCAGCACCATGCTGCCGGCCCAGAAACGGCCCTGACGATCGCAGCGGCCGTCGTTGAGGCGCATGTCGGTGCGGCTGTGTTCGACGCTTGCACACAATTCGCTGTCCAGGCTGCCGTCGTCATGGGCGTGCAGGCGAAAAAAACCACTCTCCATGCCCGCTATCCAACCGCCGTCCTGGTGACGGGCGATGCAGGCAAGCATCTCGGGGGTTTCCCAGCCTTTGAGTTGCCCGGTTCCAGCGTTCCAGCACTGCAGGCCGCCACTGGGAATGTCCACCCAGTACAGCGCGTTTTCCTCGGGAACCCACACTGGGCTTTCCCCGACAGCGTTGCGTGCATCGACAATCAATTCGGCTTGCATGGCGATTCCTTAATGCGTTCGTATCCCATGGAAAACAGGCGAATCAGTCATCGAACGGGCCGGCGGCGACAAAGGCACCCCCTTGGTAAATCCTGGCTGGATCATCGGCGGCCGGCATCGGCTGCGCTTCGACCTTGGCGCGGAAAATCTCGGAACTGTCCTTGGGCTGGTAGCCCAGGTGCGCGGCCTGGCTGTTGTCCCACCAGACGTCGCGGTTGGCGGACACGCCGTACACCACGGTGTGGCCAACGTTCGGGGTGTAGAGCGAGCATTCGATCAGTTGGGTGAGGTCGTCGAAGCTCAGCCAGGTGCTCATCATTCGGCGGTTTTGCGGTTCGGGGAACGACGAGCCGATGCGGATGCTCACGGTCTCGATGCCGTAGCGATCGAAGTAGAAACTGGCGACGTCTTCGCCGTAGGACTTGGACAAACCGTAGTAGCCGTCGGGACGACGAGGGGAGAGGGCATCGAGGGCCTCGTCCTGCTTGTAGAAACCGATGACATGATTGGAACTGGCAAAAATCACCCGCTTGACGCCATGTTTGCGCGCGGCTTCATAAATGTGGAACACGCCACTGATGTTGGCGCCGAGGATCTCTTCGAACGGTCGCTCAACCGAAACACCGCCGAAATGCAGAATGGCATCGACGCCTTCAACCAATTGGTGCACGGCCTGCTTATCCGACAGATCGCACGGCACCACCTCTTCGCTTTCATCAATGGCTGGGGCCATGTTGGCGATGTCCGACAGGCGAATGTGACGGGCGAAAGGCTTGAGGCGTTCGCGCAAGACTTTGCCCAGGCCGCCAGCGGCGCCGGTCAGCAGCAGGCGATTGAGGGGGCGGCGAGTGTGTGTCGTAGTCATGAAGTTACCTGAGCAAACAGTGAGAGGTATTAGTTGTTATAGGTTGTCGTATGACCGTGGGGGAATATCCTTATCCTTCCGCTACCTTGTCAACGTTTGATCGACGAAGCGCTCTAAGCCGAGGTCCTTGCCGCGCTACGATGGTTCCACTGCCCCTGTGGCGAGGGAGCAAGCTCCCGCTCGGCTGCGCAGCAGACGTCGTGTTTCGCAACCTTATGGGCCTGCTTCGCAGTCCAGCGGGAGCAAGCTCCCTCGCCACAGGTGATTCGGTTTGTCCCAACAAAGCGCTTCGCCCCACGGCGCGCGCTTGCTGCTTACAACAGCGACAGCGGATAGCTGATGAAGATACGGTTCTCGTCGAATTCGTTGGTGCTGTAATCCCGACGAATCGACGCGTTGCGCCACTTCACGTTGAGGCTTTTCAACGCGCCGCTCTGCACGGTATAGGCCAACTCGGTTTCCCGGCCCCATTCCTTGCCGTCGTCGACGGTGGCGGTGTGCACGTTGTCGCCGCTGATGTAGCGGTTCATCAGGGTCAGGCCCGGTACGCCGACGGCGGCGAAGTTGAAGTCGTGGCGCACTTGCCAGGATTTTTCCTGGGCGTTGTCGTAGCTGGAGTTGTAGCTGTCGTTGGCCAGGGTGCCGCCGCTGGTGCCGTTGACGCGCATCCAGGCGTCATCGCCACTGAGTTTTTGCAGGCCGACGTAGAAGGTGTTGCCACCGTATTTGGCCGAGAGCATGGCGAAGGCGGTTTTGTTGTCCAGATCGCCGGCCAGGGCGTTGCCGTCTTCCTTGCCGATGAAGTAGCCGAGGTTGGCGCCCAGGGTCCAGTCGCCGATGGGCTGGCTGTGGGTCAGGTTGAAATACTTTTGCTGGTAGATGTCGGACAGTTCCGAGTACCAGACGCCGACTTGGGTGCGTTTTTCGTTGAAGGCATATTCGCCGCCGCCGAAGTTGAAGCGGTCGGAGGTGAACGCGCCTCGGCCGTTCATCGACATGTCTTCCATGCTCGCGTCGTTGCGCGGGCTGTTGGCGCGGAATTGGCCGCCGTACAGGGTCAGGCCGCTGATTTCGGTGGAGGTCACCTGGCCGCCACGGAACGTTTGTGGCAGGGAACGGCCGTCGTCGGAGCGCAGGATCGGCAGCACCGGCATCCACTCGCCGACTTTCAGCTCGGTCTTCGAGACCTTGCCCTTGAGGGCCACGCCCAGGCGCCCGAAGTCATCGGCCGGACGACCGTCATCATGCACAGGCAGCAATTGAGTGCCAGTGGTGCCGCGACCGCCGTCGAGCTTGACCGAGTACATACCCAACAGGTCCACGCCGAAGCCGACTGTGCCCTGGGTGAAGCCGGACTTGGCGTCGAGGATGAAACTCTGAGTCCATTCCTCGGCTTTGCCCTGGGCATTGTTCGAGTTGGTGAAGTTGCGGTTGAAATACGCGTTGCGCAGGTTCAGCGTGGCCTTGGCGTCATCGACGAAGCCTTCGGCGCTGGCGGTCATCGGCAGAAACAGCGCAAGGCTGCTGCAACCGATCAGGGTCAGTGCGGGGCTGCTGCTGAGAAGGGTACGGCGGTTTGGACGGTTGTCGGGCGAAAAACGGACACGTGTGCTCACTATGACGCTCCCTACTTTTTTGTTGTTTTTATTTGTCATACGTCGTCGTACAACATGAGGGGATTATTTGGAAGGCGTTGCTCGTTGTCAACTGGCCATTATCGGAATTATTCAACTCGAGGGGGCTTCAAAATGAGGGATTTCAACGGTTACAACCGACTGAGGTGAAGATCGAAGGCCGTGGCATCGGGACCAATGCGAGGCCTGAGCATCGTTGTGGCTGCTTTTGGTTGTGCGATGACCGGTCTAAGACATTAGTCGAATGCCCCCCGCTCTAAAGGTTTGCAGGAGTCCTTGTGGCGAGGGCGCTTGCTCCCGCTGGACTGCGAAGCAGGCCCCAGTTTTTTTGTTTCAACGCAGAATCTTTGGGGCCGCTTCGCGACCCAGCGGGAGCAAGCTCCCTCGCCACAGGTGTGTTGTTGACCCTATTCCCAGTCCAAACAGGGTGGTGTTTATCCAGATGTAGGATCGCTCTGGATCGGGCTACGTCGTCTTGCGCCGTTGCCTACAACTGCGCCAGAATCCGCCGGCTTGTGCGCCTTACGGCTGGGTTTTATTGTTTCCGGGTCGCTGATGAATCAGTGATCGGGTTTGGTAGCCCGGTTTTTTCTGGCGCAAGTGCACCTGATGCAGAAGATTTTTACGCCTCTGCTTTATGGTGGTCATGCGTAGGGCGTCCTCGGACGCGCCGGGTGCCAGATGACCGGTCTACCAACCTTCGTATGGCCACCACTCTTCGTTTGGTAGCGAGAGTGATGGCTCCAACTTTCTCATCTGGAGTTTCATCATGTTCAAAGCAACCCCGAATCCACCGAATACCGATCCAACGTCACCGCGCAAGAAACTCGACGAAGCCGCTGAGCGCGCCCTCGACTACTACCTCAACCCAAAACCGGACAAACCCGAAGCGGCAACTGCGCCCGGCCAACTCTTCACCGTCATCAAAGACGTCGACACCGAAAGCCTGCTCGCCAACCTCAGCGAAACCCTGGCCTCGGCCAATGTCATGGTCAGTGATCTGGCCTTTGAGCTGGAAGGTTCGCGCCGGCATTTTGCCCTGGGCATCCAACAACTGATCGAACTGGGTACCTTGTTGGCGAACCGCGCGCTGGATAACGTCGACCCACGCTAGCCGACCCACCACAACCCCCTGTGGCGAGGGAGCTTGCTCCCGCTGGGCTGCGCAGCAGCCCCAAAATCAGCCGACGCGGTTCTCCAGGAAAACCGCATCAGCCTGTTTTACGACTGCTGCGCAGCCGAGCGGGAGCAAGCTCCCTCGCCACAAGGGCACTGTGTACATCCGTCTGAGCATGCACGGTCAAATGGGGAGCGAGCTCCAGTGTTTTCGAAAGTGAGTGAATGCTAACCTTGATCAACGCTGTCCCCAGGGAGCCCTCATGGGCAATCACAAGATCGAGATTCGTCGCAGTAACGTCGAGAAAATCCTGTTGGCCGCCGAGAAGGTCTTTGCCGAAAAAGGCTTCGGCAGCACCGCCATGGCCGACATCGCCGCCGAAGTGCAATTGCCCCGTTCCAACCTGCACTACTACTTCAGCACCAAGAGCGAACTGTACAGCGCCGTGCTGTTCGATCTGCTGGAGGTCTGGAAGCAGGACGCCTTGTGCTTCGAAATGTTCGACGACCCCCGGGTGGTGCTCAGCAGCTACATCCGCGCCAAGATGAACCACTCCCGCAGCCGCCCCTACGGCTCGAAAGTCTGGGCCAACGAAATCATCCACGGCGCCCCGACCCTGGGCCAGGCCCTGGACGCCAGTCTCTATGACTGGGCCAAGATGAAGGAAGCGAAAATCCGCCAGTGGGTGGAAGACAAACGCATCCTCCCGGTCGAACCCTCAAGCCTGCTCTACATGATCTGGGCCTCGACCCAGCACTATGCCGACTTCGACCACCAGATCAACATCCTCAACGACCACCAACCGCTGTCGGACATGCAGTTCGAACGGGCGGTGCAGACGGTGACCAGTGTGATTTTGCGGGGGATTGGGTTGGAGCCGTAGTTTGTTTGCCCGGCGCGTGATGGCGGTAACTGGTAAAGTTTAAAGATTTAGTTTTCGAATTAGCTCGGCGTTGTCTTTAAGAAACTTATCTTTGGCCCTGATTCGAATACTACTGATGTTAGAAAATTTAGGAGTAAGAGTGTGCGTATTCTGTGAAGCTCTGTTAGCTTTAAGCTGTGCGGGTTTTTTGGTGGCGGCGTTATATTGGGTTTTCAGTGTTTTATCTATGACAATCTGGTCGTGTGGGGTTCTTTCTAAAAACGGCCCTATAATTCTATCGTAACGGCGTGCACGTTCTGCGCGTGCTCTTATGCGAATGATTCTTTTCCTGTCTATTGCAGGGAGATTATCAATCGGTATATAGGGGCCTCTTTCTTTCCCCTCGGCAGGTAATGCTTCTAGTCTCACCTGGGTTTTATTAGGAATGCCAGGTAATGTACCGGGAGTTGCGTGATTATTGGCTATCAATTCTGCCGATAGGTTGGTTTCAGTTTGGGTGGATCGGGTAAAAGTGCGAGGAGTGGAAAGGTCTAATGCGGTTTTTTGTACCGGTGGCAGGTAGGCTTGGCTAGTCGATGGTCGGATATATCTTTGGCTAGTCCATGGTCGGAAAAATGGCATGTTCCCACTCGGATCATATCGATTAACCGGATCATTCCCACAATAAGCATACGCATTAATCCCGCCATCCCCAAAAGGACTCAACTCATCCGGACTATTGAATCTCATCAACACCGGATTAAAAGCCCGATTACCCTGTCCCAACAAATAATGACCGGTTATCGAGTCAGGACGCTCCCCGTTAAAACCGAGCAAGCAACTCAAACCGCTTTCCCCAGGGCGGTAACCGTAGGCGGTATAGGCCATCTGTCGCGAGTGTGTATCCGCCACTGTCCGGAGCAACGAACGTTGTAGATCCGTCGCCAACAGCGTGGTCTCGGCGGCGTCGTCGGTGCCTGATCGTTGCGCCAGCGGCTGGGGGCCATGACGCATGATTGTCAGTTGCGACTGGCCCTCTATCTCGTTAACCAATTCGTCTTCTTGATAGAAACGTTGGGTGCCTGGATTCTCCTGAGGTTTCAAGCCTACGAGGCGATCCAGTGGGTCATATTGATAGCGGCACAGTATTTTCATCGACGGCGCTGACATGGGCTGGGTTCTGCTTAGGTGACAGGGCTGTGTCAGGCTCGGATATTTTTGGGAGGACGTCTACTAGCAGAACTGTTAGTTGGATAGGGCGCTTCTGGTGGGGTTACCCTGAGGTTTTGTGCTGTGGCTGAGGGCCCCTTCGCGAGCAGGCTCGCTCCCACAGGGGATTGGCGGTGAACACAGGATTTGTATTCGCCGTATATCCCTTGTGGGAGCGAGCTTGCTCGCGATGGCGTCAGCCCAAACACCTCAATTTCAAACCGCTACATGATAGGGATTGCGCGGATCATGGTTCCAATCCAGAAACGGCTTGCCCGTGTCCACCGTCACCATTTCGATGCAGTCCTGCACCGGGCAGGTGATTTGGCAGAGGTTGCAGCCCACGCATTCCTCATCGATCACTTCATATTTGCGCGTGCCGTCCGCCTGCTTGAGGCTGGCGACGGCCTGGTGTGAGGTGTCCTCACAGGCGATGTGGCAGCGACCGCAGCCGATGCAGGCCTCTTGGTCGATTTTCGCGATGACCTGATAGTTGATGTCCAGGTACTTCCAGTCGGTGGTGTTGCCCACCGCGCGGCCGGAGAAGGCCTGGAGGTTGGCGTGGCCGTGGTCGTCCATCCAACGTGACAAACCATCCTTCATCTCTTCGACGATGCGAAAGCCATGCAGCATTGCCGCCGTGCAGACCTGCACCGCGCCGCTGCCCAGGGCGATGAATTCCGCCGCGTCGCGCCAGCTGCCGATGCCGCCGATACCGCAGATCGGCAAGCCTTGGGTCTGCGGGTCGCGGGCGATTTCGGCGACCATGTTCAGCGCGATCGGCTTGACCGCCGAGCCGCAATAACCGCCGTGGGTGCTCTGGCTGCCGACACTGGGCAGGGCGACCATGCGGTCCAGGTCGACGCTGGTGATGGAGTTGATGGTGTTGATCAGCGACACCGCGTCCGCGCCGCCGCGATGGGCCGCCCGAGCGGCGACACGGATGTCGGTGATGTTCGGCGTGAGTTTGACGATCACCGGCAACGAACAATAGGTCTTGCACCAGCGGGTCACTTGCTCGACGTATTCCGGCACCTGGCCGACCGCCGCGCCCATGCCGCGTTCCGGCATGCCGTGGGGGCAGCCGAAATTCAGTTCGATGCCGTCGGCACCGGTGGCTTCCACCAGGGGCAGGATGCGTTTCCAGGATTCTTCGACGCAGGGCACCATCAGCGACACGATCAACGCCCGATCCGGCCAGTCCTTTTTCACCTGGGTGATTTCTCGCAGGTTGATCTCCAGGGAGCGGTCGGTGATCAGCTCGATGTTATTGATGCCCAGCACCTCGCGATTGGCGCCGTAGTGGGCTGAGTAGCGCGACGAAACGTTCACCGCCGCCGGGTCTTCCCCGAGGGTTTTCCAGACCACGCCACCCCAGCCGGCCTCGAAGGCCCGGACCACGTTGTAGGCCTTGTCGGTGGGCGGCGCGGAGGCCAGCCAGAACGGATTGGGGGTTTTGATGCCGGCGAAGACAATCGACAGATCGGCCATTTACGCAGCCTCCACGTTGAGCATGAGTTGGGCGTTGATCGCCTCGGCGGCGAGCTTGCCGTGCTGCACGGCCTGCACGGTGAGGTCCTGGTCCAGGCTGGTGCAATCGCCGCCGGCGTAGACCCCAGGAATGCTGGTGCGCAGTTGTTCGTCCACCAGGATTCGCCCATCCTGGCGCTTGAGTTCCCGGGCCAGCGGGTCCACCAGCGCGTTGTCGTCGATGGCCTGGCCGATGGCTTTGAAAATACCGTCGGCGGGCAGGTCGAAGGTCTCGGCGCTGGTGACCAGCCGACCGTTTTCCAGATGGGTGCGGGAGAAACGCATGCCCCGCACATTCCCCGCGTCGTCGAGCAACACCTGTTGCGGCTGGGCCCAGGTCAACAGGCGCACCTGATTGGCCTTGGCGATGTCTTGCTCATGCACGGTGGCGCCCATGTCTTCAAGGCCGCGACGGTACACCAGGCTGACATCCCGGGCGCCGAGGCGGGCCATTTGCACGGCCATGTCAATGGCGGTGTTGCCGGCGCCGAGCACGATGCAACGGTCCGCCAGGGGCAATTGGCTGAGGTCGTCGGCCTGGCGCAATTCGCGGATGTACTCGGTGGCGGCCAGCAGCCCTGGCGCCTGTTCATCGCTCAGGCCCAATTGTTTGCTGGCGGCCAGGCCGAGGCCGAGGAACACCGCGTCGAACTGCTGGTGCAGGTCGCTCAGGCTCAGGTTTTCCCCGAGTTTCTGCCCGTGGCGGATTTCGATACCGCCGATTTCCAGCAGAAAGTCCAGTTCGTGCTGGGCGTAATCGTCTACGAGTTTGTATTTGGCGATGCCGTATTCATTGAGGCCACCGGCCTTCTCACGGGCTTCGAAAATCACCACGTCATGACCGTGCATCGCGCTGCGATGGGCGCAGGACAACCCTGCCGGGCCGGCCCCGACCACGGCGATGCGCTTGCCGCTGGTGGCGGCACGCTTGAACGGGTGTTCAGCAAAGTGGGCATTGTCCACGGCGTAGCGTTGCAGCTGGCCGATCAATACCGGTGCGCACTCATGAACGTTGTTGCGCACGCAGGCTTGCTGGCAAAGGATCTCCGTGGGGCAGACCCGGGCACAGCTGCCGCCGAGGATGTTGGCCGAGAGGATTTTCTGTGCCGCGCCTTGGACGTTGTCCTGGTGGATGTTACGGATGAACGAGGGAATATCGATCTCGCTCGGACAGGCGTTCACGCACGGTGCGTCGTAGCAATACAGGCACCGGGACGCTTCCAAGTGAGCCTGGCGGGCGTTGAGCGGCGGTGCCAGGTCGCTGAAACGGGCGGCGAGGGTGGCCGAGTCTTCCAGGGAATGGGGGAGGTGACTCAAGGGCTGGATCATGGAATGGGCCTCACGGTGTTTGAGGTGCTGCCTCTGGTGGGCAGTGGTTTTTTTGGTGCCTGGCCTGGCCTCATCGCGAGCAAGCTCGCTCCCACAGGGGATCTGTTGCGTACACAGATTTTGTATCCACCCAAGATCCAGTGTGGGAGCGAGCTTGCTCGCGATAGGCCGAAGGCCTGGATTCAGCGTTTCACGGCGGTTGGCTTGTTCAACTCCGCCCGCTTGCTCAGCAAGTCGAACACCGCCGGATACGCCGGTCGCTCGATGTAGCGCCCCGCGCCGCGCTCGGCCCGCAGGTCGCCGTCGGCCCAGACCAGCCGGCCCTGGCTGATGGTGTGGCTGGGCACACCGCGCACGGTCTTGCCTTCGAAGATGTTGAAGTCCACCTGCTGATGGTGGGTCTTGGCGGAAATCGTGCGACTGCCCTGCGGGTCCCAGAGCACCAGGTCGGCATCGGCACCGATGCGAATCGCCCCTTTGCGCGGATAGAGGTTGAAGATCTTTGCGGTATTGGTGGAGGTGAGGGCGACGAAGTCGTGCATCGACAATTTGCCGCTGTTGACCCCTTCGTCCCAGAGCACGGCCATGCGGTCTTCGATACCGGCGGTGCCATTGGGGATCTTGCTGAAGTCCTCGCGGCCGGCGGCTTTCTGCTCCGCGCAGAAACAGCAGTGGTCGGTCGCGGTGGTGTGCAGGTTGCCCGACTGCAAGCCGTGCCAGAGCGCTTCCTGATGGCCGCGAGGCCGGAACGGCGGGCTCATCACGTAGCCGGCAGCGGTCTGCCAGTCCGGGTGGCGATAGACGCTGTCGTCCAGCAGCAGATGCCCGGCCAGGACTTCACCGTAGACGGGCTGGCCCTTGCTGCGGGCATAGGTGATTTCGTCCAGGGCCTCTTTGGTCGACACATGCACCAGGTACAGCGGCGTGCCCAGGGTTTCGGCAATGCGGATGGCCCGGCTCGCGGCTTCGCCTTCTACTTGCGAGGGCCTCGACAACGGATGGGCCTCGGGCCCGGTGATGCCCTGGGCCAGCAGCTTGCGTTGCAGGTGATAGACCAGCTCGCCGTTCTCCGCGTGCACCGTGGGCACCGCCCCCAGCTCCAGGCAGCGCTCGAAACTCGCCACCAAGGTGTCGTCGGCAGCCATGATTGCGTTCTTGTAGGCCATGAAGTGCTTGAAGCTATTCACGCCATGATGGTTGACCAACTCGGCCATTTCTTCGCGAACCTGCTCGCTCCACCAGGTGATCGCCACGTGAAAACCGTAGTCACTGGCGCTTTTTTCGGCCCAGCCACGCCATTGGTGAAAGGCTTCCATCAGCGACTGCTGGGGGTTGGGAATCACGAAGTCGATGATCGACGTGGTGCCCCCGGCCAACCCAGCTGCCGTGCCGCTGAAGAAGTCTTCACTGGCGACCGTGCCCATGAACGGCAACTGCATATGCGTGTGCGGGTCGATGCCCCCCGGCATCAGGTATTGACCGCTGCCATCGAGCACCTCGACATCGGCTGGAACCTCCAGGTTTTCGCCAATGGCCTTGATCACGCCGTCGGTACAAAACACATCGGCGCGATAACTTTCATCGTGGGTTATGACGGTGGCACCACGGATCAACAGAGACATTCCGAGTTCCTCGCAGGCATGACCGACTGTTGCCGGTTCTTTATGTTTTATCGGTTGATAGATGACGGCGTCGTACAGGTTTGTATTCTTGTCACAACTGTCAGGATTAGACGCTAGCTGGAGTTTATAAAATGAGCAAGATTATTTTTTATAAGCTTATTCAATATATAAGTTATTGAATTTAAACAATTAAAAAATGGAATCACCAAAATGGTGAGCGTCCTCACCATTTTGACGCACTTGACAGGATCGTTATTTGAGCGAGATTTGTCATGGTAAATCAGCGGCTTGAAAGCCGTCGAAGTGCGGTCTAGACACTTCGCGTTAATTTGATGTGCACCACTTTGAATCTCGAACTCGACAGAGCGTGCAGGTCATCTAGCCTCAAGGCGACGAGAGCGCAGTGAAGTAAACTCGTAAGTTGCAGTAAAAGCGTTAAGTATCAAATGGTTGTAAGCGTTATATCGGCCGTCCGGTCAACTCGGCGCAACAATCGGCACGGTTATTGAGTGCCGTCGTTGCCAGCCAGGGGCCGTCGGTAGCACGCGTGCTTGACATGCAAGTACTCCGGCCATCGCCCGTCGATGAGCAAAAATAATCAAAACAGTGGAGCGGACATGACCAGATCAACAGTGACTGAGCGGGACGGGTTATTCGAGCTTGAAGCCGGCAGCGACGTCCTCGACAGCCCCCGTTATAACCACGATATCGCGCCGACCAAGGTGCATGAGCGAACCTGGAACAAATGGCACATCACTGCGCTGTGGGTGGGCATGGCGATCTGCGTCCCGACCTACACCCTTGGCGGCGTGCTTACCGCCTACTTCGGCTTGACGGTGGGCGAGGCGTTGCTGGCGATCCTGTTTGCCAACATCATCGTGTTGATTCCCCTGACCCTGAACGCCTTTGCCGGGACCAAGTACGGCATTCCGTTTCCGGTGCTGTTGCGCTCGTCCTTCGGTGTCATCGGCTCCAACGTCCCGTGTCTGATTCGCGCCTTGGTGGCGTGTGGCTGGTTCGGGATCCAGACCATGTTCGGCGGGCTGGCGATTCACCTGTTTCTCGGCTCGGTGTTCGAAGGCTGGAAGAGCCTGGGCGGCACCGGTGAGGTGATCGGCTTCATGGTGTTCTGGGTCATGAACCTGTGGGTGGTATTGCGCGGTGCCGAGTCGATCAAATGGCTGGAAACCTTATCCGCGCCGCTGCTGGTACTGGTGGGCGCCGGCTTGCTGGTGTGGGCGTTGCCCAACGTATCCCTGACCGAGCTGATGGCGGTCCCGGCCAAGCGGCCCGAAGGTGCGAGCGTGACCAGCTACTTCCTCGCCGGGCTGACGGCCATGGTCGGTTTTTGGGCGACTTTGTCATTGAACATCCCTGACTTCAGCCGTTACGCCAAGAGCCAGAAGGACCAGATCGTGGGGCAAATCATCGGCCTGCCATTGACCATGTTCCTGTTCGCCTCCCTCGGCGTGGTCATGACCGCAGCCTCGGAAAAACTGGTGGGGGTGACCGTCTCCGACCCCGTGACCTTGATCGGGCACATCCAGAGCCCGGTCTGGGTAGCGCTGGCCATGGTGCTGATCATCGTCGCGACGCTCTCGAGCAACACTGCCGCCAACATCGTCTCGCCGACCAACGATTTCCAGAACCTGGCGCCCAAACTGATCGGCCGGACCAAGGCCGTCATGCTCACCGGGTTGGTGGGGCTGGCGCTAATGGCCCACGAGCTGCTGAAAAAGCTCGGCCTGATCGTGTCCGAGGTCAGCCTTGAGTCGGTGTACTCCAACTGGCTGCTGGGCTATTCAAGCCTGCTGGGGCCGATTGCCGGGATCATGGTGGTGGATTATTTCCTGATCAAGAAACAGCAACTGGACCTGGCCGGGTTGTACCGCGACGACGTTTATCCGGCGTGGAACTGGAACGGCTTCATCGCCTTTGCCGTGCCGGTGCTGCTGACGCTGCTGTCCCTGGGCAGCGATGCGTTCAGCTGGTTCTACAGCTACGGCTGGTTCACCGGCTCGGCGCTGGGCGGGGTGATTTACTACGGGTTGTGCAGTCTGCGTGCGAGCCCGTCCATCGCCAAATCTGCGGTGTGAAGGAGGGCCTCATCGCGAGCAAGCTCGCTCCCACACTGGATTGGGGGGGGATGCAAAGCCTACGTGCACAGCAGATCCCCTGTGGGAGCGAGCTTGCTCGCGATAGCGGCCCCAGACACACCAAAAAATGCCTGAAAAAAAGGAGACCCCCCATGAACGCAGCCATCGACGTTCTGCAATCCACCCATCAGCACATCAACCGCGACCGTCTCTGGCAGTCGCTCATGGACTTGGCGCAACTCGGGGCCACGGTCAAGGGCGGCGTGTGTCGACTGGCCCTGACCGACCTGGACCGCCAGGCCCGGGACCTGTTCGTGCAATGGACCCAAGCCGCTGGCTGCACCGTCAGCATCGATGCGGTGGGCAACATCTTCGCTCGTCGCCCAGGACGCAATCCGAACCTGCCACCGGTCATGACCGGCAGCCACATCGACACCCAACCCACCGGCGGCAAGTTCGACGGCTGCTTTGGCGTGCTGTCGGGGTTGGAAGTGTTGCGCACCCTCAATGACCTGAACGTTGAAACCGAAGCGCCGCTGGAAGTGGTGGTGTGGACCAACGAAGAAGGCTCGCGCTTCGCCCCTTGCATGATGGGCTCTGGCGTATTCGCGGAAAAATTCACCCTCGAAGAAACCCTGGCCAAGACCGACGCCGAAGGCATCACCGTGGGGCAGGCGCTGAATGCCATCGGCTATGCCGGCCCCCGCCAGGTCAGCGGCCATCCGGTGGGCGCGTATTTCGAGGCGCACATCGAACAGGGGCCGATCCTGGAAGACGAGGGCAAGACCATCGGTGTGGTCATGGGCGCGCTGGGGCAGAAATGGTTCGACCTGACCTTGCGCGGCGTCGAAGCCCACGCCGGCCCGACCCCGATGCACCTGCGCAAGGACGCCCTGGTGGGCGCCTCGATCATCGTCGGTGCCGTCAATCGCACCGCCCTTGCTCATCAACCCCATGCCTGCGGGACGGTCGGTTGCCTGCAAGCGTATCCCGGTTCGCGCAATGTCATCCCCGGCGAAGTGCGCATGACCCTGGATTTCCGGCATTTGGAACCGGCGCGGCTGGATTCGATGATCGCCGAGGTCCAGCGGGTGATCGACGACACCTGTCGGCAACACGGCCTGACCTATGAACTGAAACCCACGGCCGACTTTCCACCGCTGTACTTCGACAAGGGTTGCGTTGACGCCGTGCGGGGTGCTGCCCAGGGTTTGGGTCTGTCCCACATGGACATCGTCAGCGGGGCGGGTCATGACGCAATCTTCCTCGCCGAATTGGGCCCGGCCGGCATGATCTTCGTGCCATGCGAAGGCGGCATCAGCCACAACGAAATCGAAAACGCCGCCCCCGACGACCTCGCGGCCGGTTGCGCGGTGCTGTTGCGCGCGATGCTCGCCGCCTCGCAGGCCATTGCCGAGGGACGCCTGGCGGCTTGAACGGCGTGGTGCACTATCGCAACGCCATGTGGTCGTAATCTTCAACGCATCCATGCCTGAAGCGCACTGACCACATGGAGACCCAATGAGCCAGGAAGTCCCGACAACCGATACCAATCGCCGTCAATTGCTGCAAATCATCGCCGGGTTGTCTGACGGGGTGATGTTGATGGAAGTTGACCAGACCATTGCCTGGGCCAACGAAGCGGCGTTGACCATGCATGGGATCAAAGAGCTGAGTGAGTTGGGCGCCAATGCCCAGGAATACGCCCAGCGTTTCAATTTGCGCTACCGCAATAACCACTCGTTGACCGAAGACAATTACCCCATCGCCCGGGTTGCCCGTGGCGATGAGTTCAGCGATGTGCTGGTGGAAGTCACCCCTGCGGCCAATCCGGACCGTACCTGGGTCCACCGGATCCGCAGCATGGTGCTGACCGACCGCAACGGCGAGCCGGAGTCCCTGGTACTGATTCTCAGCGACGCCACCGAATGGGCCAGCGCCGAACAGCGGTTCGAGAAAACCTTCGGCGCCAACCCGGCGCCAGCGGTGATCTGTCGCCTCAGCGATCTGCGCTACATCAAGGTCAACCAGGGCTTTCTGGAAATGACCGGCTACAGCCGTGAGCAAGTGATCGGGCGTTCGGTGTATGAGCTGGATGTATTCGAGGCGGCGGAGAGGCGAGACCTGGCCATCGAGCGCCTGGGGCAGGGCGCGACCATTCCACAGATGCAGGCCGAGCTGAAATTGCCGGGAGGCGGCAGCAAGCAGGTGATCGTCGCGGGCCAGCCGCTGGATGACCTGCACGACGAAGACTGCATGCTGTTTTCCTTCATGGACATGGAACCGCGACGCAAGGCCGAAACGGCACTGCGTCAGAGTGAGGAGCGCTTCGCCAAGTCGTTTCGCCTCACACCGGTACCCACCTTGGTGTGCAGCTCCGAACAGCAATTGGTGGAAATCAACGAAGCGTTTCTCCGAACAAGCGGTTACTCCAGTGAGGAGCTACTGGGTAAAACCGTGGAGGAAGTCGGCTTCCTCGATAAGGACGCCAGCGCGGCATTGTTTGCCGCCCTGGAAAAGAGCGCGACGGTGTCCAGCGTCGACGTCAAGGTTCACAAGAAAGGCGGCGAGCAGATCGACTGCGAGGTGGCGGCCGACACCGTGGTCATCCAGGACAAGCCTTGTTACCTGCTGGTCTTGATGAACATCACTGAACGCAAGCGCTCGGAGCTGGAGCTGGTGGCGGCCATCGAGGAGGTCATGAAAGACGCCTCGTGGTTCAGTCGGACCTTGATTGAGAAACTGGCCAATGTGAAGAGCATCAATGCTCAGGTGCCCAGCGCGTCATTCACCGAGTTGACCGCGCGGGAACGCGACGTGCTGGGGCTGATCTGCGAGGGCCTGGCGGACAAGGAAATCGCCGCGCGGCTGAAATTGGCCCCCAATACGGTGCGAAATCACGTGGCAACGTTGTACTCCAAGCTGGATGTTCATAGCCGCAGCGAGGCCATCGTCTGGGCTCGGGAACGCGGCTTGTTCGCCAGCGAATGGCGAAAGAAGGCACCGTGATGGCCAGTGCAAATGCACCGGCCGGGCTGGTGCAAATTCGGCTTTTGCAGGGGCGCCTCGGTCCTTAGGCTGTGAGGGTGCGACATGCTTGCGATGTCGCGTCCCTCACGAAACAGTCAAGGAACAGGCCGCAATGTGCAGTGAACCCATCGGATGTATAAACAGGAAGATTGTTGAGGTCCAAAGCCCGGCATTGTCCATCAGTCGTTTGCGATCTCAGCGCTGAGGTAAAACGCATGACCCAACTGGCCCCCGTGCGTGCTCGCCTCGAAGAAAGTTTCAAGCCGCTGGCTTGCGAATGCAGCCTCAATGGCGACGGCACCCTTACGGTACGCCTCTATCATCGCGAAAGCGGAGAGGTGGACTTGGTAGTGAGTGGCATGAGTCTAGACAGCGTTCGCTCGGAACAAAGCCTGGCGAAGTTGATCGACGAACTGCGTTATGAACTTGAAAACACCCCGCTGCATCGTGCTGATCCCCTCTAACGCATCAGCTGAACCGGCTTTATGTGGCGAGGGAGCTTGCTCCCGCTGGGTCGCGTAGCGGCCCCAAAACCTGCCGACGCGGTGCAGCAGGTTGATCAAGTGATCGTTGGGGACTGCTTCGCAGTCCAGCGGGAGCAAGCTCCCTCGCCACAGAGATGCCCAACCGAGCTACAGCAACGTCGGCCGGCAATCGAGCGCCAACCGCGCGCCGCCGCGCTCGGTGCTGCCTACCTCCAGTGTGAACCCGTGCAAACTGACGATCGCCGCAACGATCGATAGGCCCAGCCCGAACCCGCCGTGCTGGCTGCTGCCCTCGGCGCGATAGAAGCGGCGAAACACGGCTTTGCGCTCTGCCTCGGGAATGCCAGGGCCGGAATCGAGCACTTCGATACGCGTGCTGTCGCCCTGGTCGACCCCACGCAGAATGACTTCGCCCCCGGGCGGGGTGAATTTGATGGAGTTGCTCAGCAGGTTTGACACGGCCTCGAACAGCAATGCCCGGTCACCATTGAGCAGGGGCAGGGTGTCGGGCGTTTCCAGGGTGAAGGTCAGCTCACCTTCCTCGGCCAGTGGCAGGTAAAAATCGTGCAGCTCCTGCAATAACTGCAACGGATCGAGGCGCACGAACCCCGAGCGGCGCTGCTGGTCTTCCAGTTCGGAAATCCGCAACAAGCCACGAAACCGCGCCATCAGGGTATCGGTTTCGGCAATCACCTGGTCCATCTGCAACGCCTCGGGCGAACCCTCTTGGGCTTGCTGCTGGATGCGATACAGTTGGGCGCGCAGGCGCGTCAGCGGCGTGCGCAGGTCATGGGCAATGTTGTCGCACACGCCCTTGACCTCGTTCATCAAGCGTTCGATGCGCTCGAGCATGGCATTGACGATTGCCGCCAGCATGTCCAGTTCATCGCGCCGGCTCGACAGCGGCAGGCGATGGGTCAGGTCGCCGGCGACGATGGCTTCGGCACTGGCTTGCAGCTTGCGAATACGTTGCAGTGGTCGGCGGCGCAGCAGATGCCATCCGGCAATGCCCGGCAGGATGGTCAGCGACACCCCCCAGAACAGCGCATGCAAGATGATCCGCGTCACGGCGAACAGCGAGCCATTGTCCCGCGCCAGCACCAGCCAGCGTCCGTCCTGGGTCCGGGTCGCCACCGCGTCGCAGCTATCGGAAGGGATGCCGGGGGCGTCGGAATCGATGCATCCGCCAAGCATGTGGATCCTGCCGTCGAGCGGCAGGTCAGCGGGGATCCGCTGGATCGGCCCGCTCAAGTGGCGCAGTTGCGGATCGAACAGGCCGTAGGCATCGACACCGCGTTCGTCCAGGGTCAGGCTGGCCATGAGGGCATCTTCCAACTGATCGCCGTGGATCCGGGCGAACAGATGCTGGCGCTGCATCAGGGAGTGCTTGGCCAGGCTGTCGAGATAGCCGAACACTTCGTAATACATCACCCCCATCAGGATCGCGCTCCAGATCACGAACAGCGAACTGTACAGCGCCAGCAGGCGGCTGCTGGAGGAGCGCCAGCCCTTAGCGGGGTTCAGCAATGACATAACCGGAACCTCGCACGGTGCGAATCAGCGGTTCCAGGCCCGGCGGGTCGATTTTCTTGCGCAGGCGGCCGATGTGGACGTCGATCAGGTTGGTGCCGGGGTCGAAGTGATAACCCCAGACTTCCTCGAAAATCATCATGCGCGAGAGAATCTGCCCGTTGTTGCGCATCAGGAATTCCAGCAACTTGTATTCGGTGGGCAGCAGGCTGAGCAATTGCCCGTTGCGGCTGGCTTCGCGGCTGATCAGGTTCAGCTCCAGGTCGGCCACCCGCAGCACGGTTTCCGGTTCCCGGGTGCCGTTGTTGCGTCGCAGCAACACTTCGACGCGGGCGGCCATTTCGTCGGTGGCGAATGGCTTGGTCAGGTAATCGTCGCCGCCGGCACGCAGGCCACGAACGCGTTCATCCACATCGGAAAGGGCGCTGATCATCAGGATTGGCGTGGCCACGCCCATGGTCCGCAGCGTGGTGACGATCACCAGGCCATCCAGTTCCGGCAGCATGCGGTCCAGGGTGATCAGGTCGTAATCGCCGCTTACCGCCCGTTCCAGGCCTTCGCGACCGTTGTCGACCCAATCGACGTCCAGGCCGTTGCGGGTCAGTTCGGCGACGATTTCACGGGCGGTGACGGCGTCGTCTTCGATGGTCAGGATGCGGTTCATGGGCGGTACCGTGTTGGGAAGTTGGTGCTATTGCGCAACATTCTGCCAAAGAATAGCTGTCGGCTTTCTGAAAAAAAGTTCATGAGCCGGCAAGCGGGTTTACTGGCCTGGATCAACACTTGGTCACAAATAATCCCTAGCATGAATTTCCTGCGCACTATCTTGTTGTATCTACATGCCCGCTTTGGCGCGCTGATGCAGCCGGGTACTGATGCAAACGGTGAGGGTGTGCCGCAAGGAGCCTAGACCTCACAGAACCTTCAAGGAAGAGCAATATGATTCAACCTCAAGACCTTCTACGCCGGAAATTCGATATCCAGCCCCTGGACCAGGCTGACATGACCGTGCGCCTGGACGGGCAGGCCGTCAATGCCGCCCAGGGTGAAACCGTCCTCACGGTCATCCAGTCCCTGGGCCAACGCCAGGTGGCCCGCAACGACCACGACCAGATCAGCGGTGCCTATTGCGGCATGGGTGTATGCCAATGCTGCCTGGTCAGGATCGATGGCCGCCACAAGCGCCGCGCCTGCCAGACCCTGGTGCGGCCTGGCATGCAGATCGAAACCCGAGTCAACCGTATCAGCGAAACGGAGGCGTCATGAGTCTCGATCCGGTGATTGTCGGCGGTGGGCCGGCGGGCATGGCTGCGGCGATTGAGCTGGCTTCCCACGGGGTGCGCTGCACGCTGCTCGAGGAAGCGTCGCGCCTCGGTGGCGTGGTGTACCGTGGGCCGTTGCGCGATGGTGTGCGCCTGGATTACCTGGGGCCGCGCTACAGCGAAGCCCTGGAGAAACTCCACGGTGAATTCCGGCGCCACGCCGGGCTGATCGACGTGCGATTGAGCAGCCGCGTCATCGGCGCCGAAGGGTTCCGGGCGCTGATGTTGCTGGACGCCGACGAGCGTTTGCGTGAGGTCGCTTACTCGCATCTGGTCCTGGCGGCGGGCTGTCACGAGCGCAGCGTGCCGTTTCCGGGGTGGACGCTGCCGGGCGTCATGATGCTCGGTGGCCTGCAATTGCAGATCAAGAGCGGAGTGGTCAAGCCGACGAGCCCGGTGCTCATCGCCGGCACCGGCCCGTTGCTGCCGCTGGTGGCCTGTCAACTGCACGCTTCGGGCGTGGCGGTGGCGGGGGTCTATGAGGCCTGCGGGTTCGGCAAGATCGCCAGGGAAAGCCTGGCATTGCTCAACAAGCCGCAACTGTTCCTCGACGGTCTGAGCATGTTGGCCTACCTCAAGCTCAATCGCATCCCCGTGCGCTATGGCTGGGGCGTGGTGCAGGCTGATGGCGAGGGTGAATTGAGCACCGTCACCGTAGCGCCATATTCAACTGCCTGGGAGCCAGACCTCAAACGCGCCGAACCGGTGCCGGCCCAGACGCTGGCGGTCGGCTACGGGTTTATCCCGCGTACCCAATTGAGCCAGCAGATGGGCCTGGAGCATGGCTTCAGCGAGGACGGCTACTTGCAGGCGGTGTCCGATGCCTGGCAGCAAAGCAGCGAAGCGCACATTCACCTGGCCGGCGACATGGGCGGGATTCGCGGCGGTGAAGCGGCCATGCTGAGCGGGCGCATCGCCGCGCTGTCGATCCTGCTGCAACGCAACGTACTGGATTCGTCCACCGCCCTGGCGCAGCGAGAGCGCTACCAGGCGCAGCTTGACCGAATCATTCGCTTCCGCGCCGCCGTTGACCGCTACACCCGGCGCGGCGCCGGGCAAACCGCGTTGCCGGCTGCCGATACGGTGATCTGCCGCTGCGAGCACGCCACCCGCGCCGACATTGATCGTGCCTTGGAGCAGGGTGTGCAAGACATGGCTAGCCTGAAAATGCGTACCCGCGTCAGCATGGGCGACTGCCAGGGGCGGATGTGCGTCGGCTATTGCAGCGATCGATTACGCGAAGCCACCGGGCGTGCCGATGTAGGCTGGTTGCGGCCGCGTTTCCCCATCGATCCGATTCCGTTTTCAGCGTTCCAGAACGTCGGCATGGAGACCGTTTCCCATGATTAAGCACTATGACGTGGTCATCGCCGGCGGCGGTGTGATCGGGGCCTCCTGTGCCTATCAATTGTCCAAGCGCAAGAACCTGAAGATCGCCCTGGTTGACGCCAAGCGGCCCGGCAACGCCACCCGCGCTTCGGCCGGCGGCCTGTGGGCCATTGGCGAGTCAGTGGGACTGGGTTGCGGGGTGATTTTCTTTCGCATGATGTCGGCCAACCGCAAGCGCCAGACCCAGGGCGCCGCCGTGGCGGTAGACGCCAGTACGCCGCACATCCTGCCCCAGGCGTTCTTCGACTTCGCCTTGCAGTCCAACGCGATGTACCCGCAGTTGCACCGCGAGTTGATCGACAACCATGGCATGGATTTCAAGTTCGAGGAGACCGGGCTCAAGTTCGTGATCTACGACGACGAAGACCGTTTGTACGCCGAGCACATCGTCGCCTGTATTCCTCACCTGGCCGATCAGGTGCGTTGGCTCGACCAGGCCGCCCTGCGCGAGGCCGAACCGAATGTCAGCCATGAGGCCCGCGGCGCGCTGGAGTTTCTCTGCGATCACCAGGTCAGCCCGTTTCGCCTGGCTGATGCCTACACCGAAGGCGCGCGGCAGAACGGCGTCGATCTGTTCTTCAACACCAACGTCACCGAGGTCCTGCGCGAGGGCGAGCGAGTGACCGGTGTGAGAACCGCCGAGGCCGGCACCTTCAACTGTCGCACCCTGATCAATGCGGCCGGAGCCTGGGCGGCGGACCTGAGCGAACAGGCCACCGGCGTGCGGATTCCGGTCAAGCCGATCAAGGGGCAAATCCTGCTGACCGAACGCATGCCGAAAATCCTCAACGGCTGCCTGACTACCAGCGACTGCTACGTGGCGCAGAAAGACAACGGCGAAATCCTCATCGGCAGCACCACCGAAGACAAAGGCTTCGACGTGACCACCACCTACCCCGAGATCGAAGGGTTGGTGCAAGGTGCGGTGCGGTGCATCCCGCAACTGGCCGACATCAACCTGAAACGCACCTGGGCCGGCCTGCGCCCGGGCTCCCCCGATGAACTGCCGATCCTGGGGCCGATGCGAGGCGTTAAAGGCTACCTCAACGCTTGCGGCCATTTCCGCACTGGCATCCTGACCTCGGCCATCACCGGAGTGCTGCTGGACAAACTGGTGAACAACGAACCGCTGCCGCTGGACATTACGCCGTTCCTGGCGGATCGCTTCGAAGTGGCGCCGAGGGTCGTCGAGCCGAAGGAAGTGGAACTGGCCTGAAGAAACTGTGTGGGACTTGAGGTGAACACCTATCCCGCAGTCACCCGAAAACAAACTGTGGGAGCGAGCTTGCTCGCGATAGCGGTAGTTCAGTCAACATTGATGCTGGCTGGTCCGACGCTATCGCGAGCAAGCTCGCTCCCACAGGGATCCAGGGTGAATCAGAATCCTGTGCTCGACAGCCATGACCGGTTACTCCATCGGCGTGCTGACAAACGCCTCCAGCCCTTCGGCATAGGCGGTGAACGCGCTGATCGATGGGAGTGACTTGCCCTGCAACTGGTCTGGCACCACCAGGTTGGTGAAGCTCCAGGCCACTGCCACGGTGATGCCCGCCTGATCGAGTGTGCCATCGGTGGCCAGTGGCTGTTTTACCAGTTCCTGTTCGAGCATGTCATAGGACGCCGCCAGTTGGCCTTCCACGCGTTCGACCCAAGGGGCGTGCTGGATTTCCGTCGGCCGCAGGTTGCGTTCGTAGTAGATCTGCACCGACTTCTCGCACGCCGCCAAGGCCAACCCGATCAGGCGCAAAGAGCGTAGCCGTGATCCGAGATCGGTGGATATCAGGCTTCTACCCGGTGCGGCCAAGGCTTCGAGGTAATCGATGATCAACGTGGAGTCCATCAGCACGGTGCCATCGTCGAGCACCAGGGTCGGCGCCTTGACCACGGGGTTGATACGCTGGAATTGCTCGAAATGCCTGAAGACCGAAACCGATTCATGCTCCAAGGCAATGCCCAGGCACTTGGCGGAAATCGCGACGCGTCGCACATAGGGCGAGTCCAGCATGCCGATCAGTTTCATGACGTCTCCTTCAGAAAGTCTTGCGGGTGTTAATCCTCGAACCCGACCTGTTCATGGATTTCATCGACCTTGAGTTCCAGCCGGTAAGCCACGGCGATGAACAACGCCTGGCACAGGCACAGGGTGGCACTCAGGGAACGGAAGGCGAACGAGCTGCCCTCGTTCACTAGCAACACCGCGTTGGCCCGCTTGGCCAGGGGCGACAGGTTGCTGTCGGTGATGATCAGTGTCTTGGCCTGGTGATGCTGGGCGATGCGCAGGCAGTGCTGGGTTTCCTTGCCATAGGGCGTGAAGCTGATGGCGATGACCAGGTCGTTGGCCCGCACGCTGCGCATCTGCTCGCGATAACTGCCGCCCAGGCCGGAAACAAGGTGAATGCGCTTGTTGGTGTGTTGCAGGTTGTAGACCAGATAATCGGCGACCGCGAATGAGCGGCGTACCCCCACCACATAGATGTTGTCGGCATTGACCACCAGGTCCACGGCTTTTTCGAACGCTTGGTCATCCAGCTCCAACCCCAGCCGCTCAATGCCCGACAGGGTCGCGTTGACGCATTCGCGGGCCAGGTCGCCGCCGCTGGCTTTCTGCGACTTGTTGGCGATCATGCTGCGGATGCGCTGCTGGTAGTTCTGCACCGGCGTGGTCTTGTGGGTGTACGCCTCGCGAAACAACGCCTGCATTTCGCTGAACCCGCTGAAGCCAAAGCGTTGTGAGAACCTGACGATGGCCGATGGGTGGACTTCGCATTCCCGGGCGATGTCGCTGATGCGATCAACCATGATCCGGTCGCTCTGCTGGCTCATGTAGCTGGCGATACGCTTGAGCTGGCGCGGCAGGCTTTCGTATTCGTCGGTGATCAGTTGCAGCAGGCGCTCGGCATTGATCGGTGGGCTCGGGAGGGCGGGTTCGGACGCGCTCTCGGACAGCGCCGGCAGATCATCGGGGCGGGTCATAGAAAATCCTTCTGGCTTGTTCTTTTAGGGCGGTCCGGAAAAAGGCGGCCCTCGACAATAGGTTGGCTGATCGCAGTCTACAGCTTAGGCGCAGGGAAAATCATGGGCAGACCACGTTACGACACTGGCTGAAACGATGCACCGCGTCTGGTTCGGCTTGGCTATAGCGTATTGGAAAAAATATTCTACGTAAAAAATTTATAGAATAATTATTGATTGTTGCCCGCGGCTCGTTTTAGTCTGCATCCACCAAGAGCGTTGGCGCCGGTTCTGGCGGCAAGCGCAGGCTGATAAAAATAACAGGAGCCAGCATGGGCCAGACTCGTTTTGCCAGTGGACGTCAATTGGATGTGATCTGTCTGGGACGCCTGGGCGTCGACCTCTACGCGCAGCAAGTTGGAGCGCGCCTGGAAGATGTGTCGAGCTTCGCCAAGTACTTGGGCGGATCGTCGGCCAACATCGCCTTCGGCACTGCACGATTGGGCCTCAAATCGGCGATGTTGAGCCGGGTCGGGGACGACCACATGGGCCGTTTCCTCGTGGAATCCCTGGCGCGCGAAGGCTGCGATGTGCGCGGCATCAAGGTCGATCCTGAACGGCTGACGGCGATGGTCCTGCTGGGGATCAAGGACCGGGAAACCTTTCCCCTGGTGTTCTACCGGGAAAATTGCGCCGACATGGCGTTGCGCGCCGAAGACATCGACGAAACCTTCATCGCCTCCAGCAAGGCCCTGCTGATCACTGGCACACATTTCTCCACCGAAAGCGTCTACAAGGCCAGCACCCAGGCGCTGGATTACGCCGAGAAACACAACGTCAAACGTGTGCTGGACATCGACTATCGCCCGGTGCTCTGGGGGCTGGCGGGCAAGGCCGATGGGGAAACCCGCTTCGTCGCCGACCAGAAAGTCAGCCAGCACGTGCAAAGTATCCTGCCGCGTTTCGATCTGATCGTCGGCACCGAAGAAGAATTCCTCATCGCCGGCGGCAGTGAAGACCTGCTGATGGCGCTGCGTACCGTGCGTTCGCTGACGGCGGCGACCCTGGTGGTCAAGCTCGGTCCGCAGGGTTGCACGGTGATCCATGGCGCCATCCCGGCCCGGCTGGAAGACGGCGCCCTTTATCCTGGCGTCCGGGTCGAAGTCCTGAATGTACTGGGCGCCGGTGATGCGTTCATGTCGGGTTTTCTCGCAGGCTGGCTGGAGGACGCCAGCGATGAGCGCTGCTGCCAACTGGCCAATGCCTGCGGTGGCCTGGTGGTGTCGCGTCATGCTTGTGCCCCGGCGATGCCTACCCGGGCTGAGCTCGACTATTTATTCAAGAGTCCGGTGCCGATTACCCGGCCGGACCAGGACGCCGTGTTGCAACGGCTGCATCAGGTCAGCGTGCCACGCAAGGCCTGGAAGCAGCTGTTCATCTTCGCCTTCGACCATCGCTGGCAACTGGTGGAACTGGCCCAGAAGGGTGGTCGCGACCTGAGCTGCATCGGCGAACTCAAGCAACTGTTCATCCAGGCGGTGGCGCGGGTCGAAGCAGACTTGCAGCGCCAGGGCGTCGAGGCCGATGTGGGCCTGTTGGCCGATCAGCGTTTTGGCCAGGACTCCCTGAACGCCGCCACCGGGCGCGGCTGGTGGGTGGCACGGCCAGTGGAAGTACAGAATTCGCGGCCGCTGGCGTTCGAACACGGGCGTTCCATCGGCAGCAACCTGATCGCCTGGCCCCAGGAGCAAATCATCAAATGCCTGGTGCAATTTCATCCCGACGACGAACCGTTGTTGCGCCTGGAGCAGGAGGCGCAACTGATGGGGCTGTACAAGGCGTCCCAGGTCAGCGGCCATGAATTGCTCTTGGAAGTCATTCCCCCCAAGGATCATCCATCGCCGCACCCGGACGTGCTGTATCGCGCCCTCAAGCGCCTCTACAACCTGGGCATCTTTCCGGCGTGGTGGAAGATCGAAGCCCAGAGCGCAGACGAATGGAAGCAACTCGATGAGTTGATTCAACAGCGCGACCCGTATTGCCGCGGCGTGGTGCTGCTGGGCCTCAACGCCCCGGCCGCCGCCCTGGCCGAAGGGTTCCGCCAGGCCAGCCAGAGCAGCAGCTGCCGCGGGTTTGCCGTGGGCCGCACGATCTTCCAAGCGCCGAGCCGGGCCTGGCTGGCCGGGGAAATCGATGATGAAACGTTGATCCAGCAGGTGCAGGGCCGGTTTGTCGAATTGATCGAGGCGTGGCGTGCTGCCCGGGCCTGAAGGTACAGGGCCTTTGTGGCGAGGGAGCTTGCTCCCGCTGGACTGCGAAGCAGTCCCCCATCAGCCAGCCCAGGTTCTACAGGCCAACCGCATCCACAAGTTGACGACTGCTTCGCAGCCGAGCGGGAGCAAGCTCCCTCGCCACGGGTGATCGGTTGAACATTACAGAGACAACAATAAAAGGTGCAGCCCATGCCCGCTATTCGAATTGGCATCAACCCGATTTCCTGGAGCAACGACGACCTGCCTTCCTTGGGCGGTGAAACGCCGTTGAGCACGGCGCTGAGCGAAGGCAAGGCCATCGGCTACGAAGGTTTTGAACTCAACGGCAAGTTCCCCAAGGACGCCAAGGGCGTCGGCGATGTACTGCGGCCTTATGACCTGGCGCTGGTTTCCGGTTGGTATTCCAGTCGTCTGGCCCGGCGCTCGGCGGCCGAGGAAATCGACGCCATCGCCAGCCACGTCGAGCTGTTGGCGCAGAACGGCGCCAACGTGCTGGTGTACGGCGAGGTCGCCGATTCCATTCAGGGGCAGCGCATTCCACTGGTCGAACGGCCGCGCTTTCACACCGACGCAGCCTGGCAAACCTATGCCGATAAGCTCACCGAGCTGGCGCGCTTCACCTTGTCCCAAGGTGTGCGCCTGGCCTACCACCACCACATGGGCGCGTACGTCGAGTCGCCCGCGGACATCGACAAACTGATGGCCCTGACCGGCAGTGAAGTGGGCCTGCTGTTCGATTCGGGCCACTGCTACATGGGCGGCGGCGAACCGCTGTATGTCTTGCGCAAGCACATCGAACGCGTCTGTCATGTGCACTTCAAGGACGTGCGCAAACCCGTGGTGCAACTGGCGCGCAACAACCTCTGGAGCTTCCCCGACTGCATCATCAACGGCACTTTCACCGTGCCTGGGGACGGTGACATCGACTTCGCCGCGTTGCTGGACGTGCTGTTGGCCGCCGATTACCAAGGCTGGCTGGTGGTGGAAGCCGAGCAGGACCCCGCCGTAGCGCCGAGTTACGCCTACGCCAAGAAGGGCTACGAGACCCTGCGCGCCTTACTTGAAAGGAGCTTGTCATGAGTCTGTTGATCAAAAGCCATCCAGACGGCCAGACCATGGTCCAGTTACCCCGTGGGGAACTGGAATACGTCGGCTTCACCGCCTATCGGCTGAGCCTCGGTGAAACCCTGCCGGTGGCGGCTGGCGACAAGGAATTGTGCCTGGTGCTGCTCAGCGGTCGCATCAATCTCAAGGGCGAAGCACCGGGGCAGGGCGCCTTCGATTGGGACAACCTCGGTGATCGCCAGTCGGTGTTCGAGGACAAATCACCCTATGCCGCGTACCTGCCGCCCGGCAGCCAGGCCCAGGTGACCGCCCTGAGCGATGTACAGATTGCCGTGTGTGCCGCGCCGGGCTCGGCCCGAAACGAATACGGCCCGCGCTTGATCCAGCCCGACAGTATGAAGCGCAGCGTGCGTGGCAAGGGTGCCAACACTCGCTACGTCTGCGACATCCTGCCCGACAGCGAGCCGGCCCACTCGCTGCTGGTGGTGGAAGTGCGCACGCCGTCGGGTCACTCGTCGAGCTACCCGCCGCACAAACACGACACCGATGACCTGCCGCACCAGAGCTTCCTGGAAGAAACCTACTACCACCAAGTCAACCCGTCCCAGGGCTTCGTGTTCCAGCGGGTCTACACCGACGACCGCAGCATCGACCAGGCCATGGCGGTGGAGAACAGCGACCTGGTGGTGGTGCCCAAGGGCTACCACCCGGTCAGCGTGCCCTATGGCTATGAGTCGTACTACCTGAATGTCATGGCCGGCCCGAAGCGGGTCTGGCAGTTCCATAACGACCCGCAGCACAGTTGGCTGCTCGACCTCTGAATGCCACACCTTCCATGGAGAACCAGAACAATGAGTGACGCCCCGGTAGTAGGTCATTACATCAACGGTCGAGTGCAGGCCAGCGACAGCGCGCGCTTGAGCAATGTCTTCAACCCGGCCACCGGTGCGGTGCAGGCCCGGGTCTCCCTGGCCGAACCGGACATTGTCGATGCTGCGGTGGCCTCGGCGCTGGCGGCATTTCCGGCCTGGTCCGAGCAGTCGTCCTTGCGCCGCTCGCGGGTGATGTTCAAGTTCAAGGAATTGCTCGACCGCCATCACGACGAACTGGCGCTGATCATCAGCCGTGAACACGGCAAGGTGCTGTCCGACGCCCACGGCGAAGTCACCCGGGGCATCGAGATCGTCGAGTACGCCTGTGGTGCGCCGAGCCTGCTCAAGACTGATTTCAGCGACAACATCGGTGGCGGCATCGACAACTGGAACCTGCGCCAGCCCTTGGGCGTGTGCGCCGGGGTCACACCGTTCAATTTCCCGGTGATGGTGCCGCTGTGGATGATTCCCCTGGCGCTGGTCGCCGGTAACTGCTTCATCCTCAAGCCTTCGGAGCGTGATCCGTCGGCCAGTTTGTTGATGGCTCGGCTGCTGACGGAAGCCGGCTTGCCGGACGGTGTGTTCAACGTGGTCCAGGGTGACAAAATGGCGGTGGATGCGCTGTTGCAGCACCCGGACATCGAGGCGATTTCCTTTGTCGGCTCCACGCCCATCGCCGAATACATCCACCAGCAAGGCACCGCCAACGGCAAGCGCGTCCAGGCCTTGGGCGGGGCGAAGAACCACATGATCGTCATGCCCGACGCCGATCTTGACCAGGCAGCGGATGCTTTGATTGGCGCCGCCTACGGCTCGGCCGGCGAGCGTTGCATGGCGATTTCCATTGCGGTAGCGGTCGGTGATGTGGGCGATCAATTGATTGCCAAATTGCTGCCCCGAATTGACCAGCTGAAGATCGGCAACGGTCAGCAGCGCGACACCGACATGGGGCCGCTGGTCACCGCTGAGCACAAGGCCAAGGTGGAAGGCTTTATCGACGTCGGTGTCGCCGAGGGTGCCCGACTGATCGTCGACGGTCGTGGCTTCACGGTGCCAGGAGCCGAGCAGGGGTTCTTTGTCGGGGCGACGCTGTTCGACCAAGTCACCGCCGAGATGAGTATCTACCAGCAAGAGATCTTCGGTCCGGTGTTGGGGATCGTTCGCGTGCCGGATTTCGCCACAGCCGTGGCCCTGATCAACGCCCATGAGTTCGGCAACGGTGTGTCGTGTTTCACCCGCGACGGCGGCATCGCCCGAGCGTTTGCCCGCAGCATCAAGGTCGGCATGGTGGGCATTAACGTGCCGATTCCGGTGCCCATGGCCTGGCACTCCTTCGGTGGCTGGAAACGCTCGCTGTTCGGCGATCACCATGCCTACGGTGAAGAAGGCCTGCGCTTCTACAGCCGCTACAAAAGCGTGATGCAGCGCTGGCCCGATAGCATCGCCAAAGGCCCAGAATTCAGCATGCCGACTGCCCAGTAACCTCGTTTTTTACAGTGCCGGAGGGAGAACAACAATGAATAAGCCCCTGCGTTTTGCCTTGAACCGAATGGTTGCCCCGCGCCTGTCACTGCCCGAATTCATTGACCTGGCGCTGGCGTTGAAAACCGATGCCATTGAGATCCGCAACGATCTGAAGGGCGTCGAGATCGAAGACGGCATGGCGCCCGGTCGTGTGCGTGAGTTGTGTGAGGAAAGGGGCATCAAGGTGTTGTCGATCAATGCCCTTTACCCTTTCGACGTGTGGAATGAGGAGCGTCGTGCCCAAGCGGTGAGGCTCGCCGACTACGCCCGCGAATGCGGCGCCGAAGGGCTGGTGATGTGTCCGCTCAACGACCGCGCCGACCCGCGCAGCGAAGCCGAGCGCGCCGCAGGGCTGCGTACGGCCCTCAGTGAGCTGGCGCCGATCCTGCGGGCCTTCGGCATCTACGGCTTCATCGAACCCCTGGGTTTCGAAGAATGCTCGCTGCGCCGCAAGCGCACCGCAGTGGACGCGATCCAAGCCATTGGCGGACTGGATGTGTTTCGCCTGGTGCATGACACCTTTCACCACCATTTGGCGGGTGAGCAGGAGTTCTTCCCCGAGTTGACCGGGCTGGTGCACATCTCCGGCGTCGAAGATGCCCAGGCACCCTTGGCGACCATTCGCGACGGCCATCGGGTGCTGGTCGGCGAGGCCGACATCCTGGGCAATGCCAGGCAGATCGAGGCGTTGCGGGCCGGTGGTTATGAGGGCTACCTGTCCTTCGAACCGTTTGCCGAGAGCGTCCATGAACTGGCTGATATCCGCCAGGCGCTGGGGGCGAGTATGAATCACCTGCGCAATCCACAGGCCTGACACAACTACTGTCCTGATGAAGAAACCTTGTGGGAGCGAGCTTGCTCGCGATGGCGGCAGCACATTCAACCGATAAGTCGCCTGAAATACCGCTATCGCGAGCAAGCTCGCTCCCACACTTGATCGAATTGCGTTTGAAAAGGTGCAAGCATGACCACAACACGACTGACCATGGCTCAGGCCCTGGTGAAATTCCTCGATAACCAATACGTCGAGGTCGATGGCGTCCAGAGCAAATTCGTCGCCGGGGTCTTTACCATTTTCGGCCACGGCAATGTGCTGGGCCTGGGCCAGGCACTGGAGCAGGACAGCGGCGACCTGGTGGTCCATCAGGGCCGCAACGAACAGGGCATGGCCCATGCGGCCATCGGTTTCGCCAAGCAGCACCTGCGCCGCAAGATCTACGCCTGCAGTTCGTCGGTCGGCCCTGGCGCGGCGAACATGCTGACCGCTGCGGCCACCGCGACGGCCAATCGGATCCCGTTGCTGTTGTTGCCCGGCGATGTCTACGCCAGTCGCCAGCCGGACCCGGTGTTGCAGCAGATCGAGCAATTCCACGACCTGAGCATCAGCACCAACGATGCGTTCAAGGCCGTGAGCAAATACTGGGATCGCATCAACCGCCCCGAACAGCTGATGACCGCCGCCATTCATGCCATGCGCGTGTTGACCGACCCGGCCGAAACCGGCGCTGTGACCTTGGCGTTGCCCCAGGACGTGCAGGCCGACGCCTACGATTACCCGGATTACTTCCTGCAAAAGCGTGTCCATCGCATCGACCGTCGCCCGGCTACCGAAGCGATGCTCGGCGATGCCCTGGCGCTGCTCAAAGGCAAGCGCCGACCGTTGATCATCTGTGGCGGCGGCGTGCGGTATTCCGGGGCCAATGCGGCGTTGCAGGCCTTCGCCGAACGTTTCGACATTCCCTTCGCCGAGACACAGGCTGGCAAGAGCGCCGTGGTGTCGAGCCATCCGTTGAACGTCGGTGGCGTCGGCGAGACCGGCTGCCTGGCGGCGAACCTGCTGGCCAAGGACGCCGACCTGGTCATTGGCATTGGGACGCGCTACAGCGACTTCACCACCGGCTCCAAATGGTTGTTCCAGCACCCGGACGTGCAGTTCCTCAATCTCAATATCAGCCCCTGCGACGCCCTGAAGCTCGACGGTGTGCAGTTGCTGGCCGACGCCCGCTCAGGCCTGGAGGCGCTGTCTGCGGCGATGGGCGACTACCGCGCCGAGTGGGGCGGGCAGATTGCCGATGCCAAGGCTCGCTTGGACGCCGAGGTGGACCGCGTCTACCAGGCCGATTACCGCGTCGAGGAGTTCCTCCCGGAAATCGACGACCACATGGACCCGGCGGTGTTTCGCGAATTCATCGAACTCACCGGTTCCTGCCTGACCCAGAGTCGCGTGCTGGGCACCCTCAACGAAACCCTGGCCGACGATGCGATTATCGTCGCCGCCGCCGGCAGCTTGCCCGGCGACTTGCAGCGCGCCTGGCGCAGCAAGGGCGTGGACACCTATCACCTCGAATACGGCTATTCGTGCATGGGCTACGAAGTGAATGCGGCCCTGGGCGTGAAACTCGCCGAGCCCGACAAGGAGGTGTACGCCCTGGTGGGCGATGGCTCCTACATGATGCTGCACTCGGAACTGGCGACCTCGATCCAGGAGCGACGCAAGATCAACGTGGTGCTGCTGGACAACATGGCCTTCGGCTGCATCAACAATTTGCAGATGGGAAATGGCATGGACAGCTTCGGCACTGAATTCCGTTTCCGCAACCCGGACACCGGCAAGCTCGACGGCGCCTTCGTGCCGGTGGACTTCGCCATGAGTGCCGCGGCCTATGGCTGCAAGACCTACAAGGTGACGACCCTGGAGGAGCTGCGCGCGGCCCTGGCGGATGCGCGGCGCCAGACGGTCTCCACCTTGATCGACATCAAGGTCCTGCCCAAGACCATGATTCACAGCTACCTGTCGTGGTGGCGTGTGGGCGTGGCGCAAGTCTCCACCAGTGCCCGCACCAATGCCATCGCCAAGACCCTCAACGAACGACTGGCCCAGGCCCGTCAGTATTAATTGCCCCCACCCTACGAAAGGAGTTCTACATGTCTTTGAAGCTGGGCGTCATCGGCACCGGGGCCATCGGCCAGGACCATATCCGTCGTTGCAGCCAGACCTTGCTCAACAGCCAGGTGGCGGCGGTGACCGACATCAACCTCGCCCAGGCGGCGAAGGTGGTGGCCGATTTGAAACTGACCGCCGAGGTGTATCCCGACGGCCATGGGTTGATCAAGGCACCGGACGTGGAGGCGATCCTCGTCACCTCCTGGGGCCCGAGCCATGAAGAGTTCGTGCTGGCGGCGATAGCGGCCGGCAAACCGGTGTTCTGCGAAAAGCCCCTGGCGGTCACGGCCGAAGGCTGCCGCAAGATCGTCGAGGCCGAGGTGGCCCATGGCAAGCGCCTGGTGCAGGTCGGTTTCATGCGCCCTTACGATGAAGGCTATCGGGCGCTCAAGGCAGTGATCGACAGCGGCCAGATCGGCGAGCCGTTGATGCTGCACTGCGCCCACCGCAACCCGAGCGTGGGGGAGAACTACAAGACCGACATGGCGATCACCGACACCCTGATCCATGAACTGGATGTGTTGCGCTGGTTGCTGGCTGATGACTACGTCTCGGTGCAAGTAGTCTTCCCGCGCAAGACCAGCAAGGCCCACGCTCATTTGAAAGATCCGCAGATCGTCCTGCTGGAAACCGCCCGGGGCACGCGCATCGACGTGGAGGTGTTCGTCAACTGTCAGTACGGCTACGACATCCAATGCGAAGTGGTGGGGGAGACCGGCATCGCCAAGCTCCCGGAGCCGTCCCAGGTGCAATTGCGCAGCGGCGCCAAGCTGTCCAACGCGATCCTGATGGACTGGAAGGACCGCTTCATCGCCGCCTACGACGTCGAATTGCAGGCCTTCATCGACGGCGTGCGCGCCGGGCAGGTCGGCGGGCCGTCGGCCTGGGACGGCTTTGCCGCAGCGGTGGCGGCGGATGCCTGTATCGAGGCGCAGCAGAGTGGACAGATCGTCAAGGTCGAACTGCCCGAACGTCCGCGTTTCTACGGCTAATCGCATTCCCCTTTGGGGATGCAGTCAAATTGTGGGAGCGAGCTTGCTCGCGATGGCGGTGGGTCAGTCAACATAATGAGGCTGATCCGCCGCCATCGCGAGCAAGCTCGCTCCCACAGGGGATGGTGCTTATCCAATGACTTTCAAGGAGTTTCCATGCGAATCGGACTAGTCGGCTACGGCAAGGGCGGGCGGTTTTTTCATGCGCCGCTGATCAATAGCCTGCCGGGGGCTACGTTCGTCGGCGTGGTGACCCGGTCCGTTGAGCGGCGCCAGCAACTGGCGGGTGATTACCCCCACGTCCAGGCCTTCGACACCCTCGCCGAATTGGCGGCGGCGGGCATCGATGCGGTGGTGGTGTCCACGCCTTTGGACGGTCGTCCGGCCGTGGTGATGGAGGCGATTGAGCTCGGCGTGGCGGTGGTCAGCGACAAACCTTTTGCCTGGGACGCGGCGCAGGCCGAGGCGATGGTGGCGGCGGCCCAGCGGCGTAATGTGCCATTGAGCGTGTATCAGAACCGTCGTTGGGATTCGGACTTCCTTACCCTGCGCAAGCTGCTGGCGTCCGGCGCCCTGGGCCAGGTCATTCGTTTTGAATCCAGTGTCGAGCGCTATTCGCCGGCGTCGGTGGGGAAAGGCAGCGGTGGCGGATTCCTGCGCGATCTCGGCAGCCATCTGGTGGACCAGGCGCTGCAATTGTTCGGGCCGGTGGCCAGGGTCTACGCCGAGCTGGACTATCGGCAGCCAGGCCAGGTGTTCGACAACGGCTTCTTTATGTCCTTGACCCATGCCGGCGGCGTGATCTCCCACCTGAGCGGCAATTGCGTGCAAAACGCACCGAGACCGCGCTTTCGGGTCAACGGCACCCAGGGTTGCTATACCGTCGAAGGTTTGGATGGCCAGGAAGCCCAGGCGCTCGCGGGGTTGAGCCCGGCGACCGAGGGCGAGCGCTGGGGCGCCGAAGAACATCGGCGCTGGGGCTGGTTCGAACACGGCACCGAGCGCGAGCGAGTGACTTCGGAGCGGGGCTGCTGGATCGAGTTCTACCAGCGCCTGCAAACCGCGTTGCAGAGCGCCGGTCCTCTGCCGGTGGAGGCCCAGGATGCACTGGCGACCACGCGCATTCTGGATGCGGCCAGGCAGAGTGCCGAACAGGGCGAAGTGGTGAGGTTGAGCACGCCTGTTGGTCATGGAATAAAAAACGAATAAAATTCTAAAATTTGTTGATATGGAAAATATTTTCCAATAAAGTCGATTCCAGGTTACCGACAATCCTGTCCGCCTCCCGCCAAGCCAGCCTTGAACGGACGAAGGACGAAACAAAAACAAGAAACACAGCTAGGTACCGTCGATGAAAACCTTCAGCCGCTCTGCGTTTCACCTGTCACCTCTGCTGCGCCTGTCCGCAGTTCTTCCCCTGTTCGAATCCCTGTGCATCCAGCGCAAGGGCGCCATCGTGTGTTGCATGCCCGGCGCGCCCATCGTGCGTTTGCCGCGTTCCTGATCCGCTACGCCTTATCCATAAAACCAACAACAAAGTGGAGAAAGACCGTTCATGAAGACCAAGACCCGTATCGCCTCGCTGGCCCTGTCGTTGATGCTCACCAGCGGCGCTGCCCTGGCGGACTTGAAGATCGGTGTCAGCATGTCCCAGTTCGATGACACCTGGCTGACTTACCTGCGCGAATCCATGGACAAGAAAGCCAAGTCCCTGCCGGACGGCGTCACCCTGCAGTTCGAAGATGCCCGCAGCGACGTGGTCAAGCAGCTGAGCCAGGTGGAAAGCTTCATCAGCCAGAAGGTCGACGCGATCATCGTCAATCCGGTGGACACCGCCGCGACCCAACGCATCACCAAGGCCGCCGTAGCCGCCGGTATCCCTTTGGTCTACGTCAATCGCCGTCCCGACGACCTGAAGCTGCCGGCAGGCGTGGTCACCGTTGCTTCCGACGACCTGGAAGCCGGTCGCATGCAGATGCAATACCTGGCTGAAAAAATGGGCGGCAAGGGCGACATTGTGATTCTGCTGGGTGACTTGGCCAATAATTCCACCACCAACCGCACCAAGGGCGTCAAGGACGTGCTGGCCAAGTACCCGGGCATCAAGATCGAGCAGGAGCAGACGGGCACCTGGTTGCGCGACAAGGGCATGACCCTGGTCAACGACTGGCTGACCCAGGGGCGCGAGTTCCAGGCGGTGGTGGCCAACAACGACGAAATGGCCATTGGCGCCGCCATGGCACTCGAGCAAGCGGGCACCGAGAAGGGCAGCGTATTGATTGCCGGGGTCGATGGCACGCCGGATGGCTTGAATGCGATCAAGAAAGGCGACATGGCGGTCTCGGTGTTCCAGGACGCCAAGGGCCAGGCCGATGGCTCGATCGACACGGCGGTGAAAATGGTCAAGAAGCAGCCGGTCGAGCAGGCCGTCTGGGTGCCGTACCGCCTGATCACGCCGGAAAACGTCGATCAGTTCAAGTGACGTTTAACCCGATCCCACCACAACAATAAGCAGGCAAGGTCGCACGCCGACCTTGCCGAGGGAGTACCTGATCATGTTCGCTTCAGCGACTGCTTCGAGCGCCCCGGCGAGGATTGTCCCGCCGGACGTATTGTCTGAAGAACCGTACCTGCTGGAAGTCGTCAATGTCAGCAAAGGCTTTCCCGGCGTGGTGGCCCTGTCCGATGTACAACTGCGGGTCCGTCCAGGCTCCGTCCTGGCCCTGATGGGTGAAAACGGCGCCGGCAAATCCACCCTGATGAAAATCATCGCTGGGATCTACCAACCGGACGCCGGGGAACTGCGTTTGCGGGGCAAACCGGTGACCTTCGACACGCCGCTGGCGGCGTTGCAGTCCGGCATTGCGATGATCCATCAAGAACTGAACCTGATGCCTCACATGAGCATCGCCGAAAACATCTGGATCGGCCGCGAGCAGCTCAACGGCCTGCACATGATCGACCACGGCGAAATGCACCGCTGCACCGCCAGGCTGCTGGAACGCCTGCGCATCAACCTCGATCCCGAGGAACAGGTGGGTAACCTGAGTATTGCCGAGCGGCAGATGGTCGAGATCGCCAAGGCCGTGTCCTACGACTCCGACATCCTGATCATGGACGAACCGACCTCGGCCATCACCGAGACGGAAGTCGCCCACCTGTTCTCGATCATTGCCGACCTCAAGTCCCAGGGCAAAGGCATCATCTACATCACCCATAAAATGAACGAAGTGTTTGCCATCGCCGATGAAGTGGCGGTGTTTCGCGACGGTGCCTACATCGGCCTGCAACGGGCCGACAGCCTAGACGGCGACAGCCTGATTTCGATGATGGTCGGGCGTGAATTGAGCCAGTTGTTCCCGGTCCGGGAACAGCCCATCGGTGACTTGGTGCTGTCGGTGCGCGACCTGAGCCTGGACGGGATCTTCAAAGGTGTGTCCTTCGACCTGCACGCGGGAGAAATCCTTGGCATCGCCGGGCTGATGGGGTCGGGCCGGACCAACGTGGCCGAGGCGATTTTCGGCGTGACCCCGAGCACGGGCGGTGAAATCCTCCTGGACGGCCAACCGGTGCGTATCAGCGACCCGCACATGGCCATCGAGAAGGGCTTCGCCCTGTTGACCGAGGATCGCAAGCTCAGTGGCTTGTTCCCCTGCTTGTCGGTGCTGGAAAACATGGAAATGGCCGTGCTGCCCCATTACGTCGGCAACGGTTTTATCCAGCAGAAAGCCCTGCGTGCCTTGTGCGAGGAGATGTGCAAGAAACTGCGGGTCAAGACCCCGTCCCTGGAACAGTGCATCGACACCTTGTCCGGCGGCAACCAGCAGAAAGCGCTGCTGGCGCGCTGGCTGATGACCAACCCGCGCATCCTGATCCTCGACGAGCCGACCCGTGGCATCGACGTGGGTGCCAAGGCCGAGATCTATCGGCTGATTTCCTACCTCGCCAGCGAAGGCATGGCGGTGATCATGATTTCCTCGGAGCTGCCGGAAGTACTGGGCATGAGCGACCGGGTCATGGTGATGCATGAAGGCGACCTGATGGGCACCCTCGACCGTGGCGAAGCGACCCAGGAGCGGGTCATGCAGTTGGCCTCGGGCCTGTCCTGATGCCAGCCCGTTCAACTTAATAACGTCGAGCAACATGTGGCGAGGGGATTTATCCCCGCTGGGCCGTGAAGCGGCCCTGTCCCAGGGGCGCCACACCTCCCGGCAGGGAACAACCCCCCTCGCCAAAGAACAAAAAAGGTGGATGGCTATGAACGCGATACTGGAAAACAAACCCGCGGCCGCACCGGCCAGGACGCGCCGGCGGTTGCCGACGGAACTGAGTATCTTCCTGGTGCTGATTGGCATCGGCCTGGTGTTCGAAATGTTTGGCTGGATCATGCGCGACCAGAGTTTCCTGATGAACTCCCAGCGCCTGGTGCTGATGATCCTGCAAGTGTCGATCATCGGCCTGCTGGCCATTGGCGTGACACAGGTGATCATCACCACCGGTATCGATCTGTCGTCCGGCTCGGTGCTCGCGCTGTCGGCCATGATCGCCGCCAGCCTGGCCCAGACCTCGGACTTCGCCCGGGCGGTGTTTCCTTCCCTGACGGACCTGCCGGTGTGGATCCCCGTAGTGGCGGGGCTCGGTGTGGGACTCCTGGCCGGGGCGATCAACGGCAGCATCATCGCCATGACCGGGATTCCGCCTTTTATTGCCACCCTCGGCATGATGGTCTCGGCCCGTGGCCTGGCGCGCTACTACACCGAAGGCCAGCCGGTGAGCATGTTGTCCGATTCCTATACCGCCATCGGCCATGGCGCCATGCCGGTGATCATCTTCCTGGTGGTGGCGGTGATCTTCCACATCGCCCTGCGCTATACCAAGTACGGCAAATACACCTACGCTATCGGTGGCAACATGCAGGCGGCGCGTACGTCGGGTATCAACGTCAAGCGTCACCTGGTGATCGTCTACAGCATCGCCGGGTTGCTGGCGGGGCTGGCCGGCGTGGTAGCCTCCGCGCGGGCGGCGACCGGGCAGGCCGGCATGGGCATGTCCTATGAGCTGGACGCGATTGCCGCAGCGGTGATCGGCGGTACCAGCCTGGCGGGTGGGGTGGGGCGCATCACCGGAACGGTGATCGGGGCGCTGATTCTCGGGGTCATGGCCAGCGGTTTTACCTTCGTCGGTGTCGATGCCTACATCCAGGACATCATCAAGGGGATGATCATTGTGGTGGCGGTGGTCATCGACCAGTACCGTAACAAGCGTAAACTCAAGCGCTGAACGTCCTCATACTGTGACAATGCGCCACGCCTGACCCGCGTGGCGTTGCCATTTGTCTTCTTAATACAGCTATTACACTGAATTTCTTGTTATAAACGCACTCCGATGACCGCTGAAAGCCTGTCAGAGAACATTTGAAGGGGCTGTCGGAAATTTTCCCTATGTTTTCAGTTGCTGAGGCCTCGACTCGGCCTTAGACTGCCGCCCCTCGTAAATTGAGTGCCGGGTGGCGCTTGGAATAAACGGCGCCTTCCCGATGTGCGCGGCAGCTGCGCTGCGGGACGCTCCATAATTCGCCTTAATGCACGTTTTTTTATAGAGATATCAATGACAAAGGAAAAGTTGCTGGCCATGCCGGCGGATGACTACATGAATGCCGAGCAGCTGGCTTTCTTCACCAAGCTGTTGCAGAACATGAAAGTCGAAACCCACGAGCGCATCGAACAGAACCGAATCGCCATTGAGAGCCTGGATACCCCGGCTGACCCCGCGGACGCTGCTTCGGTAGAAGAAGAGCGTACCTGGCTGGTCAACGCCATCGATCGTGACCAGCGCATGCTGCCTCAACTGGAGCAGGCCCTGGACCGCATCAACGATGACAGCTTTGGCTGGTGCGACGACAGCGGCGAGGCGATTGGCCTCAAACGCCTGCTGATCAGCCCGACCACCAAATACTGCATCGAAGCTCAGGAACGTCACGAGCAGATCGACAAGCACCAGCGTCAGGCTTGATTCGCGCTTCAAGTAAAAGATCGCGGCCTTCTTAACGAGGCCGCGATTTTTTGCTTTCGTCTGCGCCAGTTTCTTCACTTCCGTTGACCTGCTGCAAAAACACGACTAATGGACCATGGATAATGGCTCGGTAGTGGCGTTTAATGCGGGCATAACAACGAGAAGTGTGGGTGACGAACATGGCGACAGACGGAACTCTGGCGGGTGTGGTACCGGCTTCGGTGCCTGCGACGAAAAGCATGGCGCGTTGGTTGACGCCGACCTTGCAGAGTATCGCCCTGAGCTTGCTGCTGTGCGGCATGGCCTTGGGTGGCTGGTCGCTGTACTTGGGCCTGCCCTTGGTGATGCTCATCGTCTGGTTGCCGCGCCTGCGCTCGCGCATGAGCGCGACCCCTGTACCGGCGGCGGTCGACAAACTGGCCGAGCTGACCCGCGACTTGTCCTATACCACCAGCCATAACGCCTTGTCGGCGGCCGGCGTCGCCTATTCGGTCAAGCAGCTGGCCGGCAAGGTCCAGTCGCAACTCGATGCGGCGGCGCAAATCGTCAGCAATGCCGAATCGATGATCGCCACCGAACAAGCCACTTCGCAACTCAGCCAGCAGGCCCTGGGCGCCGCCAGCGAGGCCCATCGCAGCAGCGTGGCCGGGCGCAGCGAGCTGGTGGAGTCCATCAGCCGCATGCACCAGCTCAGCCAGCGCGCAAACGACAGCCGCGAATTGATCGAAGCCTTGAGCGTGCGCAGCGATGAAATCCAGCGAGTCAGCCTGGTGATCCAGTCGATCGCCAGCCAGACCAACCTGTTGGCGCTGAACGCCGCCATCGAAGCGGCACGGGCCGGTGAGCATGGCCGCGGGTTCGCAGTGGTGGCCGATGAGGTGCGCGGCCTGGCCGGGCGCACGGCGGCGGCCACCGGCGAGGTCGGCGTGATGGTGGCGGACATCCAGCAGCGCACCGCCCAGGTGGTGGAACAGATCCGGCAATTGGCCAGTGACTTGGACAGCGGCGTGCAACAGGTCGAGCACACCGGCCAGCATCTGGAAAACATTGCCCGGCTCGCCGCCGGCGTCGAAACCCAGGTCAGCGCCATCGCCCAGGGCACCGACACCAACCGCGAGCAACTCGACAGCCTGTTCCATGCCATCGAGCAGATGCGCGGCGACCTGTCCGTCAGTGACCAGCAGACCCAGCGCCTGGCCGAAGCGGCCGTGCAGATGGAAGGCCAGGCCGAAACCATCAGCGAACGCCTGGCTGAGGTAGGCCTCGACGATTATCACCAACGGGTGTACGACCTGGCGCGGGAAGGGGCGAGCCAGATCGCCGCGCAGTTCGAAGCAGACATCGATCAGGGCCGTGTCAGCCTGGAGGACCTGTTTGACCGTAGTTACCAGGCCATCCCCAACACCCAGCCCGCCAAGTTCCAGACCCGCTTCGACCGCTACACCGATCAGGTGCTGCCGGCGATCCAGGAACCGTTGCTCGCCCGCCACGAAGGCCTGGTGTTCGCGATTGCCTGCACCCAGCAGGGTTACGTGCCTACCCATAACAAGGCTTTCAGCCAGCCGCTGACCGGCGATCCACAGGTGGATACGCTGAATAACCGGACCAAGCGCAAGTTCTCCGATCGCACCGGAATTCGCTGCGGCAGCCATCAACAGCCGGTGCTGCTCCAGACCTACACCCGCGACACGGGGGAGTTGATGCACGATCTATCCGTGCCGATCATGCTCAAGGGGCGTCATTGGGGTGGTTTGCGGTTGGGCTATAAACCCGAGAAACCGCGCTAGGCCTCGATACAAGACGCCGGGCTTGCACGGAACTTATGAGGAGAAGGAGCTTGCTCCCGCTGGGCTGCGCAGCAGCCCCAAAAGGCTGGACGCAACCACCAGCCTGGGACACCGAGCCGGCAATACTTCGGGGCGACTGCTGCGCAGTCGAGCGGGAGCAAGCTCCCTCGCCACAAGAGCTGTCCTGCACTCAGTTAAAGGTCCTGACTTGCACTCGACCAAAGGCCCTTGCCGCTATTTACCGTCGTGCAAGCGCACGTTGAGTTGATCCACCAGCACCGCCTCTTCGCCGTCGGCGAGCAACCATTCGCGCAGTAGGTCTTTCTGCTGATCCGACCAGAAGTCGGCCTCTACCAATTTGATCTCCGGAGCCAAGGGGTGCGCCATGATGAAATCGTCGATGGCATTGCCGTCCGAAGGCAGGCCAAGTTGATCGAACAGGGTACTGAGTTCGTGCGAAGGCTGTTCCATGGGGTTCTCCTTTGGATGGGCGCCGTCATGGCGTCTCGATTGCTTCCCTTTATCTGAGGCAAGCGCCCGCCAGGAGTTCGATCGGACTCAGGCTTTCAAGGCCCCTTCATCCACCGCAGCCTTCAAAGCCTTGGCGGCTTCCCTGGCAGCCTCGGCCGCGATCTCCGCGGTCTTGAACCAGCGATCCTTTTCCACCTGGTGCCAACTGACCGTGGTCAGGGGCGGTTTGGCACGCATCACGATGACGGCCTGGAACTCGCCTTCGACCTCTCTGGCTTCGCCCCGGATAAAAAATTCGCCGATATCAAATTCCGTCACGTCGCGCCTTCTCTTCAAAAGTCATATTGTTGGTGCGCGATCCGCCATGGGCGACGGTTTTCGCAGGCAGGCAGTATGGCAGCAGTTGCCTGTCGGCGGCTGAGTTAAGTAATGGGAGGGCGTATATGAGCTCAGGCGCTTCGTTCGAGACGTCGGGCCAGGTAGCAGGCCTCGTTATGATCGGTGCGGAATCCTCTTACACGTCCAGTCGATGTTTCTTCAATATGAAAAAAACACTTGCCGGCCAGGACGACCCGATAACGCGGTTGAATCAACGAGACTGGAAGGCAATCGACCCCATCGAACGAGTTGTGCGTCTCCGCGATGCAAGGGGCAGCAGGTCGGTTCAGGGTTGTGAAAGTGGCCATGTGAATTCCTTTTCTATGGTTTATCGACGAATTGTCGAGTAGTTCGGGTAGTCTCCACGGCTCTGGCTGCTCTAGAATCAGCAGCACCGTGTGGACGGTTGTGCCTATCTAAAGCAATTTTTTTTGGGCTCGATGTCAGAAAAATGCTTTTTTAAGTGGGAAATTTCCCTAAAGTTAGTAGTCCCACCTTTTCCGATGCTCAGAGTGGTGTTTTCCTTCAGCCTCTGACGACCTCCGGGAAAGACGGTGAGAGCGACAATCCTTTAGTCTCCTCTCGCCCCGGGGCAGGGCGCGCCGTTCACTTCGAATTTCAGTTACAGGTCCATTGCGACACTACAGTCGGCACGGGTTCTCGTGGTCCGTCCTTTCTCAGGGGGCGGACCGTTTTCAAAGATGGGGATGTTTCCTTGGCAGTAAGTAATCTCGACATGCATGCGTTATTTGTTCTTGGTGACCTGCGGGCAAAACTGGTCAAGCAGTTCCAGTCACGTTTCGTCTATATCACCGAGCAGACCGCCGAAGGTATCTATGTTGCCGAAATCGACACCGAGTCGGCCCTGGTGGTGGATGACAAGCCGAGGCTTGAACTGAAGGTGGGTGATCATTTTCGCGCGGCGGTATTGCCCAGTCGTGAAGGCGGCAAGTTTGAAATCAAGTTTCGCGAAATCAAGCTGACGGTCTATGGCCTGGGTGACTACGCTTTCGTCACGACCCCCGGCGGTCAGGCGATCCTGTTCAAGGAAGGCCACAGCGTGGTGACCGTATTCGCGGCCAACGAACAGCTGCAGGAAGGCTTGACCAAGACCCTGAAGGCGGTCACCGCCAAAGCGGCCAAATGGCGCAAGGGCGAGCTGGTGACTTTCAAGGCCAGCGAATGATGCGGGCAGTGCCGGTCTTCGCTCGCCAGGATCGGTTACAGTTTTAACAAGATATCGCTGGAACCTCGGCTACAGTCAATTGACTGAACTATTCAGAGGCTTGCGTTCGGTGACGCAAGGCCGTTCAGCCATGGCTGTGTCTGGCATGAGGTACAAAGCATGAAACGAGTTCGACAGTGGCTGGCTACCTGGGCCACCTTCGCTGTGTTGGTTTTGCCATTTCCGGCATCGGCCGCTTCAGCGCCGATTCACTTCGCCGATCTGAACTGGGAAAGCGGCAGCCTGATCACCGATATCCTGCGGATCATCGTCGAAAAAGGCTACGGGTTGCAGACTGACACATTGCCGGGTACCACCATTACCTTGGAAACCGCCCTGGCCAATAACGACATCCAGGTGATCGGCGAAGAGTGGGCCGGTCGCAGCCCTGTGTGGGTCAAGGCCGAGGCTGAAGGCAAGGTGGTCGCCCTGGGCGATACGGTCAAGGGCGCGACCGAAGGTTGGTGGGTGCCGGAATACGTGATCAAGGGTGACCCCGCCAAGGGCATCAAGCCCCTGGCGCCGGACCTGCGCAGCGTCGAAGACCTGGCGCGCTACAAGCACGTATTCAAGGACCCGGAAAGTCCTGACAAGGGACGTTTCCTCAACAGCCCCATTGGCTGGACGTCCGAAGTGGTCAACAAACAGAAGCTCAAGGCGTATGGCCTCTCGGACAGCTACGTGAACTTCCGCAGCGGTTCGGGGGCGGCGCTGGATGCGGAAATCAGCTCGTCGATTCGCCGAGGCAAGCCGATCCTGTTTTATTACTGGTCGCCCACGCCGCTGCTCGGTCGTTTCAAACTGGTGCAGTTGCAAGAGCCGCCGTTCGATGCCGAGGCCTGGAAAACCCTGACCGACGCCGACAATCCCAATCCCAAGCCGACCCGTTCACTGGCCTCCAAACTGTCCATCGGTGTATCGGTACCGTTCCAGAAGCAATACCCGGAGATTGCCGAGTTCTTCAGCAAGGTCGACCTGCCCATCGAACCGTTGAACAAGGCCCTGGCTGACATGGGCGAGAAGCGCACGCCACCCCGTGAAGCCGCCGAGGCGTTTCTCAAGGCTCATCCGCAGGTCTGGCAGGCCTGGGTGCCCAAGGAGGTGGCAGACAAAGTCTCCGCCGAGCTCTAGTGCCATCCGGCCCCGTCGGTCGAACTCTTGATCCTGAGCAATGAGTCATTCGCGGGAATCTGGCAGTCTGCGTCCGTCCAGCGAAATGCCAAATTCCAGCTAGGATGATTGTTCAACTCTTTTCAGGAGGCTGGCGAGATGACGCTTGTATTGGCTCGGTCGCTGGTCGCAGTGTTTGCGACCATCAGCTTGATTCATTTGTATTGGGCCCTGGGCGGCCGATGGGCGGCCCTGGCGGTGGTGCCTCAGGTGCCGGTGAAGCAGGGCGGTTCGCTGCGTCCGGCGTTCAACCCCTCGGGTTGGCTGACCCTGGTGGTCGCGCTGTCGCTGTTGATGATCGCGGTTCTGGTGTGCCTGAGAGTCGGCCTGTTGGCACCGCCGGTCACCCATCGGGCGTTGCAATGGCTGATCAGCGCGATTGCCTTGCTGATGTTCGCCCGGGCCATTGGCGAGTCGAACCTGGTGGGTTTTTTCAAGGAGGTCAAGGGCTCGACGTTCGCCCGGCTCGACACTTGGGTTTATTCGCCCTTGTGCGTTGTGCTTGGGGCTGGGTTGTTGACCGTGGCCTGGGCCTGAACGGCAGCGCAGTGCATTGGGTACACAACCCGCTTTTTGTGGCGAGGGAGCTTGCTCCCGCTGGAGGGCGCAGCCCTCCCAAGAGCTGAACACAAATAACCTGACACTCCGAGGTGGAAGGTCTTGGGGCTGCTGCGCACCCCAGCGGGAGCAAGCTCCCTCGCCACAATGGTGTCCGGCGCAAGGTAGCGGTCAGTCGTCTTGCCCGGTCCGGCGGCTACTCACTTCCGCCGGCACATCATCCCCCGCCATGCGCTTGCGAAACAACGCCGCCCGGGCCAGCAGCAGGGTGGTCACCGGTACGGTGATGGACAGCAGGATCGGGATCAGCCAGGCGTGCAGCACCGGCCCGGACTTGAGTGCGGAAAAATAGATGATCGAGGCCAGCGCCACGCACCAGGCCCCCAGCGTGGACGCCAGGGCCGGCGGGTGCATGCGCTGGAAAAAGTCCTTGAGCCGCACCAGGCCAATGGCTCCGAGCAGCGCGAAGAGGCCGCTGAGCACCAGCAGGATCGCCACCGGGATTTCCACCCACATCGACAGTTCGCCAGTCATTCGATCACCTCGCCACGCAACAGGAACTTGGCCAGGGCGAACGAGCCGACAAAGCCGAACAGGGCGATCAGTAGCGCCGCCTCGAAATAAGTGTCACTGGCATAACGAATGCCCAGCACCAGCATCATCAGCATCGCCACGATGTACAAATAGTCCAGGGCCAAGACCCGGTCTTGTGCCGAAGGCCCCTTGAACAGCCGCAGCAGGGTCAACACCATCGCCAGGGAGAACAGGAACAGGCTCAGCAGGATCGCATTGGACAGCAGCGGGCTCATTGGAAAATCTCCATCAAGGGACGCTCGTAGGTGGCCTTGAAGTGCGCGATGAAGGACGCCTCGTCCTCCAGGTCAAACACATGGATCAGCAGGATGCTGCGATCCAGGGCCAGTTCCGACCAGACCGTTCCGGGAATCACCGTGGTGATCATCGACAGGGCCGCCAGGCCGTTGGCATCGTGCAAGTCCAGCGGCACCTTGATGAACTGTGGGCGAGGGGGGTGGCGCCCGGCGTTCAGCACACCCCAGGCCACCGTCAGATTGGAAACCAGCACGTCGCGGCCCACCAGCAGGAACAACCGCAGGACCACCCACGGTCGCCGGATACGGATCGGGCGCGGGCGCAACGGGCGCATCATCAACGGGGCCAGGAAGCCCAGCGCAGCCCCCAGCAGCAGATGGCCGGCGCTGAGGGACAGATTCAATACCAGCCACAGCAACCCGAGCGCCAGGGACAGCCACGGTGCGGGAAACAGGCGCTTCATGGTTGCACCTCCTGCAATGCGGCGCTGGTCTCGGGGTTCGGGACGGAGCGGGTGGCGAGCACTGACATCACATAATGTTCTGGATTGTTCAACGCATCGGCAGCGGACTGGGTGTAACGCAACAACGGCTCGGCCTTGAAGGTCAAGGCGATGCCCAGGCCCAGCAACAGGATGATCGGCAGGCATTCGAAAGGCCGCAGCAACGGCGAGGGTCGCTCTTGCGGCGTCCAGAAGCGTTGGACGCCCAGGCGTGAGAACGCAATCAACGAGGCCAGCCCGGACAGGATCAGCAACGCCAACAACCCCCACGCCTGATTCGACACCGGCGTCCCGGCGCTGGCCCCAAGCCCTTGGGGGTTGAGCAAGGCTCCCAGCAGGCTCAACTTGCCGATGAACCCCGACAGCGGCGGCATGCCGATGATCAACAACGCACAGAAGATGAAACTCAAGCCGAGGAAGGCCATGGTCCAGGGGATCACTTGCCCGACCACGGCTTTCTGTTCGTCATCAAGGTTGATGCCCTTGGGCGGCTCCAGGGATTCCATTGGCCGTGGCAACGTATCCAGGTCATCGTCCAGGGACATGTCGTTGGCCGAGCGCGAGCGTTCGATCAGCTCGGCCAGCAAGAACAGTGCACAGAGCGCCAGGGTCGAACTTACCAGGTAAAACAGCGCGGCCCCCATCAGGTTGGGTTGGGCGAAACCAATCGCTGACAGCAGAATTCCGGCCGAGACCAGGATGCTCAGGCTGGCCATGCGCTCCAGGCGTTGGGCCCCCAGAATGGCAATGGCCGCGCAGATGATGGTCGCCATGCCGCCGTAGACCAGCCAGTCGGCGCCGAAAAACGCCGAGGCGCCGGCCTGGCCGGAGAAGAGCAACGTCCACAGACGCAAAATCGTGTAGACGCCGACCTTGGTCATGATCGCGAACAACGCCGCTACCGGCGCACTGGCCGCGCTGTAGGCCGGCACCAGCCAGAAATTCAGCGGCCACAGGCCAGCTTTGGCCAGGAACGCCACCGCAAGGATCCCTGCCCCGGCGTGCAGCAGGCCACGGTCGGCTTCCGGCACCAGGGGCACCTTCAAGGCCAGGTCGGCCATGTTCAACGTGCCAGTGACGCCATAGATCAGCGCCGCGCCGATCAGGAACAGCGACGAGGCCAACAGATTGATGGAAATGTAATGCAGCCCCGACGACACCCGCGCCCGGCCCGAACCGTGCAACATCAACCCGTAGGAGGCCGCCAGCAACACTTCGAAGAACACGAACAGGTTGAACAGGTCCGCCGTCAGGAAGGCCCCATAGAGGCCCATCAGCTGGATCTGGAACAGCGCATGGAAACTCGCCCCGGCGCGGTCCCAACGGGCCGTGGCGAACAGCAGGGCGCAGACGCCGATGATGCCGGTGAGCACCAGCATCAGCGCTGACAGGCGATCAACCACCAGTACGATGCCGAACGGCGCTTGCCAGTTGCCAGGCAGGTACACGCCGATGGACGCGGGCAGGGCCTGGTCCTGGGTCCAGTCAAGCAACAGCACGGCGATGCCCAGGCCCAGCAGACTGGAAAGCAGGTTGATCCGTGCCTTGAGTGGACGGTGTTTCTCGCCCAGCATCAGCATCAACGCGGCGGTCAGCAGCGGCAGCAGGATGGGCGCGGCGATCAAGTGGGGCGTCAACATCATTCCTTGGGCTCCCGACCGTCCACATGGTCAGTACCGGTCAGGCCCCGGGACGCCAGCAGGACCACCAGGAACAGGGCGGTCATGGCGAAGCTGATCACGATGGCGGTCAGCACCAGGGCCTGGGGCAGCGGGTCGGTGTAGTGCAGCAGATCCTGGGGCACGCCGTCCTTGATGATCGGTTCCTTGCCGATGAACAGGCTGCCCATGCTGAAGATGAACAAGTTGACGCCGTAGGACAGCAGGCACAGGCCCATGACCACCTGAAAGGTCCGTGGTCGCAGCACCAGCCAGACCCCGGAGGCGGCCAGTACGCCGATTGCAATTGCGATGACTTCTTCCATCAGGCAGTGGCTCCTGTGCGAGGGGCGACGGGTTTGGATTGCAGGCTCGGTTTATGCGCCCGCACCGATTGGTGAGCCAGGGCGGTGAGGATCAACAGCGTTGAGCCGACCACCACGGCGTACACGCCGATGTCGAAGAACAGCGCGCTGGCCAGGTGAATGTCACCCAGCAACGGCCATTCGAAGTGCCAGGTGTGCGTCGTCAGGAACGGATAACCCACGGCCATCGACCCGAGGCCGGTGGCGGTGGCGAAGAACAGCCCGGTACCCATCCAGCGCAGCGGTCGCAGGCTCATTTGCGCCTCGACCCACTGCGTGCCGGCGACCATGTACTGGAGGATGAACGCCACCGACATCACCAGCCCGGCCACGAAGCCACCGCCCGGTTGATTGTGACCGCGCATGAACAGGTAGAACGACACCACCAGGGCGATCGGCAGCAGCAGGCGCACCAGCACCGACGGCACCATCATGAAGCCCAGCGCGGTGTCGCTGGCATGGCGCGGGTTGACCAGATCGGTGACCACGTCCGGTGCCAACTGACGCTGTTGCGCTGGCAATTGCATGCTTTCCCTCGGTGGGCGGAAGCGTCGCAACAGGGCGAACACCGCCAGGGCTACCGCCACCAGCACGGTGATTTCCCCCAGGGTGTCGAAGCCACGGAAATCCACCAGCATCACGTTCACCACATTGCTGCCGCCGCCTTCGGGCAGGGCACGACTGAGGTAGAACGAAGAAATATCGTTGGGCGTCTGGCGTGTCAGCATGGCGTAGGACAACAGTGCCATGCCGCCGCCCACCGCGATGGACAAGAGCAAGTCCCGCAGGCGACGGATGCGTGCGCGTCGTTCGCTGTTGGGCCGCGGCGAGGCATCCTCGATCCGTCGCGGCAGCCAGCGCAGGCCCAGCAGGATCAGCACCGTGGTCACCACTTCCACCACCAGCTGCGTCAACGCCAGGTCGGGCGCGGAGAACCAGACGAAGGTTACGCAGGTCATCAGGCCGCAGACGCTGACCATGGTCAGGGCCGCGAGCCGGTGATACTTGGCCTGCCAGGCCGCGCCCAGTGCACAGGCAATTGCCAGCAACCACAGGGTGACGAACACGATGGAGCCCGGGATCTTCGGCCGGTCGCCCCAGACCAGCGTGCTGTGCAGCATCGGGATCAGCCCGGCGAGTACCGCGGCCAGCACCAGCAGGAACAGCTGGGCCTGCAGGCGGCGGGTACTGATCCGGCGTTCCAGCCGCCGACCGAGGCGCATCATCAGCACCAGGCAACGCTCGAACAGCCGCTTGCCACTGAGTCGGCCAATGAAGGGTGGGTGCTTGATGTGCCCTTGCCGGAACTGATTGCGCAGCAGCAGGTACAGCACGATGCCGCCGGACATCGCCACCAGGCTCATGATCATCGGCGCGTTCAGGCCGTGCCAGATCGCCAGGCTGTACTCGGGCAGCGTGCCGCCGACCACCGGCAACGCGGCCGCCGCGAGCAACGAACCGACCACCTGGGCCGGGAAGATCCCCACCAGCAGGCAGGTGAACACCAGCAGCTCCACTGGAGCGCGCATCCAGCGTGGTGGTTCGTGGGGCGTATGGGGCAGGTCGGTGGCGGTGGGGCCGAAGAACACGTCCACGGTAAAGCGCAGGGAGTAGGCGACGCTGAAAGTCCCGGCGATGGTGGCGATGATCGGCAGCGCCAGCTCGACCCAGGCCGTGGCGGAAATGAACACGGTCTCGGCGAAGAACATTTCCTTGGACAGGAACCCATTGAGCAGCGGCACCCCTGCCATCGCCGCGCTCGCGACCATCGCCAACGTTGCAGTGAACGGAATCAGCCGGACCAGGCCACTGAGCTTGCGAATATCCCGGGTGCCGCTTTCATGGTCGATGATCCCGGCGGCCATGAACAGCGAGGCCTTGAAGGTGGCGTGGTTGAGGATATGAAACACCGCCGCCACGGCCGCCAGCGGACTGTTCAGGCCCAACAGCAGGGTGATCAGCCCGAGGTGGCTGATGGTGGAGTAGGCCAGCAGTCCCTTGAGGTCGTTCTGGAACATCGCGCAGTAGGCGCCCAGCAACAACGTACAGGCCCCCGCGCCACTGACGATGTAGAACCATTCTTCGCTGCCCGACAGCGACGGCCATAACCGCGCCAGCAGGAACACCCCGGCCTTGACCATGGTGGCCGAGTGCAGATACGCCGACACCGGCGTGGGCGCGGCCATGGCATGGGGAAGCCAGAAGTGGAAAGGAAATTGCGCGCTTTTGCTCAGGGCGCCGATCAGGATCAACGGCAGCAGGATAGGGTAGAGGGCATGGGCCCGGATCTGGTCGCCGGCGGCCAGGACCTTGTCCAGGTCATAGCTGCCCACCACATGCCCGAGCAGCATCACCCCGGCCAACAGGCAAAGCCCGCCGGCGCCGGTCACCATCAAGGCCATGTAGGCTCCGCGCCGGGCGTCGGCGCGGTGGTGCCAGTAGCCGATCAGCAGGAACGAGAACAGGCTGGTCAGTTCCCAGAAAAACACCATCTGCACCAGGTTGCCGGAAATCACCAGCCCGAGCATGGCGCCCATGAACGCCAGGAAAAAAGCGAAGAAGCGCGGCACCGGATCGTCCGGCGACATGTAATAGCGGGCATACAGCGACACCAGCGTACCGATGCCCAGCACCAGCAACGAAAACAGCCAGGCGAAACCGTCCAGGCGCAACACGAAATCCAGGCCCAGGCTGGGCAGCCAGGCATACGTTTCACGAATCACGCCGCCGTCGGCGATCTGCGGGTACAGCAAGGCCACCTGAACGGTGCCGGCCAGGGCCACGAGGCCTGCCAGCAAGGATTCGGCGTTACGGGCGTTATGCGGCAGCAGCGCCGCGACACAGCTGCCGATGAAGGGCAAAAGCAATAGAACTATCAGTGACATAGGCTTCTATTCAGCGGGTGGATTGCAGGGATCATACGTGGCGTATTCCAGATCACCAACCGCGAGGGTGTCGCAGAATCCTACAAGGGAGGTGCAGTTTTCCTGCCTTGTATTGTTTCAGGAGGATAGGAAACACGATTTCTAAACGAGGCTTAACCCTCGCGCTCAAGCACCTCATCTTCCACGACGACACCTTTGCCTCGGGTTTTCAGCTCACTGACAATCACCGCCGCCACAATCAGCGCCGCGCCGAACAAGGCAATCGCCGGCAACCGTTCGCCCGCCAGGCGTCCGGCAATGCCGGCCCATACCGGCTCGCCGGCGTAGATCAACGTGGCGCGGGTGGGCGAGACACTTTTCTGCGCCCAGTTCATCGCCACCTGAATCGCTGCACTGGCGGCTCCCAGGCCCAGGGCGCTGACCAGCAGCAACCAGGAGAAATCCGGGATTGCTTCCTGGGTTGGCACCACCATCAGAAATGCCAGTACCGCCGTGCTCGCCAGTTGCACCACGGTCACCCGGCGCACATCGACCTGGCCGGCATAGGCGCTGATCAGAATGATTTCGGCGGCAATCGCGATGGCGCTGATCAACGTGGCGATTTCGCCAGCGCTGAAGTTCAACGAGGCGCCCGCCGGACCCGAGACCAGCATCAGTCCGGTGAACGCCAGCATGATGCCGATGCTCGGCATCAACCCCGGCCGACGGCCCAGCACCAACCACTGCAGCAGTGGTACGAAGGGCACGTAAAGCGCGGTGATGAATGCCGACTGGCTGCTGGGGATGGTCTGCAGGCCGACGGTCTGCAAGCCATAGCCGAGCATGATTGCCACGCCGATGAAGCAGCCGGCCTTGAGTTCGAACAGGGTCAACTCCCGCAGGTGGCGCCAGGAGAACAGCGCGACAAACGCCGCCGCGGCAGCGAAACGCAGGCCGACGAAAAACATCGGTCCGCTGACCGTCATGGCGTGCTGTACCAGCAAGAAAGTTCCGCCCCAGATCATGGTGATCAGCACCAGCACGCATTCGGCCTTGCTGAATCGGGAGAAACGGGAGGAAGCTTGAGGGGTATTCACCGATGCCATGACCTTGCGCGCCACTTGAGGCGGACGCACAATGCGCCCGAACAGTTGGGCAGTATAATGCGCAACCCCAACAGATGAGCCATACAGTGCACAAAGAAAATGGCCAGCGGGCCTCCGTCCTGCAACACGTCAGCCAGAACGTCCGCCGCCTGCGGCACGCCGCTCAGCTCAGCCAGACCGCGCTGGCGGAGCGCTCCGGGGTCAGTCGGCGGATGCTGGTGGCCATCGAGGCCGGGGAAAAGAACGTCAGCCTGACCACCCTGGACCGGGTCGCCGAAGCCCTCGACGTGGCCTTCAGTGATTTGATCCAGGCCCCCGACGCTCGCGACCCGAGCCGCATCAACGAGTTGGCCTGGGCCGGTACCATCCCCGGCAGCAAAGCCGTGCTGCTGGCCAAAGCCACTGCCAGTCGCGAAGTCGAGCTCTGGGAGTGGCGCCTGGAGCCCGGTGAGCATTACCCTTCCGAACCCGACGCCGAGGGTTGGAGCGAGCAGCTCTATGTGTTCGAGGGCTGCCTGACCCTGCTGTTGGGCAGCGAAGAGCGCCGGATCGACGCCGGTGAATTTTTCATGTTCGCCAGCAACCAGCCCCATGCCTATCGCAACGATGGGCCGGTGGCGGCGAGATTCGTCCGCAATGTGGTGATTTGATCCTGGAGAGCGGTATGGACATAGCGTTGGATCGACAGGCGAGCGGCCTCACCCGCGAAGCCGATATCCTGATCATCGGCGGCGGCCTGAGTGGCGCCATGCTGGCGGCGCAGTTGCTGCGCCTGCCCGGCCGACGCGAGGTGCTGATCGTCGAGCCGCGCAGCGAACTGGGCCGGGGCGAGGCCTACAGTGCCGTGGAGCTGGGGCACACCTTGAACGGCAACGCGGCGCGGATGAGCGTCGATCCGGACAACGCCGATGACCTGACCCAATGGCTCACCGCGTTCATCGAGGCTGGCGGCTGGCCGGAATCGGATCAGCAACATGTGCCGGTCAGCGAGCTGTTCCCACCCCGGGGAATCTTTGGTTTGTATGTGCAACAACGCTTGGCCGAAGCCCGCGCGGTGGGCGCACAGAACGGCTCGATGGTGGAGCACGTGTGCGCAGAGGTGGTGGATGTGCAGCTCGTGGACGACGCTGTGCAGGTGACATTGAACGATGGAAAGGCCTTGCATGGACGTTTCGCGGTGCTGGCCACCGGCATGTTCCCGGCGGCGCGAACGCCGCTGACCGAATCCAACGGTGTCAATGCCGCGGCCCTGGATCCTTGGGATGTGGCTGCGATGCGCCAGCTCGACCCGCAGTCGACAGTGTTGATCATCGGCTCGGGGCTGACCATGGTCGACGCCGTGGTGTCTCTGGAGCAGGCCGGGCACCGTGGCCCGATTGAAGTGTTTTCCCGCCATGGCCTGTTACCCCATGTGCGCCGCCAGCCGCCGGCCTGGGTGGATTTCCTCGCCGAAGATCACAGTCTGCGTTCGCCACGCCAGTTGATGCGGGCTCTGCGTGAACAATGCCGTCAGGCGATGGCCGAGGGCATTGATTGGCAGGCGCCATTGGACACGGTACGCGCGCACATCGGGCGTTTGTGGAACCAGGCCAGTGATGTGCAGCGCCGGCAGTTCGTCCGGCATGTACGGCCCTGGTGGGAGAGCCACCACCACCGTTCGCCGCCGTTGAGCGCCGAGCTGGTGGCGCGTCTGCATGGGGAAGGGCGGTTGCGGATCCAGGCGGCGTCGTTCAAGGGCCTGGCGTCATCCGCCGAGGGTACGGTGGGTATTCGCATCCGCCGTCGGGGCGAGACCGGACTGACCGTGGTGCAAGGCGCAGCGCTGATCAACTCCAGCGGTATCGAATATGACTGGCGCCGCGTGGCGCGACCGTTGCCGCGACAGCTGCTGGCTCGAGGTCTGATCCAGCCGGGGCCGCTGGCCCTGGGCATCGCTGCCCGTGCTGACGGTGCGGTGCTGGACGCCCAAGGCGAACCCGCCCAGCGGCTGTTCGCCATGGGCCCGCCACTGCGGGGGATGTGGTGGGAAAGCACTGCCGTGACCGACGTGGCGAGCCAGGCCAAGGCGCTGGCGGCGCGGTTGGTTGAGTTGTAAACCCAACATTCAGATTGACCCCGTCCCCCGTGGCGAGGGAGCTTGCTCCCGCTGGGTTGCGAAGCAACCCCAAGAGGCTGAACGCAATCAACCTGGCACACCAAGGTGAATGGTTTTGGGGCTACTTCGTAGCCCAGCGGGAGCAAGCTCCCTCGCCACAAAAGCGGATCAGCGGCGGGCAGTGACTATTCACTGATTTTCACCCAACGCTGCTCCCGCGCCGCCACCCGAATCGCCGTCGCCAGCCGCTCCACTTCCCAGGCCTCTTCGAAGTCCGTGCCGCTGCCGCCTTCGCCGGCCAGGGCCATGATCAGTTCCTGCACCTCCAGCGTCTTCAATTCGTTGTACCCCAACTGATGTCCGGCCGCCGGGCTGAACGCGGCGTAGCCCGGTAAATCCGGGCCGGCCAGCAAACGCTGGAATCCGGTCTGGCCGACGCGACACAGGCGCAGCTCATTAAGCCGTTCCTGGTCGAACGCCAGCGTGCCCAGGGTGCCGCTGATTTCGAAACTCAGGTGGTTCTTGTAGCCATGCTTGAGCCAACTGCTGCTCACCGTGCCTCGGGCGCCGTTGGCGAAACGCAGCAGGGCGTGGACCTGGTCATCCACGGCGATGGCGCGTTGTTCGGTATTGCCAGCGCTGACGGGACGCTGGATGTGCACGGTCTGGCTGTCGGCGCACACCGCCTCGACATCACCCAACAAATGACGGGCCATGGCCAGCAAGTGACTGCCCAGGTCGGCCAGCGCACCACCAGCGTGGGCCGCTTCGCAGCGCCATGACCACGGCGAGGTCGGGTCGGCCATGAAGTCTTCGCTGAATTCGCCCTGGAAACTTATGATCTGCCCCAGTTCTCCGCGTTGGAGCAGGTCCCGCGCCAGTTGGATGATCGGATTGTGCTGGTAGTTGTAGCCGACCCGCGTCACCACGCCGGCCGCTTTGGCGGCCTGGCGCATCTGCTCGGCCTGCTCCAGGGATACTGCCAGGGGCTTTTCACAGTAGACCGGCTTGCCTGCGGCCAGGGCCGCCATGGCCATCGGGAAGTGCAGATGGTTGGGCGTGGTGATGGCGATCAGGTTGACCTTTGGGTCATCGATCAGCTGTTGCCAGTCGCTATGGGCCGTCTCGAACCCCCAGCTTTGGGCGCACTGCCGGGCACGCTGCGGATCGGCGTCGGCGAGGGCCGCCAGTGTCAGGTTCAGGGGGAGGTCGAACACCGCTTTGGCATTGTGGAACGCCAAGGCATGGGCACGGCCCATGAAGCCGGTGCCAATCAGACCGATGCCGAGTTCACGCATGAGAAAGAGCCCTTTGAATTTTTATTTCAGAAGGGCTATTTATGGAATAAATATTCGCTAATTGCAAATGTTGGAATAAATATTCATTTGTGCGATCACAGAGGATCCCTTGTGGGAGCGAGCTTGCTCGCGATAGCGGTGGGTCAGCAGTACCGGTTTGACTGATGCAATGCCATCGCGAGCAAGCTCGCTCCCACAGGGTTTCTCATAGGTCTGCCATGGCGTTCATTCTCAGGACAAGAACCCACCATCCACATTCAGCGCCACACCCGTGGTGTAGCTCGACGCATCACTGGCCAGGTACAACACCGCGCCGGCCATTTCGCTCGGGTCGGCCACGCGCTTGAGGGGGATCTGCGCCAGGGCGGTTTTCAGGATGGCGTCGTTCTTGACCAGCGCCGAGGCGAACTTGGTGTCGGTCAGGCCCGGCAGCAAGGCGTTGCAGCGAATGCCGAACTGCGCGCATTCCTTGGCGAAGACCTTGGTCATGTTGATTACCGCGGCCTTGGTCACCGAATAGATGCCCTGGAAGATCCCCGGCGAGATGCCATTGATCGACGCCACGTTGATGATGCTGCCGCCGCCGTTCTCGCGCATCAGCTTGCCGGCTTCCACCGACATGAAGAAATAGCCGCGAATGTTCACGTCCACGGTTTTCTGGAATGCGCCCAGGTCGGTGTCCAGGACGTTGCAGAATTGCGGGTTGGTGGCAGCGTTATTCACCAGGATATCCAGGCGCCCGAACTGTTCGCGGATGCCAGCGAACACCTGGCTGATCTGCTCCATTTCCCCGATGTGGCAAGCGATGGCGGTGGCCTTGCCGCCGGCGGCGATGATGGCGTCGGCCACATGCTGGCAACCGTCGAGCTTGCGGCTGGACACAATCACATGGGCACCTTGCTGGGCCAGCAATTTGGCGATGGCTTCGCCGATGCCGCGGCTGGCGCCGGAAACAAAAGCGATTTTACCGTCGAGGTCGAACAACTGGGTCTTGGACATGCTGTTTCCTTGTTATAGGTGCGCTCAGAGCGTGGATTTGTCGATGACCTGCAGGCTCATCTGCTCCAGCAGTTGGTTCATCTGAACGAACTGCGCGAAGCGTTTGTCCTGGGTCTGGCCGTGGAAGAAGCGGTAGTAGATCTGCTGGACGATGCCGGCCAGGCGGAACAGGCCGTAGGTGTAATAGAAATCGAAGTTGTCGATGCGGATCCCGGCGCGCTCGGCGTAGTAATCGACGAACTCGCGGCGGGTCAGCATGCCAGGCGCATGGCTGGGCTGGCGGCGCATCAATTGCACCGGTGCCGGGTCGCCGGCCTCGATCCAGTAGGCGAGGCTATTGCCCAAGTCCATCAACGGATCGCCGAGGGTGGTCAGTTCCCAGTCCAGCACGCCGATGATCTGCATCGGGTTCTCCGGATCGAGGATGACATTGTCGAAACGGTAGTCGTTGTGGACGATGCTCGACGTAGGATGATCGGCGGGCATCTTGTCGTTGAGCCAGGCCTTGACCGCCTCCCATTTCGGCGCATCGGGGGTCAGGGCTTTTTCGTAGCGATCGCTCCAGCCACGGATCTGCCGGGCCACGTAGCCTTCGGGCTTGCCCAGGTCGCTAAGGCCGCAGGCGTTATAGTCGACCTGATGCAATTCGACGAGCCTGTCGATGAAGCTCTTGCACAGCGCTTCGGTGCGGGCGGCATCGAAGCCCAGTTCCGGCGGCAGTTCGGAGCGCAGGATGATGCCCTTGACCCGTTCCATCACGTAGAACTCCGCACCCATCACCGACTCGTCGGTGCAGTGCACGTAGGCTTTCGGGCAGTAGGGGAAAGCCTCGCGCAGTTGATTGAGGATGCGGAATTCGCGGCCCATGTCGTGGGCGGACTTGGCCTTGTGGCCGAACGGCGGACGGCGCAGGACGAACTCCTGTTCGGGGTACTCCAGCAGATAGGTCAGGTTCGACGCGCCCCCGGGAAACTGGCTGATCCGTGGCATGCCGACGAGGCCTGGAATGTGGGCCTTGAGGTACGGGTCGATCAGGTTGGCGTCGAGTTCTTCACCGTCGCGCACCCGGGTGGACTGATCAGTAAACGCCATGCTTATCCCTTCTGCTTATTTTGGAGGCCATCGATCATTGGCTAATCTAATGGCGCGTGGGAGGCGTCACAAGCACGCCCGGGTCTTATAGGTTAGCGTGTTGCCGGATAATCAGCGGGCCTGATGCACGCGGGCGTGCGCGGTGGCCGTGCACGGGCTAAGGTTTGAGGGTCTGTCGCTTTCAGGGAGCAACCGCGATGGGATGCCCGCAAGTCTGTGGCACCGCAACTTTGCAATGCAGCTTTGGCGCGGCCCCGGCGGTGCTCAATGTGCTACCGGTCAATCGCTTGCTGACCGGCGGGATGCCGGCGGCGAACATCATGGATCACATCCCACTGGTGAACATCACCACCTTCGGCATGTGCCAGAGCCTGGCGAACCCGACCGTGGCCGCGGCGACTGCGGCAGCGCTGGGCGTACTGACCCCCATGCCGTGCATTCCCGCCACGGCTACCCCATGGATCCCCGGCGGCGCGCCGACCCTGTTGCTGGGCAACATGCCGGCCATCGACGCCAACAGCACCTTGATGTGCACCTGGGCCGGAGTGATCAAGATCGTCGTGCCGGGGCAGGTGCAGATGTTGATTCCCTGACTGGTAATCTTGCAGGCATTGCACAGATCCTGTGGGAGCGCGAAATTCAGGTCCACCATCAATCCCCTGTGGGAGCGAGCTTGCTCGCGATAGCGGTGTGTCAGCTTATGGTGATGTTGGATGTGCCGGCCTCATCGCGAGCAAGCTCGCTCCCACAGGGGGAAGGGGGTAAGACGATAGTTATGCCTGCGCCGGATCATTCCAGCGCCTGAACCACCAGCGCACCCGGGAGATCGGCTTGCCGTCGGCATCCAGCGGGCGGCCGTCCTGGGCGTAGGCGTGGGCCGGTTCCAGCAGTTGGCCATTGAGGTAGCGGGCCTCGACGGCGGGGTTGCCATTGGCGTGCAGGCGGCGATAGCGACCGTCGCGCACGCCGTCGCGATAGAACTCGGCTTCGGCCAGTTGCCCGTCGGGGAAGTAATTGTTCGCCTCACCGTGCAACAAGCCATGGCGGTAAGAGGCCTGGCGCTGCAATCCGCCTTCAGCCGCGTAAAAGCTCGCCACACCCTGCAACTTGCCTTTCACGAAGGGCAACACCGCCGAGACCCTTCCATTGGGGTGATACAGGGTGCTGGTGCCTTGCAGTTCACCCTGGCTGTAGTTGAGTTTTGCCTGCGGTCGTTGTGCTTCTTCAATCTGCAACGCGCCGTCGAGCCGGCCATCGACCAATTGCCCGCTCAGCCGGCTGTCGTCACGCTCCAGGTCCAGTCTTTTCGAGGCCATCGCAGTGCTCCTGTCAGTTGACCTTCACCAGGCCGCCCTTGATCGTCAGCATGCCGCCGCCGTCTACGGTCTGTTCGGCGGCGGCCTTGTTCACCAGGCTGATACCGGCATCGTTGGTCAGGGTGGTGCCGGCCTTGTTTTCCAGCGACGTACCGGCCTGGTTGCTCAGGGCCGTGCCGGCTTTCTGACTGATCGATGTGCTGGCCTGGGCCGCCAGGTCCGCGCCGCTCTTGATCGCGAAACTGCCGCCGCTTTGCAGGGTCAGGGTGCCGCTGACCTTGATGGTCAGGTTGCCGTCCACCGTCAAGTCGTAGTTGCCGGTGACTTTGTGCGTGAAGTTGCCGCCTGTGCTGTGGTTCTGGTCCGAGCCCACGGTGACGGTGCGGGTGTCTTTCACATCAAGGCTGTCGCTGCCGGTCTGGAGGGTCACGCTGCGTTTGCCCTTCTCCAGGGTGATGGTCTCGTCGCCTTCCTTGACCGTGCGGGTGCGAGCGTTTTGCACCGTGAGGGTTTCGTCATGGCCGACGGTGGCGGTGGTGTCGTTGAGCACGTTGATGTTGAAGTCCTTCTGGGCCTGGAGAAACACCTCCTCGGCATCCTTCTTGTCTTCGAAACGCAGCTCATTGAAACCGCCGCTGCCCTTGGATGAATTGGTCTTGATCCCGGACTGGGTCTGGTTCGCCGGCAACGCGTAGGGCAGGGCGTTGTCGCCGTTATAGACGCAACCGGTCACCAGAGGCCGGTCCGGGTCGCCGTCAATGAAGGTCACGATCACTTCCTGGCCGATACGCGGCACGAACTGCATGCCAAAACCTTTGCCACTCCAGGGCAACACAACGCGCACCCAGCAGGACGAGGTTTCGTCGTTCTTGCCGGTGCGGTCCCAGGGAAACTGCAACTTGATCCGCCCGTACTCGTCGGTCCAGATTTCTTCACCGGCCTTGCCCACCACCAGCGCCGTCTGGGTGTGCATGCGTGGTTTTGGCGTGATGCGGGCCGGTCGATAAGCGGTGGCCTTGGGGATCGCTTCGAAGCGGTTGCGATAACTGTCATGGCTGGCTTCGTGGCTGACCGAGGTCACCAGCCAGTCGATATTCAGCGTCGTGTCTTCATGGCCGGCGAGGGTGAACCAATACCCCGGCACCAACCAGCGGCAGTCGCTCTCGCCGACAAAACGCTTCTCCAGGCTGCGCAAGCCATCCACCCGCTGTTTGGTCAAGGCGTCGCCTTGAGCCTTGACGGTATACCCACCCGGATGTTCGTACATCGAACTCGGCCCGGCCACGGCTTCGGCCTGGCTGTAGAGCGATGTCGTCGGCGTGGTGAATTCGTAGTCGGTTGCCTGATAAACCCCGGCCACCGCTTGCAGACACACATGCCCGGCGCGAATGCCGTGCAGTTCCCGCCCGCCGATGTTTTGCCCGAGATAATTCACTGTCGGCCCATTGGGAATGGGCGCGAAGGCGTCGTTGCTGTCGGCCAGTACCAGGGTGTGCGTGCCTTCTGCATGGGCGAAGAACCAGAAGATCCCGTCCTCTTCCATCAGACGCGAGACGAACGCCAGATCAGTCTCGCCGTATTGCACGCAGTATTCGCGCGGGGTGTAGCTGCCGGTGAGTTTGAGCTGGAAGTCGGTGAAACCATGGGCCTTGAAAATCGTGGTGACGATGTCCGACGTGGCGAGGTTCTGGAACACCCGGTTGTTGCTGGCAAGGCTCAGCCACCACAGCCATGGCCGCAACAAGAGTTGATAACGCTCGGCGGTGGCATCGGCAGGGAGCTGGCGGACTTCGGCCACCAGAAAATCCATGGGGCGCAGCAGGGCATCCTTGTGCAGCGTCGTGGTGACGTGGCTGGCGACGGCAGTGGTGAGGGTCAACGAAGCGCCGTCGTTGATACCGTTGAGGATGTGCGAGCCCAATGCATTGAGGCTTTCTTCGCCGGACAGCGAATCAGGGTACAGCGCCGACAGCGAGGCGGCGGTGAGGGAGAGGGTGGTGTTGCTGTCGGTGGAGCGGGGCATTGAAAGTCCTCACGACTTCAAGAAAAACGCAGGCGTCAGCTGTAATGAGTGGTGATGAAATTGTACGGCGCGCTTAATTCGCTCGATCGACTGATAGGAAGGCCATGAGGGTACGTGTCTATGTTGCAGAGATAAGCGGTAAAGGACCCCTCGGCATCGAAGACCCATGAATCACCACGGTTCAATGTCTTGTCCAGCAACTCACGATTTTTCTGGCTTGTAGCGACGACAACGACCCAGCGATTATCAGCCTTGAACCCGTGGAGCTTGTTGACATCCCGGGTGATGGATTCCTGAAGGTTCGCCCCCCCGAAATCTCCGTTTGTGCTCTCTACCTTGATTTCCACTGCATAACTCTTGCCCAGAAGAACGAAATAGAAATCCACCTTCTCTGCGCTGTAAGGCCAGGGGTAACTGATCTCCCTGACCTTGGCAGTGATCCCGTAGCCACGTTGGAGGTGGTAGGAAATCTCAACTTGGGCGGCGCTTTCCCACGGGCCGTTCGAAGTCCAGCTTTTATTGAACTGGCTGGGTGTGCCGGAGAAGTCTTGCGGATGGACGCCAGCCGCTTGCAATACAACGTTCAAAAAGTCTCCTTCCGTCATGATGCCTGTCTCCGCTGAGTAAGAAACTGTTGTAAAAGTCGGCCGGTTTAGCAGTATTACTCCAACACCCACTCCGCCAACTTCCCGGTCACCTGCGTCATCAACACATTTTCGACATCCCGTGCTCCAGCCGCGCTGCATTTGGCCAACACGGCCTTGACGATCCCGGCATCAAACTCGAATTGCTTACCGGTCGCGGCCTTGTAGCGGCCACGTAATTTCTCCAGTTTCGCCAGCACAATCCCCTCCAGCGTCGCCTCATCCAGCGGTCGATACGCCACCACCGTCATGCGCGCCAGGAACGCCGGGCGAAACGCTTGCAGCAGGACCTTGTGCAAGGCTTCGTTGAAGGCATCAGTGCCCAGTTGCGCGGGGGGTGTGTCCAGCAGCAGTTCGGCGCCGACGTTGCTGGTGGCGAGCATCACGGTGTTCTTGAAGTCCACCACCAGGCCGGTGCCGTCTTCCATCAGGCCTTTGTCGAAGACGTTGTAAAACGCCTCGAGCACATCCGGGTGGGCCTTTTCGATTTCATCCAGCAGCACCACCGAATAGGGTTTGCGCCGCACCGCTTCGGTGAGCACGCCGCCGCTGCCGTAGCCGACGTAGCCGGGTGGAGCGCCCTTGAGTTGGCTGACGGTGTGGGCCTCCTGATATTCGGAAAGGTTGATGCTGATCAGGTTGCGTTCGCCGCCATACAAGGCGTCGGCCAGGGCGTAGGCGGTCTCTGTCTTGCCCACGCCGGTGGGGCCCACCAGCAGGAACACCCCGACCGGTTTCTGCGGGTCGGTGAGGCCGGCGCGGTAGGCTTGCAGACGTTGGGCGATGGTGTTCAGCGCCGTGCTTTGGCCCATGACTCGCTGGCCCATGCGCTGGCCGAGGGTGCGCACGGCGTGGGCTTCGTCGGCGAGCATCTTGCCGACCGGGATGCCGGTCCAACCGGCGATCACGGCGGCGACGGTCTTGCTGTCCACCTGTTCCGGCACCAGCGGATCGTCCTGGCGAATGGCATCGAGGCCGGCCTCCAGGCGCAACAATTCGGCGGCCAGGTGGTCGATGCGGTTATCGATCTCGGTGTCGGGTTTTTCACTGTCGGCGCGTTCGCTCAAGGCCAGCAGTTCGCGCCTTGTGTCGAGCAGTTCGCGCACCGCTTCGCGCTCTTCGCCCCAGCGGGTTTCCAGCTCGCGAATGGCCTGCACGTTGTTGGTCGATTCGCTTTCCAGCAGGGTGATGCGTTCGCGATGGTCCAGGCCGGTGGCCTGTTCCCGGCGCAGGCGTTCGACTTCGTCCTTGAGACTGTTCTGGCGGTGGCGCAGGCTTTCCAGGGGGGGCGGTACATCGTGCTGGCCGAGGGCGACCCGGGCGCAGGCGGTGTCGAGGACGCTGATGGCTTTGTCCGGCAGCTGGCGTCCGGAGATGTAGCGGTGGGACAGTTTCACCGCTTCGTGGATGGCCGCGTCCAGCACCTGCACACCGTGGTGCTGTTCCAGTTTGGTTGCCACGCCACGGAGCATTTCCACGGCGGTGAGTTCGTCCGGTTCTTCGACTTGCACCAACTGGAAGCGCCGGGCCAGGGCCGGGTCTTTCTCGAAATATTTTTTGTACTCAAGCCAGGTGGTGGCGGCCAGGGTGCGCAGCTCGCCCCGGGCCAGGGCCGGTTTGAGCAGATTGGCGGCGTCACTGCCGCCCTCTGCGCCGCCGGCGCCGATCAGGGTGTGGGCTTCGTCGATGAATAGAATGATCGGTTTTTCGGCGCTGCGGACCGCGTCGATCACGCCTTTGAGGCGCTGTTCGAACTCGCCTTTGACCCCCGCGCCGGCCTGCAACAAGCCGAGATCGAGCACGCGCAGGGTGACTTCCTGCAAAGACGGCGGCACATCCCCGGCGGCAATGCGCAGGGCCAGGCCTTCCACCACGGCGGTCTTGCCGACCCCCGGCGCGCCCACCAGGATTGGGTTGTTCTGCCGGCGCCGGAGCAGGATATCGATGCACTGGCGAATCTCCCCGTCGCGACCGACGATGGGGTCGATGCGTCCGGCCCGGGCGTCGGCGGTCAAGTCCTGGGTGTATTGGTCGAGTACTGGGTCCTGCTTTTGCGGCGCTTCACCGGGTTTGACCGCACGCACGCCAGCGACATGTTCGCGGGAGCTCTCGGTCCATTCCAATAAATGTGCGCGCAGGGCGTCCCGGGGAATGCGCAGCAATGACGAGGCGCTGTTGAGCAGCAGGCTGCGACGCTCGTCACGGTCCAGCAACGCCAACAGCAACAGTCCGGAGCGAATGCTGTCCAGGCCCAGCACACTGGCCTGGACCACGGCGTCTTCCAACAGGCCGATGGTCTGCGCCGACAGGGCGGGCGTGCGGGTGCTGCCGGACTTGAACAGGTCCAGGGCCTTGTTGGTTTCCGCCGCCACCGCGTCACGTTCCAGGCCGAAGCGCGGCAGCAGGCAGCCGAAGTCACCGCCTTCGATGTCCAGCAACTCCAGCAGCAGGTGTTCGATTTCCACGTAATGATGGCTGCGCTGCATGCAGCGTTGCGCGGCCCGTTCCAGGGCGCGACGGTTGTCCGGGTTGAGGCGCCCGATCAGGCTGGCCAGTTCCATTTCAGGCGATCTCCGGCTGACGAAGGCGGGTGACGATCCGTTGCACGGCCAGGCTCGGCTGGCGTTGCAGACCGCCGTTCCAGTTCAACCGTGGCGGCGCTTGGTGGCCCAGTTGCAGAGGCCAGGCGCCACGGATCAGCAATACCAGGGTGCAATCCAGGTCTGGGCCGAAATACAAGGCATACAGGCTGGCGAGTAGCGGATGGGTCTCGCCGTTGGGCAGCAAACCATGGGCCTGGGCAACGCTCAGCGGGCCGAGGGTCAGGCGCACACCGGCATGTTCGTCCCAGACCCGGGTACCGGCCACGGCGCTGCGACCCAGGCGCAGGTTACGGCCGCCCGGCTGCAAGCGGCTGCGACTGGCGGACGGAATTTCCCGCCAGCCCCCTTCGTAAGCCGTCAGCTCCACCGGCAGCCCGAACTGCTCGCGGACAATCGCCGCGAACCCGGCCAGGGAGCGCCGGCCATCGGCGTACAGGGCGGTGCAGGCCAGCACGGCGGAATCGGGCGCGGCCTGGCGCTCCTGCAAGGCCTTGGGCAACAGGCCGGTCAGGGCTCGCAATTGCGCGTGTACCGCGGAGGCTCCAGGCGCGGTGAAACCCAGGGCGATGCGATGCTTGCGCATCACCTTATAGAGCAGGCTGAGCAAGCGATGCTGGAACAGGTCGAGAAATTCCGCCGGCGCATGATCCCGCGCCCGCGCCCGTTGTTGCAGCCATTCCTGATAAGCGTAGGGCAGGGGACCGTCGGGGCCGCCGAGGCCAAAGATCGGCGTGGTCAGGATCGGTTGCGAACCGGGTTCCTGGTTAAGGCTTTCGACTTCACTGGCGGCGAACAGCGGCGTCAACGGCCCGCGCAGGCGCAAGGCTTCGGCGTGCGGCGCGGTGCCGCTGCCCAAGGGTTCGGCCTGGGGATGTTCGCGCTCCAGCAGCAATAAGGCCTGGAGCCATTCGAAGCGTTGTGGGTCACGCCGCAGCCGTTGGCTCAGGTTCAGAGCGTCAGGGGTTTGCCGGCTTGGGGTTGCCATGTTTTCACCTCCTTGTCGGACTGAACCAGCGCTGTGCGCACGAAGCGATTGGCGGTGGCATAAAGGGAGAAGAACTGCGCCAGTACCCCGGAGAACAGTACGGCGCTGCTGCCGACGAAATGCTGCGGATCCAGTTGCAGGCGCACTTCCAGCCCGTTACGCCAGCCACGCCAGGCGTCTTCGCCGACGTGGGCGATGACACGCTCGCAGCCCAGCCCCGATACCCCTTCGATCTGGCGACGGGCGCTGGCCTCGTCGCGCAAATTGTGCAGTTCGAGAATCTCGCGCAGCGCGTCCAGCGCCTGGGGACCTTCGACCAGTGATAAATGGTTCAGCGTCAATTGCGACACCAACCGCCAGCGCGACTCACCGTCCAGGCGTGGCAGGCTTTGGGGGCTGGGAGGGTTGCGCAGGCGGGCCCAGGCCACGGGCCCGGGACGCTCGAACCCCAACGGGGTGCCGGCCGGCAGGCTCTGGGCCAGGTGTCGGTTGGTGCACAACAGTTCCGCCGTGAGGCTGTAGTCCCCGGTTTCGGCCAGTGGGTCGAGTCGGGTATCCACCAGGCTGACCATCACATCGGTGCCCAGCCGGTTCGGGCTCATGCCGCTGACCCGTCGTGCATGCCAATAGCACGGCTGGTCGCTGCCGTGCTGGCTGCCGTAGTAGGCCGGCACTTTGCGCACGCCCTGGCTGGACGTGGCGCGCATGCCTCGGATGCTGTGGATCTCGACACTGTTCTCCCGATGACTGTCGGCCACCAGGCGGTATTCGCTGCGGGTGCCGTCCGGGCGCAGCGGCTCGGAGGTCCTGGGGAACAGGTTGATCACCGGGGCGCAGCCCAGGGCGATGTCGCTGGCCTGGAGCGGCAGGCGGCTGGCGGGCGCGCGGTCGAACACGATGTACAGGTACAACGATGGGCCGTCGCTGGTAGCCCCGGCCAATGGCAGGTCGAAAAAGCCGAATTTGTCGGGAAAGGCGAAGTACTCCGCTAGCAAGCGCATGCCGGGATGTACACCGTCTTCGTCCGGCAACAAGACTTCATCACTGGCGAAACCGACGATGTTCGGCAAACCCATCAGCGGTTCCGGCACGCTACCCGGCGGGCCGGCCAGAACCTTGACGGCATGGGCGCCAAGCAAGTCGTACAGCCAGGCATTGATCATCGGTGAGGCGGCCAAGTGCACCCGCAGATGATCGATGCCCAGGCTCGACCATTGGCTTTCCCCCAGGCAACGCAGGTTCAGGCGCAAGGCCGAGCGGGCCTGGACCACGCCGGTCAGCGCCTGGGCCTCGTCACTGCCCAGCAGTAACGCTTCGCTGACTTCTACTGGCCACAAGTGCACGGCAGCCGAGGTACGGAAATGAATGCTCTGGCCCTTGTCGGTCGTGACGAACAACGGGGTGTCACGGGGCAGCGGGTAGCCCTCGTTGAGGTTGCCTTTGCTCGGGTCGGGTTCGAACTGCACGATTGCGCACGATGGCAACGGGCGCATGGCCAGTGGGTAAAGCTGTTCAAGCAGGGCGTCGCTGAACTCGGCGTAATCGTCATCGAGCCTGCGCTGCAGGCGCGCGGCCAACAACGCGAAGCCTTCTAGAAGGCGCTCGACGTGCGGGTCGGGGCATTCACCGGGGGACAACTCCAGACGCCTGGCAACCTTGGGGTAACGTTCGGCGAACAGGCTCCCGGCGTGCCGCAGCCAGGTCAGTTCGCGCTGGTAATAGTCCAGCAGTTGCGGGTCAATCGAGTCGCTCATGTCGTACCTCGAGGCCGTCGCCGGCGTGCTCGATGACAAAGGCCACGGGCCATGCATGCGAGTCGCCGCGCAGCTCGCCCAATAGCCGTATGCTCAGTTGCTGCGGATGACCGGGTACCGGGCTGACCTGCACCTCACCCAAGCGCAGGCGAGGTTCGAAGTGGGTGATGGCCTGGCGAATTTCCCGGGTCAGTTGGCGCCGGTCATCGCTGCGCTGCTGTTGCAGTGCGGTCCAGTCGGCGATGCCGTAGTCCAGGATGCTCGGGGGCTCGGTCAGCGCCCGTGGGCCGCGTCGGGTATTGAACAGGCGTTGCAGTTCGGCATGGACCGAGTCCTGCAACGCCTGTCGATCGAACGTCCGCCCCGAATCGTCCGCCGGGCTGGCCAGGCGATCGAACAGCGGCGGGCGAAGCCCGAAGCCGGCCATGGGCGCGCTCCGTCACTTGGTCATCTTGTTGGCCGCCAGGTCCCAGGTCGTGCCCGCCGTGCCTTCCTTGGTGCCGTCGTCTTTCTGGGCGGTGAGTTCCCATTTGATCTTGGTGAAGTTCAGCGACAGGGTTTCCACGGGTTTGCCGCCCGTGCCGCCGCTGACGCTGACGTTGGATAGCACGACGTTGGTCAGGGTGTAGATGATGAACGGCATGAGCTTGCCGCTGCCCTCGGCGGCGTTGCGGCCGATGGTGATGACGGCTTGCGGGATCGGTTTGCCGGCACAGCAATACTCATTGAGCGTGGGGGTGGAGCTGTCGATGAACTTGGTCAGCGTGAACTCACCGATGTGGGGCCGGCCGGAGGTGCGCTCCGAGTTGCTGACGTCGTTGGTGACCTGCATCGCCACGTTGTGGCTGTAGGACATGACCTCGATCTTGTCCGTGAAACCCTCCAGCAGACTGTCGCCCTTGATGTCGCCGCCGAGGTCGAGAATGATCGCATCCATTGTGTGGAACTCCAGAAGAAGACAAGTGGGGCAATGCCCGATACCGATTAGTTAAAGACGAATTCCGAACCCTGTGGCGAGGGAGCTTGCTCCCGCTGGGCTGCGCAGCAGCCCCAAAAAACAGGGCCGCTTCGCGCCCCAGCGGGAGCAAGCTCCCTCGCCACATAGCCACATAGCCACATAGCCACGAGCAATCAGGCAGCAACCGGTGGCGGCAGCGTCGCCACCAGGCGGATCGAGGCGGTCAGCTCCTCGAGCTGGAAGTGCGGTCGCAGGAACACCGTTGCCTTGTAGGCCCCCGGCTTGCCGGCCACCTCCGTCACGTCCACCCGCGCTTCGCGCAACGGGTATTGCGCCTTGATCTCCTGGGGTGCGTTGTCGTTGATCAGCACGTAGTCGGCGATCCAGTTGTTGAGGTAGGTCTGCACGTTGTCGCGGGTCATGAAGCTGCCGACTTTGTCGCGCATGATCACCTTCAGGTAATGGGCGAAACGCGAGGCCGCGAGGACATACGGCAACATCGCCGAGATCCGCGCGTTGGCGTTGGCCTCGTTGGTGTTGTAGACCTTGGCCCGGTTGGTGGTCTGGCCGCCGAAGAACACCGCCACGTCGCTGTTTTTCTTGTGGCACAGGGCGATGAAGCCCAGGTCGTTGAGTTCTTTTTCGCGGCGGTCGGTGATCGCCACTTCGGTCGGGCATTTGAGCGACAGGTCCCCGGAGCTGGTGCGGAAGGTATGGGCTGGCAGGCCTTCGACCGCGCCACCGCCCTCGGCGCCGCGAATCGCCGCGCACCAGCCATATTTGGCGAAGGCTTCGGTGATGCGTTGTGACAGCGCCCAGGCGGCGTTGCCCCACAGGTATTTGCTGTGGTCGGTGCCGTTGACGTCTTCGACGTAGTTGATGCCTTCCACCGGCAGCGTGTCCGGGCCGTAGGGCAGGCGCAGCAGGAAGTGCGGCAGCACCAGGGAGACATAACGCGAGTCTTCGCTTTCACGGAACGAGCGCCACTTGATCAGTTCCTGGCTCTCGAAAATCTTCGACAGGTCCCTCGGCACTGCCAGTTCGGTGAAGCTGGTCATGTCGAACAGCCGTGGGCTGGCGGCGGCAATGAACGGCGCGTGCGCCGCGGCGGCGACGTTCGAGAGTTTTTCCAGCAGGCCGATGTCCTGCGGATGCCGGCCGAAGGTGTAGTCACCCACCAGCAGGCTGAACGGGTGCCCGCCAAAGGTGCCGTATTCTTCTTCGTAGATCTTCTTGAATAACGCGCTCTGGTCGAATTCGACGGCTTTCTCCAGATCGTTCTGCAGCTCTTTCTGGGTCACGTTGAGCAGGCGCAATTTGAGCCGAGTGCTGGTTTCGGTGTTCTGCACCAGCAGGTGCAGGCCGCGCCAGGAGGCTTCGAGTTTCTGCAGATCGGGGTGGTGCAGCACTTCGTTGAGCTGGGCGCTGATCAACTGGTCGATCTGGCTGATGCGGTCGTTGATCATCGCCACGGTGTCCTTGTCGATGGCCATGCCTTCGTCGAGGACCTGGGTGGCAAATTCGGCCAGCATGTCGCGGGCGTAGTCCTGCTGGCTGTCGTCGTGGGCCATGCGGCCTTCGGCGATGATCCTGTCCAGCAGGGACAGGGTCTGGGTCGTGCTCTCGCTGGTTTGAGCGCTGGATGAAGCAGGCATGGCTTTATCTCCCTTGAGTGATGAGCGCGATCAGGCCTGTGGTTCGGTCGGGGCCGGGTCATCGTTGGCGGCCACGGTCGGCAGCTCTGGCGGTACGTCCTGAGGGCGGGCCGACTTGATCTCTTGCAGGCCTTCGGTGTTGGCGATCACGTCCCGCAGCAGCTTGTCCAGGTCGTCGTTGCCGTCGAGTTTGGTCAACAGGTCCCGCAGGCGCTGGCGCGCCTCGAACAAGCGACGCAGCGGTGTGACCTGCTCCACGACCTTGACCGGGTCGAAGTCGTCGATGTGGCGGAAGTTGAGTTCGATGTTGAGCTTGCTGTCATCCCCGCTGAGGGTGTTGTTCACTTGGAGGGTGGCGCGGGGGGAGATGGAGGCCAGGACTTCATTGAAATTATCCCGATCGATTTCCGTGAAGCGCCGCTCATTGAGCTTGGGCAGCGGGTCCAGGGGCTTGCCCGAAAGGTCGGCCAGAATGCCGACCACCAGTGGCAATTCTTTTTTCTCGATGGCGTTGCCGATTTCCACGTCGTAGGTGATCTGGACGCGGGGAGGACGGACTCTGTCGAGCTTGTGCTGGGTACTTTCTGCCATGGCGGCCGACTCCGATGCATGTGTGGGAGCAATGCATCGGGAGTCCCGCTCATCGCAATCCCTTGCTGATCCGCAGGTTGCAAATGGAGGGCAGAAAACCTGTCATTCCCTTGACGAACCTGGTGCATTCGACCGTGCTGGTCGAACTATCCAAGACGCTAGAACAGGTCTATAAAAAAGCAAGCAAAAACAATTTATGACCGCTGAGAAAAGGAAAATTCATTTTGCGTGTCTTTTTTTTCGGATTTTTTTTGAGCCTGGCACTCACCGGTTGCTCGTTCTTTGCCCCCAGTGTCGACCTGGACAGCCTGACCCTGGACGTCGCGCCGCGGGCCAATGACGACACGCCGATCGCCGTGGATTTCATCGCCGTGAATGACCCGGACCTGCTCAAGCAGCTGTCGGGTATCACCGCCAGCCAGTGGTTCGCCGAGCGCGAACAGTTCCAGCGCGACTATCGTCAACTTATGTCGGTGTGGGGGCTGGAGTTGGTCCCGGGACAATTTATCGACCGCCAACCCTTCCCGTTGGAGGGCCGGCGCGCCGCTGGACTTTTAGTCTTCGCCAGCTATAACACTCCCGGAGCCCACCGGCTTCGGCTGGACGATCAGCGCAAGGCCTGGCTGAAGTTCGACAGTCGCGAGATGACCCTCGTGAATGATGGCCAGCTCAGTGACAACCAGCCTTGAGTGACCGCGGGCCGCCAAGCGCGGCGACATTGGGATGTCGAAGGGAGTCGTATGAGTCTGTTACCTGACGCGGTGTGCTGGCATGAGGGCATGCAGTTGCTGCCCCAGCATTTTCAATTGCAAGGGTTGCGCGCCGAGGCCCTGGCCGCGCATTTTGCCGGGGCCTGCAATCCCTGGTTCTGGGGTGTCAGTCAACTGGAAGTCGACCCCTCGGCCCTCAGCGCCGGGCAAGTTCGACTGCTGCAACTGCAAGGCACCTTGCCGGACGGCTTGCCGGTCAACCTGCAGGCGGGTGTCGGGCCTGTCCTGGAGCTGGACATCAACGAGGCGGTGAACAAGACCGACGACGCTACCGTGACCGTGTACCTGGCCATCAGTCCGCTCTGGCGTGCCGGACAATTGCTGCCACTCAAGGGCCGCCTGCAGTCGGTGGTTCGCGATGCGCTGCCAGACCTCACCAGCGGCGAGTTTCCCGAATCCATCACCGTCTGGCGACCCAATCCAAGGCTGTGCACGCAACTGAGCAAGGCCGACTCGATCTGCCTGCCGCTGCTGCGCATCCGTAAGGAAGGCGGCGGCTTTTTGCGGGTGCCCTACACGCCACCGACGCCTGTGTTGCTGCCGGAGTCGATGCTCGGTCGGCGAGTCGCCGGGCTGTGCGCTCGGGCGCGGGAAAAATGCCTGTTCCTTGCCGGTCGGTTGCGTCAGGCCCAGGCCGCCGGTAACCAGGACGATGCCTTGGAGATTCGCCGGCAATTGACGGCGTTGTGGGCGCGTTTGCCGGAGGTCGAAGGTGCGTTGAATACCCGGGTGGTGACGCCCCAAGCGCTGTACGGCTTGCTGCTGGGGCTGGCCGGAACCTGGTCGGCCCTCGATCCACTGGCCGGCGTGCCGGCTTTCGCGCCTCTGGATTTTCTGGAGTTGCAGCGCGGCTACGAGCCGCTGCTCGATTGGCTGGAAGACACCTTGGAACTGGTTCGTGCCGGCTATCGCAGCCTGGCCTTCGAGCGCAATGATCAGGTCTTCTCGATCCAGTTGCCTGACGACCAGCCGAGCCAACGCCTGGTGATCGGCCTGCGCATGCCCAACGGCGCCAGTGAGCAGGCCGCAGCCGAGTGGTTACGCAGCGCGATTATCGCGTCCGCGCCGCACGTCCCGCTGTTGAGCCGACAACGCATGAGCGGTCTGCCCCATCAGGCCATGAGCCGCAATGAACAGGTGGCCTACAGCGTGGGCGATGACACCCGGTTGTTTGTGGTGGCCGCCAGCGGGCAGTGGTTCGACGGGCAGTTACCGTTGTACATCGTGGCGCCGGCATCAGCCCAGCCCAGCAGTCCGTGGCAAGTGGTGTTGTTCGTGGCGCAAACCGGTGAAAGTGCCTGATTGCAAAAGGGGAGTCGTATGCCTGACGGAAGTGGCGGGGCGGTTCGGGGTCTGCATGAGGCGCCGCTGAGCAGCGCTTTTCGTCAGGCCTGGCTGAAGTGGTCCCAGGAATGGCAGGACTTGCCCAAGGACAGCGACCCTGCGGTATTGGTCAACCGGGTGGTGGAGTTTTCCGGGCGCAGTGCCCAGCGCCTGTGGCGGGTGGCTTTTGCCACCGTCGGCGATGCCGCCACTGAGCAGGTCAAGGCCCTGGTCTACGCCTTCGTGGCGCTGGTGGACGAAATCTTGTTGTTCACCCCGTGGCCGGGGCAATTGGCCTGGCAGCAGCACCCGCTCGAATCGCGCATGTATTCCAGTCGCCAGGCCGGCGAGCGGCTGCCTGCCGCCATCAAGAAGCTGTTGGATGAGCAGATGCCCGGCACCCGGGACCTGGCCAATGTCTACCTGCAATGCCTGATCCTCGGTTTCCAGGGCCGGCTGCGCGGCGAGCCCGGTCAGGTCCAGCATGAAAAATGGCGTCTGGCGCTGTTCACGTTTGCCTGGCAGCACGACCCCGATTATGGCGATGTCAGTGAGCGCCTGGCGATGTCTTCGGCGGCGGTGCCGGTGCGTATGCCGGTGCAGCAGTCGCTGCCGGACGGGGTGCGCCTGGGGTTGGCGATCCTGGCGATGGTGGTGTTGCTGACTGGGTTGGGGCAGGTTTTCTGGCGTGACATTCGTTCGGAACTCGAGCCGGTGCTGCAACTGAGCGAGTCAGTGGTCCAGGAGCAGGACTCATGAGCCCCTTGAGCATCATCGCCCTGGTGCTGCTCGCCATCGTCCTGGTGCTGTTGCTCGCGGCCTTGATCTGGTGGCTGCGGACCCAGGGTGGCGCGGCGATCCGCAGTTTCTATGGCGCGGTGCGCCACATGGAACAGGAGCAGGGCACCCGCGACCGTTACCAGATGCCCTGGCTGATGATGCTCGGCAATGAAACGGACGGCGCGCAGCTGTGCAGCCAGTGGCGTTTGCAACCGACGGATAAGGCCGCCTGGTTTGGGCGCTGGTGGTCGGACGCCGAAGGCGCGGTGCTGGTGGTGCCCCAGGCGTTGTTCCTGCCGGATGAAGGCATGAACCGGCAGCGGGGCAACTGGTGGCGTTTGTTGGGGCTGATCTTGCGGTTGCGCAGCAAGCGGCCGCTGGACGCGGTGATCTGGACCGTCCCGTTCGGCAAGCTCGACGACATCGAACACACCACCGAGTTGAGCCTCAAGGTCCGGCGTTGTTTTATCGACCTTCTGCAGCGGTTTGGTCTCAGCCTGCCGGTGTACGTAGTAATCACCGGGATGGAGGAGCTGCCCGGGTTCCAGGAACTGGTCAGCGCACTGCCCGCCGAGGCCCGGGAATCGACATTGGGCTGGTCCTCGCCTTACCTGCCTGATGCGGCATGGCAATCGCAGTGGAGTGATCAGGCGCTGGATCAGGTCAACGCCGCGCTGTCGCAATCGATCATTGAAATGGGTGCGCTGGCGGGCCACCTGAGCACCGATCTTTACGGTTTGCCCGAGCGCTTCGAAGGCTTGCGGCGGGCCTTGCAGATCCTCCTGGAGCCGGTGTTCCAGGGCAATGCCCAAGGCGAAGCGCCGCGTTTTCGTGGCGTGTATTTCACCGCCAGCCAGGCGCCGGCAGTCAGTGTGGACGGGTTCGCCGCCACCGACAGCGGCTTGCGGCAAACGGTGTTCGCCCGCCAGTTGTGGGCACGACGGCTGATGGCTGAACGTGGCCTGGCCCAGCCTGTGCCGCGTCTGCTGCGCTTGCGCCTGCGCTGGCATCGGCTGGCAGGTGCGGTGGCGCTGGTAATCGGGCTGGTCTGGCTAGGGGGCATGTTGTGGGTCTGGCACGACTCGGTGGAGGAGGCCGAGGGGCTCTCGCGACTGGTCCTCAGTGCCCATAAGAACCATCTCGCGGTCGATCCTGACGAGCCGCAACTGGAGCTGACCCGGCACAATGTGCAGAACTACTGGAACGTGCTGGAAAAAGCCCCGCGCTGGCGTTTTGTCTCGGTGGTGTTTCCCACTTCGTGGTTCTCCTCCGTGGACACGCAACTGGAGGAGGGCTTGCGCCTGACCGCGCGGCACCACTGGGTACTGCCCCTGCGTGACCTGCTGGAGTCGGACCTGGACCAACTCAAGTCCATCCGCAACACCGAGCGCCGCGGCAATGTGGAAAGCGAAGACCCGGCGCAATGGCAGAGCTACGTGAAGGCCAAGCAGTTGGTGGAGCTCGCCGTGCGCCTGGAGCAGCACAACCAGATGTTCAGCCAGGCGGTGAACAACCCCAAGGCGCCGCTGGACGAGCTGGTGCAACTGAGTAACAACGCCTTGTCGCTGAGCCTCAACACCGGCACCTTGAGTCGGGCACGGTTCTACAACCGCGTGCTGTTCGATTCGCAAAACACCGATCTGCAAGGACTGGACCTGAATGCTGCGCGCCCGGTGATCTCCGATAACTTCACCGGCCTGATGCAGCGCTGGCTCGATCATTATTTCCTGGCGGACAACTTCGTGCGCCAGGCCGGCTATCTCAAGCTGCATCTGCAACGCCTGGAGGCGGGCAGTGGAAACTCCCTGAGTGAACTCGAAGACCTGATGGCGCTGATCGATGATTTGCAGACGCTGGTCAGCCTGACCAATTCGGCCTGGGGGCGGGGCAAGGGCCAGGACCTGGTGCCCGGTTACACCCAGATGATGGACAAGGTCAGCCACAGTTCATTGCTGGGGCCGGATATCGAACAGGACCTGGAGAGCCAGGCGGCGAAGCTGCAGCAGAGCTTCAGGGACCAGTGGATCGTGCAGTCCGGTTCCCGGGACAATCTGCTGGTGCAGCAGGGCAGTGGCTTGCTGGTGTTGCAAGAGCATGTCACGGCGCTGGACGGCGCGGTGCAAGCCCTGTTCAAGCGTGATTTCGTGGCACTGGCGTTGCAGAAGGATCCGTCGGGCAGCAATGGACAGGGCGACGGCAGCGATGATTTCAGTGGCGCCCTGAACTACTTCGCCAGCTATAAGAGTTACGCCAACGAAGAGTTGCCGCGCATCCCGCCGGATTACCGTGACGCATTGATGCAGGCCGCTGAAGGGGCGGCGGCGCAAGCCATGTGGCTAAGCCTCAATGAGAGCGACGAGCAGTTGCCGGGCATGGGCTTCAATGTGCAAACGTCCCAGGCCGTTGCGCTGCAAAAAGCCTTCATGGACGTGCACCGTAGTGATCTGGCCGTGCGTTTCCAGCGCCTGCTCAATCGCCGTGCATTGGCGCAGATCAAGAGCGGCCTGGACGAAATCGATGCCCAGCCGCTGTTCAGCCAGCGGGCCGATGTCCAGCGTTGGGACGGTTCGAAAAACTTCGGCTTGCAGCTGTACGGCGCCAGCGACCCCCAAGATCTGAAGCTGAACCTGAACCAGCAATTTGGCGCCATGTTGCAGATCGCCGAGCAACGCATGCCGGCCTTGGAATGGCTGATCGTCCAGCAGGACAACCTGTCGGGCCTGGAGCACGACCAGGTGGCGCGGTTCATGGCCCTCAACGATGAGTTGCTCAAGTACAAGAACCAGAACCCGGCCAGTTCCGCAGCCCAGTTGGAACAACTGGTGAGCCGGGATTTCATCGAGATGGACACCACGTCTTGCGCGCAGATCCTGCGCACCTCCAGCCTGTCCGTCGGGCGTGGTGACCTGGCCCAGCGCACGGTCGCGTTGCAACAGAGCGCCTTGCAACGTTGCCTGTACCTGCAACAGAACCAGGCGGCAATGGCCTGGAATGACTTGGCCAACTACTTCAATCAGTACCTGGCCGGACGCTTTCCGTTTTCCCAGGATGTGCGGGCCAGCGATGCCGACCCGGCGCGCGTGCAGCACCTGCTGGAGTTGATCGACACACGCTTGCCCTTGGCCCAGGCCGGGCTGACGCTGAGCCAGACACCGGAGCGGCTGGCGGCCGAAGATTTCCTCAACCGTTTGAAACAGGCCGGCACGTGGCTCGGGCCGCTGTTCGTGCGGGACAAGAGCGGCATTCTCGGTGTGGAAATGGACGTGCGCTGGCGTACCGACCGAGAGGAAGAACGTGGCGCCGACCAAGTGATTGCCTGGGGCTTGAACGCCGGCAACCAGCAGGTCAGCTACCCCGGTGCAGCCCAGCAGAACCTGCGCTGGATGGTCGGGCAGCCCGTGCGCTTGACCTTGCGCTGGGCTCGCAATGGTTACCAGCGGCCGGTCAACGACCCCTTGCAACCGAACCTGGTGGTGCGCGACCTTGAAGCCGGCTGGGAGTATCAGGGGCCCTGGTCGTTGCTACGGCTGATGCGTTCGTTGGTGTCGACGCAACGCCAACCCAACATCGACTACACCGATTTTCCGCTGACCCTGCAATTGCCGGTGACGGCCCAGGTCCAGGCCAGCACGGCGCAGCAAACGTTGATGTTCGTGCGCCTGTCGTTGATGAGCCAGGGTTCGAAGCTGCCCCTGTCGATCCCGCCGTTGCCGACGCGGGCACCCCGTTCACCGTTCATGGCGACTTCATCGAGTCCCGCCATCGCCACCCGTGAGGAAGGCCTGTGAGCTTGTCGATATCCCCCTTGCCCGACCGGGTCAGCCAGCTGCTCGAACCGCTCAGCGTCGAATCGCCCTGCGGCCAGGACCTGCGCTACGAACCGGAATATGACCTGCTGCGCGAGTTGCGCCGTGAGGACGACACCAGCCTGCCCACCGGCGTGTGGCAGTCTTCGATCAAGCGCGCCCAATGGCCGGACCTGGAAAAACTCGCCACCACGCTGTTACTCACGCGCAGCAAGGACTTGATGATCAGTGCCTGGCTGGGGGAGGCGTGGTTGCACCTGGCGGGGCTGGAAGGCTTGCCGGGCAGCCTGGCCTTGGTGGCGGGCCTGTGCGAACGCTACTCCGAGCAGTTGCATCCCCAGGCCGAAGAGGGCGACCAGTCGTGGCGGGTGATTCCGCTGGAGTGGCTGGCCCGCCGCTACAGCGAAGTGCTGCTGACGCGGGTGCCGTTGTTCGACGGTCGGGACCAGGCTTTCGCCGGTTTTTGCCTGGATGACTGGCAACGTCTGCAGCGCCAGCAAGTGCTGGGCAACGACAGCAAGAACGCCAAGGCCTCGGCCGAAGCGGCGCGCAATGATCAAAAGAAACTCAGCGAACTGATTCGCTCCACGCCGCTGTCGTTCTGGTTGCACCACCAGGGCAGCTTGATGTTGAGCCTGCAACATCTGCAACGGCTCGAAGCCTGGAGCGACGCTTACCTGGGCAACCAGGCCCCGGGCTACAGATCCTTGCAGGACGTGATACAGGCCTTGCTGACCTTGGTAGAGGAGTTCATCGCGATGAATCCGCAGCAACCTACTGTTGTGCCGGTGCAAAATGCCCCTGCGGTGACGCCGACTTCTGCGCCGCAGGCTGCATCGGCCCAAGTCTTTCAAGAACCGGCCAGCCGCGAAGAAGCCTATCGACAGCTGCTGGTCATCGCCGGTTACCTCGCCCGCACCGAACCCCACAGCCCCGTGCCTTACCTGATCCGGCGCGGTGTGGAGTGGGGCAACAAACCGTTGAGCGAGTTGTTGGGCGAACTGATCAGTGCCGATGCCGAATCCCGGCGGTTGTGGACGTTGCTAGGGGTTCTTTAGTCCCAGGCATCGGGTAACGGCACTGGCGTGAGCAGCGGCTTGCCGGAAAAAAACGCCGAGAGGTTCTGGCCCACCAGCTCCACCGTGCTGCGGGTCGCTTCCGGCGACAGGCCGGCCACATGGGGCGTGAGGACGACGTTGGGCAGGTTCTTCAGCGCCTCAGGTACTTCGGGCTCGTGATCGAACACATCCAGGGCTGCGCCGGCGATTCGTCGTTGTTCCAATGCGCTGATCAGGTCGCTGGTCGCGACCACGCTGGCCCGGGCAATGTTCACCAAAAAACCTTTGGGGCCCAGGGCGTCGAGGGCTTGTTTGGTGATCAACTGCCGGGTGTCCAGGCCCCCGGGCGTAGCGATGATCAGGAAGTCCGAGACCCGGGCCAGCTCGGTGGGGGTGGCGCAGAAGGTGTAGGGCACGTCGTTGCGCACCCGGCGATTATGGTAGCTGACGCTCATGTCGAAGCCGAGCGCGGCCCGTTTGGCAACCGCCATGCCCACCGCGCCCAGGCCTAATATGCCCAGGCGTTTGCCGGCCAAGGAAGGACGTGTGCCTCTTGGCCATTCGCCCCGGCGCAGCGCCGCATCGGAGCGGGGAATGTCGCGCACCAGCCCCAGCAGCAACGCCATGGCATGGTCGGCCACTGATGAGGCATTGACCCCGGCGCCGTTGGTCACTGCGATGCCGCGGTTACTGGCGGCCTGCAGGTCCACCTGTTCGTACCCGGCGCCGATCACGCAGATGATCCGCAGGTTGGGCAGGGCGGCAATTTCTTCAGCCGTCAGCCCCAGGGGACCCCGCGTCAGCACCGCGCTGAACCGCTCACCGTGTTCGAAAATCGCCGTCTTGCGTTCGGCAGGCGTTGGCGCCAATTCCAGGTGATAGCCCTGCCGCTCAAGAATCGGCAGGTATTCATTGACGGTTTCAACCAGTACCAGAACGGTTGCGGTCATGCTGTGCTCCTGTGGGCGCTGGGTTGATTTCAGTATTCAACCTGATTGTAGGAGCCGAGGGCAGGGGGCTCAGGCTTTTTATGTGCATTTGCTGTTCAGTGTCGCTTTCGCGAGCAAGCCCGGTCTCACCGTTAATGCAGCGACAACTTCTACTGCAGTGCTCTGATCCGCACCACCACTCCTCAGCTAAGTCTTTGCTTCTGCTCGTTAATCCCGGACAATCGCGCCCCTGTTTCGGCCAGGGCGCTGCCTGTCGGGTTTTTCCGACTCGTCCCGGCCGGGTGCATGTGACCGGAAAACGGAGATCCGACCGGATGAATGATCAGGCCAACAGCGTCGAAGAGCGCTTTGAAACGACAGCCCCCGCCACCCTCGGCCAATGGAGTCGCCATGACACCACCTGGATGTTGGGTCTGTTTGGCACCGCCATCGGTGCAGGCACGCTGTTTTTACCGATCAATGCGGGCCTGGGTGGTTTCTGGCCGCTGCTGATCCTGGCAGTGCTGGCGTTCCCCATGACGTTCTATGCACACCGGGGGCTGACCCGCTTCGTGTTGTCCGGTCGTGACGGCGCGGATATCACCGAGGTGGTGGAAGAGCATTTCGGTCTCAAGGCCGGCGCGTTGATCACCTTGCTGTACTTCTTTGCGATTTTCCCGATCCTGCTGATCTACAGCGTGGCGCTGACCAATACCGTGGGCAGCTTCCTGGAGTATCAACTGCATATCCAGCCACCCCCTCGGGCGGTGCTGTCCCTGGTGCTGATCCTGGGCCTGCTGGCGGTGGTGCGTTGCGGCGAGCAGGCGATCGTCAAGGCCATGAGCCTGATGGTCTATCCGTTTATCGTTGCGCTGCTGTTCCTGGCGGTGTTTCTGATCCCGCACTGGAACGGCGGCATCCTGACCACGGCGTCCACGCCGCCTGAGCCTTCGGCGCTGCTGCACACCCTGTGGCTGGCGATTCCGGTGATGGTGTTCTCGTTCAATCACTCGCCGATCATCTCGGCGTTTGCGGTGGACCAGAAGCGTCGCTACGGTGCCAACGCCGAGGCGCGCAGTTCGCAGATCCTGTCACGCGCCCACGTGCTGATGGTGGTGATGGTGCTGTTTTTCGTGTTCAGCTGCGTGCTGACCCTGTCCCCGGCGCAGCTGGCTGAGGCCAAGGCGCAGAACCTGTCGATCCTGTCGTACCTGGCCAACCATTTCAGCAACCCGACCATCGCCTTTGCTGCGCCGTTGATTGCGTTCGTGGCGATCTCCAAATCCTTCCTCGGCCATTACATCGGCGCCAGCGAAGGCCTCAAGGGCCTGATCGCCAAGAGCGGTCGTCGCCCGGCAGCCAAGACCCTGGACCGCCTGACGGCGGCGTTCATGCTGGTGGTGTGCTGGATCGTCGCCACGCTCAACCCGAGCATCCTGGGCATGATCGAAACCCTGGGCGGCCCGGTCATCGCGGCGATCCTGTTCCTGATGCCGATGTACGCCATCCGCAAAGTCCCGGCCATGGCCCGCTATCGCGGCCAGGCGTCCAATGTCTTTGTCGCGTTGGTGGGCTTGGTGGCGATTACGGCATTGGTCTATTCCCTGATGGCCTGACTATCCCCTTGTGGGAGCGGGCTTGCTCGCGATAGCGGTGGTTCAGTTGGCATTGGTTTTGAATGTGCCGCCGTCTTCGCGAGCAGGCTCGCTCCCACATGGTTTTCGGGCTGTTCACAAACCTGTATCCAACCACAATCTCCTGTGGGAGCGAGCCTGCTCGCGATAGCGGTTGCTCGGTTTGCATCGAAGCAGCAGGCATAAAAAAACGCCGCCCCTCGCAAGAAGGGCGGCGTTTTTAGTCGGGCGTCGAAGCGTTAGGCTTGGACGACCGGGATGTTGGCGTTTGCAGCTGCTTCACGGAACTCGGCGATCTGGTCGAAGCTCAGGTAGCGGTACACGTCCGCTGCCATGCTGTCGATCTTGCCGGCGTATTCCATGTACTCCTCGACGGTCGGCAGGCGACCCAGGATGGATGCAACGGACGCCAGTTCAGCCGAAGCCAGGTAGACGTTCGCGCCGTCACCCAGACGGTTCGGGAAGTTACGGGTCGATGTCGACACCACGGTGGCGTTCGGCTCGACGCGTGCCTGGTTACCCATGCACAACGAGCAGCCTGGCATTTCCATCCGTGCACCGGCCTTGCCGTAGATGCCGTAGTAGCCCTCTTCGGTGAGCTGGTGAGCGTCCATCTTGGTCGGCGGCGACAGCCACAGACGGGTTGGCAACTGGCCCTTGACCTGCTCCAGCAACTTGCCGGCAGCGCGGAAGTGACCGATGTTGGTCATGCACGAACCGATGAACACTTCGTCGATCTTCTCGCCAGCTACGCTGGAGAGCAGACGGGCGTCGTCCGGGTCGTTCGGGGCGCAGAGCACAGGCTCCTTGATGTCGGCTAGGTCGATTTCGATGACTTCGGCGTATTCGGCGTCAGCATCGGCTTCCATCAGCTCAGGGTTGGCGATCCAGGCTTCCATCGCTTGGGCGCGACGTTCCAGGGTACGCACATCGCCGTAGCCTTCGCCGATCATCCAGCGCAGCAGGGTGATGTTCGATTGCAGGTATTCGGTAATCGACTCTTTCGACAGCTTGATGGTGCAACCGGCAGCCGAACGCTCGGCAGAGGCGTCGGACAGCTCGAAAGCCTGTTCGATGCTCAGGTTGTCCAGGCCTTCGATTTCCAGAATGCGGCCGGAGAAGGCGTTCTTCTTGCCTTTCTTCTCGACAGTCAGCAAGCCAGCCTGAATCGCGAAGTAAGGAATGGCGTGAACCAGGTCACGGAGGGTGACACCCGGTTGCATCTTGCCTTTGAAGCGCACCAGGATCGATTCCGGCATGTCCAGCGGCATGACGCCAGTGGCTGCAGCGAACGCGACCAGACCGGAACCGGCAGGGAACGAAATGCCCATTGGGAAACGGGTATGGGAGTCGCCACCGGTACCGACGGTGTCCGGCAGCAGCATGCGGTTCAGCCAGCTGTGGATGATGCCGTCGCCCGGACGCAGGGAAACGCCGCCGCGGGTCATGATGAAGTCAGGCAGGGTGTGGTGGGTGGTCACGTCGATCGGCTTTGGATAAGCCGCGGTGTGGCAGAACGACTGCATCACCAGATCGGCCGAGAAGCCCAGGCATGCCAGGTCTTTCAGTTCATCACGGGTCATCGGCCCCGTGGTGTCCTGGGAACCGACGGTAGTCATCTTCGGCTCGCAGTAGGTGCCTGGACGCACACCCGCTACACCGCAGGCCTTACCGACCATTTTCTGCGCCAGGGTGAAACCCTTGGTGCTTTCGATCGGGGCATCCGGTTTCTTGAACAGGTCGAACGCTGGCAGGCCCAGTTCGGCGCGAGCCTTCTCGGTCAGGCCACGGCCAATGATCAGTGGGATACGGCCGCCGGCACGGACTTCGTCCAACAGGACCGGGGTCTTCATTTCGAAAGTGGTCAGGACTTCATCGGTACCGTGCTTGCAGACTTTGCCAGCATGCGGGTACAGGTCGATCACGTCGCCCATGTGCATGTTGGACACATCGAATTCGATCGGCAGGGCGCCGGCGTCTTCCATGGTGTTGTAGAAAATCGGGGCGATCTTGCTGCCGAAGCAGAAACCGCCGGCGCGCTTGTTCGGAACGAAAGGAACGTCGTCGCCGAAGAACCACAGCACCGAGTTGGTCGCCGATTTACGCGACGAACCAGTACCGACTACGTCACCGACGTAGGCGATCGGGAAGCCTTGGCCACGCATCTCTTCGATCTGCTTCATCGGCCCGGTCTTGCCTTGTTCATCAGGCACGATACCGTCGCGGGCCATTTTCAGCATGGCCAGGGCGTGCAGCGGGATGTCCGGGCGGGACCAGGCATCAGGGGCAGGGGACAGGTCGTCGGTGTTGGTTTCGCCGGTGACTTTGAATACCCGCAGGCTGATCTTGTCGGCCAGCACAGGGCGATTCTTGAACCACTCGCCGTCGGCCCAGGATTGCAACACGGCCTTGGCGTGAACGTTGCCGTTCTTGGCTTTTTCAGCCACGTCGTGGAAGGCATCGAACATCAGCAGGGTGTGCTTGAGTTCCTTGGCTGCTACCGGCGCCAGCTCGGCGTCGTCCAGCAATTCCACCAGGGTCACGATGTTGTAGCCGCCCTGCATGGTGCCGAGCAGTTCAACGGCGCGCTTCTTGTCCAGCAGAGGGGATTGGGCTTCGCCCTTGGCCAGGGCGGACAGGAAACCGGCCTTGACGTAGGCGGCTTCGTCGACTCCAGGCGGAACGCGATTGGTGATCAGGTCAACGAGGAAAGCTTCTTCGCCAGCCGGAGGATTTTTCAGCAGCTCGATCAGGCCTGCGGTTTGTTCGGCGTTAAGCGGCTGGGGAACGATACCCAGTGCTGCACGCTCTTCGATATGTTTGCGGTAGGCTTCAAGCACAGTTATTACCCTCATCAGTGGTCCCAAATGGGTGTCCGGGACGCTCATCCAGAAACCCACGGTACTCATGCGCGTCGGTGGCTTTTTGAGCCACCAGGCCAGAGTTTCCGGGGTTCCTCACAGAAGCTGCTTTCAAAGTTTTACGCCTGCAGAACGGGGAGCTGATGAGGGTTGGCGTTGGGCTTTCCCCGCTGGAAAGACCCTTCGCCAACACCGCTCTGAAGGAACGACTGTGCTCGTGACGCTTTGAAAACAGCTTCTAACGGACATTGGCGCCTTAAAAGGCTGGCTGATTCTACGGGAAAAAAAAATTAAAGGTAAGTTGGGCCATGAAGTTTGAAGGGGTGATCAATCTTAGACAAAGGGCTAACATGACGGCCTGTCCTGCTTTTGCGTGTGCTTTTCCTTATGCCCAACCAGCTCATCAAGACCCCCTGTGTCGGCCTCTGCTCCACTGTCTACGGTGACCTGGTGTGCCGTGGCTGCAAGCGGTTCCACCATGAAGTGATTCACTGGAACGGCTACAACGAGGACGAAAAACGCGCGGTGTGGATGCGGCTGGAGCAGTTGCTGGTGCAGGTGATGGTGGCCAAGTTGGAGGTTTTCGACCCAGGATTGCTGCGCCAGCAGCTGGAGTCGCGCAAAATCCGCTTTGTGCCGCATCAGTCGGAATATTGCTGGGCCTACCAATTGATCGCCCGGGGCGCGCGCGTGATCAACAATCTGGAAGCCTACGGCATGGTGCTGATGCCGGAGTTTCGCGACTGGGACCTGCCAGACCTGCGCGACGCCATTGATCGGGAATTTTTCCTTCTGTCCGAAGCCCACTACCAGCGCTACATCGCGCCGGGGTTCCTGAAGGATGCAATCGGCGGCTGACCTCCGGCCATTTGCGCCAGGGTTTTTCAGGACCAGACATTTTTAAGATCAAGAGCGAGGGTCGCTTCGCAACCCAGCGGGAGCAAGCTCCCTCGCCACAAAGAGCTCATTCGCTTTATTCCTTGACCGCCAACTCCACCAGATGGTCCTCGACTTCCTGCGGCTTGAGCACCAGCACGTCGCTTTCCAGTGTATCGAGCACCGCTTCGGCGGTATTGCCGATCAACACCCCTGACAACCCGGAACGCGCCACGGTGCCGATCACCGTTACCGCGGCCTGCAGCTTGCGCGCCATGAATGGGATCAGCACGTCCGCCGGACCTTCTTCGATGTGCAGGTGCTGGTCGTCGATGTCGAACTCGGCCTGGAACGCCCGGCATTGCTCGCGATAACGAGCTTCGATGGTTTCCTTGAGCTGGAAGGTCGGGTCGGCCGACGACAGCATCGGCGTGGGGTGGGCACTGATCACATGCAGATGCGCCTTGGCCAGGAGGGCAATGTCGTAGCCGTGATCGATGATGGTGTTGTGCAGGTGACGGTGCTCGCCGTCGGCATTGCCAACGTCCACGGCCGCCAAAATCACCTTGTCCTTCCAGGAACCCGCAGTTTTCACCAGCAGCACCGGGGTCGGGCAGTGGCGCAGCAGCTTCCAGTCCGCCGGGGTGAGCAGGGCTTTTTTCAGCGGGCTGTCGGGGAAGTGCTGCTTGATCACCAGGCCGCAGCCCTCGGCCTGCTGCACATCGATGATGGTTTCGTAGAGGCTTTCGTTCCAGGCCTGCTCGGTGGTGACGCTGTAGCCGTCCGCCAGCAGCGCGGCCTTCAGCACGCCGAGCATGCCGGCATGGTCGTGCTTTTTGTCGCACACCAGCAGGTGCAGGTGGGCCTGGGTCACCCCGGCGATCAGCTTGGCGCGCTTGAGCGCCAGGCTTTCCGAATGTTCGGGTTCGATGACCACCAGAATGCTGCGAATGGCTTGCATGATCGGCGTTCTCCTGCAATGAAAAGGCTGGCGTTGCTCAACTATAGTTGTTGTGGGGCAGTCTAGTTGCTATGGGTGAGTCGTCGACTTGATGCATATCAACGGCGGTGACTGGTGGTCTGGAGGCAGGCCGGTATAATCGGCGCCCTTCGCTCGACTACCTTTTCCCGTGAGCCCCATGATCCTTCCCGAAATTCACCAATTCCTTGGTTGCCGCACCCCGGATGCCTGGGTCCAGGCCGCGCTGGCTGATCAGGAAACGTTGCTGATCGACCACAAGAACTGCGAGTTCAAGGCCGCCAGCACCGCCTTGAGCCTGATCGCCAAGTATCATTCCCATGTGGACCTGATCAACCTGATGTCGCGCCTGGCCCGAGAAGAGCTGGTGCATCACGAGCAGGTCATGCGCCTGATGAAAAGACGCAAGATCGGCTTGCGCCAGCTCTCCGCCGGGCGTTACGCCTCGGGGCTGCGCAAGGTGGTACGCAGCCATGAGCCGGTCAAGCTGGTGGACACCCTGGTGGTCGGCGCCTTCATCGAAGCCCGCAGTTGCGAGCGTTTCGAGGCCCTGGTGCCGCATCTGGACGAAGAACTGGGCAAATTCTACTTCGGCTTGCTCAAAAGCGAGGCGCGGCACTTCCAGGGTTACCTGAAACTGGCTTACCAGTACGGTGACGCCAAGGACATTGCCCAGGTGATCGACAAGGTGCGTGACGCCGAGCGGGAACTGATCGAATCGCCGGACGTGGAGTTTCGGTTCCACAGTGGTGTGCCGGCTCGACAGTGCTGAGGTGCCGGTACTGACGCCATCGCGAGCAAGCTCGCTCCCACAGGGGATTTTCTGTGTACACATTATTTGTGAACACTGAAGAGTCAAATGTGGGAGCGAGCTTGCTCGCGATGGGGCCTTATGCAGCACTGCATCTCTAAGTGACCAGCCCCAGGCGTTCATGCCACTGGGCAATGGATTCCTCGGGATAGACATCGAACTGCTGGTCGCCCTTATGCGTCTCGACCTCCACCCACGGCGCCTTGGAACCGAGCATCAGGTGCGTGTGCTCCGGCGGTACCGGCAGCGGTGTGTCGATGGCGGAGGCAAAAGGGTGGATCAGCTCTGGCCATTCCGGGCTGAACAGCCATAATCCCGAGCCGCACAAGGAACAGAAATGCCGTTCGGCACTGCTGCGGTGGGCGCGCTTATCGCCTTCATTCTTGAGCCGTGCATGGTAGATGGAAATGTGTTTGCGCCCGCGCACCTTCAGGCTCTGGGCATCGCCCCCCAGGTTGATGGCAAAACCACCACCGCCCTGGGTCTTGCGGCAGATCGAGCAGTAGCAGCGTTGATAAGGGTAGGGGTGGGCACAGGTCAGGCTGAATGAAACCGCGCCGCAGTGGCAGGATCCTTCGAGCTGCATGGGAGCCTCCAATTAGGGTTGGAATGATTCTAAACAGCCTAGACGAGCCTGCTCGCGATGACAGATTACGCGGCCCCACGGCCGGGTACCCGCCACAAATACCACGCCGCCACCGTCCGATAAGGGCTCCAGGCCCGGCCGATATCGATCATCTGCCTGCGGCTGGGCTGTTGCTCCAGCCCCTTCATCCGTCGATAACCCTCGCGCACACCAAAGTCATCGGCTGGCAGAATGTCTGGCCGCTCCAGGCTGTAGATCAGTAGCATTTCCACGGTCCAGCGCCCGACACCGCGCAACGCGGTCAGGCGCTCGATCAGGGCTTCATCTCCCATGGCCAGCGCCGTGGCGTAATCCGGCACCAGCCCCTCCAGAGTCGCTTGGGCTATGCCCTGGATGGTCGCGATCTTGCTGGCGGAAAACCCACAGCTGCGCATTTGCGCAAAGTCAGTCGCCAGAATCTGCTCAGGCTTGGGGAATGTCAGCGCCGGGAACAGTGCCAGCAACCGAGCGAGAATCGCATCGCCAGCCTTGGCGTGCAGTTGCTGATAGGCAATCGCCCGCACCAGGGCCTCATAGGGATCGCGGGCCGGCTTGGGTTGCAGCAGGCAAGGGCCGATCGCTTCGACATGGCGGCGCCAATCTTCGTCCTGACTCGCCAGAAAGACACTGGCGTCATGGTAGGGCACAGGCATCAGGTGTTCGTTCTCCGGGCCGATCAGAACGCCAGCGGCAGCGAAACCTGCACCGCGGCTTTTTCCAGCCGCAACAGAAACGCCTTGCGCGGCTGTCCGCCACCATAACCGGTCAACGAGCCGTCCGCGCCAATCACCCGGTGGCAGGGGATGACGATGGCCAGGCGATTCTGTCCATTGGCCAGGCCCACGGCGCGGCTGGCGCCAGGGCTGCCGAGCACCGAGGCGATGCCGCCGTAGCTGCGGGTTTCGCCGTAGGGGATGTTCTGCAACTCGGCCCAGACCCGCACGGCGAAGGCACTGCCAGGCATATGCAGCGGGACGCTGAACGCGGTGAGTTTGCCGGCGAAATAGTCGGCCAGCTCGGTTTCGATCTGCTGCAAATGAGGGTTGTGCCCCGGCGCAATGGTATAGCCGTAGCGCTGCTGCAGCTCTTCGATTTCCCGGGTCAGGGCCGGACGGTCGAGGAACTCCAGCAACACCAGGCCACGCCGTTCGGCCATGGCCAGCATCGGACCCAACGGCGTGGTCAGGCGGGTGAACAACAAGGGCTCACTGAGGGCGGCGCGGCCCGGGGTGATATGGAAGGATTTGACGAAGGCGTCGCGAAATCCGCTCAGCGACTCATAGCCGGAATCGAATGCCGCGTGATCGATGGAGGCGCCTTCCTTGATACCGCCCAGGGCGATACCCAGGCGGCGGGTGCGCAAATAGGAGTGGAAGGTCATGCCGAAATGTTGCTTGAACCAGCGCCGCAGTTTCAGCGGTTCGATGCCTTGTTCCAGCAGCAGGGCGTCGGTCCAGCGCAGTTCGGGTTCGGCATCCACGGCTTTGAGCAAGGCCTGGATCCAGTCCGGCGCGATGGCCGCGGCGTCCAACGGCTTGCAGCGCAGGCAGGCCCGGTAGCCGGCTGACATGGCTTCGTCGGCGTGGGCGAAGAACTCCACGTTCTCCGGTTTCGGCTTGCGCGCCGTGCAAGCGGGGCGGCAGAAAATGCCGGTGGTCTTGACCGCGGTGAAAAACACCCCCTCGTAGGCGGTGTCTCGTTCGAGCATGGCGCGGACCATCTCGGCATGGGGCGGGAGCAGCGAGTCTTGTCGGTTCATGGGTGGAGCATAGAACCGTGTCGGAAACGACTCCACCGAAAAATCGACAGTGAATTTTCCGGTCACGCTTGTTCAGGGTGCCGGGGCTTTTTCGTCTGTCGGCTACATAGTAGCGAGGCGTTCAATACTTCCAGAACACTGGGGTGAACAACACCATCACCGTCAGGATTTCCAGGCGACCCAGAAGCATGCCAATGGTCAGCAGCCACTTCGCCGCATCCGGCAACGTCGAGAAGTTACCGGCTGGCCCGATGATCGTACCCAGCCCCGGGCCTACGTTGCACACGGCGGTGGCCGCGCCGGTCAAGGCGGTTGTCCAGTCGAGGCCGATCAGCGCCAACCCCAGGGCGATAGCGCCGATGGTGATGGTGAAGAAAAACGAAAACGTCAGCAGCGAGCGGACGATCTCTTCATCGATGGGGTGGTTGTTGTATTTTTTCTGAATCACCGCCCGGGGATGGATCAATTGTTTCAGACTGCTCATCAGCAACGCCCCGGCCACTTGGAAGCGGAAGATTTTCAACCCGCCGGACGTGGAGCCCGAACAGCCGCCGACAAACGTCAGATAGAAGAACAACAGCAAGGCAAAACTGCCCCATAAGGTGTAATCACCCAGCGCCACACCCGTAGTAGTCACCACTGACGTCACGTTGACGGCCACGATACGCACCGCGTCCCACCAGGTGTAGTCACTGTTCAGGCTCAGCCAGGTCCCCACCACGAGCCAGGTGATGACCAGAAACCCGACGAACCCCCTGACTTGCTGGTCCCTGAACAGCGCGCGCGTGTTGCCGCGCAAGGTGGCGACATACAAGGTGAATGGCAGTGCGCCTGCCATCATGACGATCACCGACACCCAGTGAATGGCGGGTTGAGTCCAATGTCCCAGGGATGAATCCGACGTGGAAAAGCCGCCGGTGGAAATCAAGGACATCGCGTGATTGATCGCGTCGAAGGGCGTCATGCCGGCCCACCACAGGGCAAGGGTGGCGAGTGCGGTCAACCCGACGTAGATCCACAGGATGTAGGTCGCGGCGACGTGGGAGCGTGGTGTGACCTTCTCCGACCAGTCCGACGATTCGGTCTGGAACAGTCGCATGCCGCCGACCCGCAGCAGTGGCAGGATCGCCACCGCCATGCCGATGAAACCGATCCCGCCGAGCCAGTGCAGCATCGAGCGCCAGATCAACAGACCGGGGGAGGCGTTGTCCAGTCCGGTGAGGATGGTCGAGCCGGTGGTGGTGATACCCGACATGGTCTCGAAAAAGGCATCGGTGTAGCTGATGTGCTGGATGAACACCATGGGCAGGGCGGCGAAGCTGCAGACGATGACCCAGCTGGCGGTGGTCAACAGGTACATGTCCCGCGGGCGTATCTGGGTGTGCGCGGGCCGACCTCGCGCCACCAGGGCGATGCCACAGACAAAGGTGATCAGGCTCGACCACAAAAACGCCGACAGGTCATCGTTGCGCCCGTACATCACCAACGTCAAAAGTGGGATTGCCATGCTGGCAGCGAGGGTGATCAGGAAAATACCGAGAATGAAACCGATAAACCGCACTACCGCAATGGACATGGGACGCGCCTGAATGAATGAGCCGCACAGTATTGTTTTCGTGGGTCGGCCGCTGCGTAAAGTTTGCGTAAAAAAGAGCCTGAAGTGATGCCGCTTCGCGAGGTAGTGATTGGCTCTCTCCATTGGGCAGTTTTCTTCAATACCCACCGCGACGGTCGATTTACCTTGATCGCCACCTCACAGATACGAAGAAGGTTTGCGATGAGTCTGATTCTTTCCATGGCGGCGTTTGCCTTGGTCGCCTCCATTACACCAGGGCCGGTCAACATTGTGGCCCTCAGTTCCGGGGCACGATACGGGTTTCGAGCGACCTTGCGCCATGTGGCCGGCGCGACCCTGGGCTTTGTCTTATTACTGGTGCTGATGGGACTTGGGTTGCATGAAGTGCTGCAACGCTGGCCCGGGCTCACGCGGGTGGTGCAACTGGGGGGCGTGGCGTTTCTGCTGTACATGGCATGGAAGTTGGCGATGGACAATGGGCACTTGGGCGCCAAGGACGAGGACCGGGCGCCGTCGATGTTCTACGGTGCGCTGATGCAATGGCTCAACCCCAAGGCCTGGCTGGCCTGTGTGGCGGGGATGGGCGCGTTCGTGGCCGATGGGGAGGCACGACTGGTGTGGCAGTTTGCGGCTGTCTACTTGGTGATCTGCTACGTCTCGGTGGGCTGCTGGGCCTATGCCGGCAGTTTCTTGCGCATCTGGCTGGGCAATCCGGCGACCATGCGCCTGTTCAACCGGGCGATGGCGGTGTTGCTGGTGGTAAGTGCGGTGTATTTGCTGTTGCCTTGAGTCGGGCCCGCTGTTGTGGCAGCAACCCCATTTTCAGATCGGATGCTGTTGTGGCGAGGGAGCTTGCTCCCGCTCGACTGCGCAGCAGTCGCCAAAGGTCAGTGGGGCTACTGCGTAGCCCAGCGGGAGCAAGCTCCCTCGCCACAGAAGTATGTGGGGAGTCGGCATCAACCGCGATACTGGCCCGGCGTAGCGGCCAGGTGTTGTTTGAAGGCCCGCTGAAAATGCGCCTGGTCGGCAAACCCGCTGTCCAGCGCCACGTCGGCGATCAGCTTGCCTTCGCGCAGTTGGCGGCGGGCGAACTGGATCCGGCGGTTGACCAGGAACGCATGGGGCGTCATCCCGTAATGGCGCTTGAAGGCGCGGCTCAGGTAAGACGGCGAGAGTTGCGCCGCGGTGCAGATATCTTCGAGCTTCAACGCTTCGGTGCAATGGTCGTGGATGAACTGCGCTGCGCGCATCAACCCCGGATGGCTGCCCCGGTCCGGACGGCCGGCAGGGTTGAGGCGTTGTTGCAGATCGGTGAAAAACGCCTCGGCGGCGGTGCGCTTGCGGTCGGTGTCGAGCCGCTCATCCACCAGTTGCTCATACAATCCTTGTAGCGCGGCAAACAGCTCGACGTCGCGGCTGTGGGTCGTGGAGAAGCTCTGGAATTCCAGGGTTTCATCAAAACCGATACGGCGTTGCAAATCCCTGAGCCATTGGGTATCGACGTACAGCATCACATACGACCAGGGCTCATCGTCGATGGGGTTGCACGCATGGACATCGCCGGGGTTCATCAGCACCACCGTGCCGCTCTGCACCTGGAAATTCGAACGTTCGTGAATATAGGTGCTGCGCCCGGCGGTGATCGCACCGATGGAAAAGTGGTCGTGGGAGTGACGTGAATAGCAGACTTTGCGCCCATCGGCGATGGCTCGGGCTTCGATGAAAGGCAGGGCTGCATCGCGCCAGAAGCGTGGGGCGGCGTCATGGGTAGCGTGCTTCATCGCTGAACGTCCTCGTCCTGAACCTGTGAAGCAGTGTATTAGCCCTCGCCGACAAATGCCCGATTGATTTGGCCGTTGGGTTTGAAGGGGCGTGGGCCTGGACTAGACTTCAAAAAGTCCCGCCGATGGAGTTCCCGATGCTTGCGCCAGGTAAACCGGACAACGAAGCCGTTCGCCTCAAGAATTTGCACTCGCTCAAACTGCTCGACACCGCGCCCGAGGAGCGGTTTGACCGTCTGACCCGGCTTGCCCGGCGTTTGTTTGATGTGCCCATTGCGCTGGTATCCCTGGTGGACAGCAACCGCCAGTGGTTCAAGTCCCGTACCGGCCTGGAGGCCTGTGAAACCTCGCGGGAGATTTCCTTCTGCGGGCATGCGATTTTGCAGGATCAGATCCTGGAAATCTGCGACGCGGAACAGGATGAGCGGTTTCACGACAACCCGCTGGTCACGGACGCACCGCGTATTCGCTTCTATGCGGGGTATCCCCTGGGGCTGGAGGACGGCAGCAAGCTCGGCACATTGTGCCTGCTCGACACCCGGCCGCGCACCCTGAACGATGAAGAGCGCGAGCTGCTGCGTGACCTGGCACGCATGGCCGAGCAGGAAATGATTGCTGTGCAGATGGCGAGCCTGGACGAACTGACCCTGCTGTCCAACCGGCGCGGCTTCAAGATGCTCGCCCAGCATGGATTGAGCGTTTGCGACCGCTTGTCGCGCCCGGCGACGTTGCTGTTCTTCGATCTCAATGATTTCAAGTCCATTAATGACCGCTTCGGGCACGCCGAGGGCGACGCTGCGCTGAAGACATTCGCCGACGTGTTGCGCATCGCCTTTCGCGAAAGCGATGTGATCGGCCGTTTGGGCGGCGATGAGTTCGTGGCGTTGCTCACCGGCTCTTCCCATGTCGAGACCTCGGCGATTGTGGCGCGGCTCAAGGAAATCCTCGATGAACGCAATGCGATGCTGCATCGCGGCTATGACATCCACTTCAGCGTGGGCCAGATCGAATACGACCCCCGGCGGCATTCGTCAATCGACAGCCTGTTGGCCGAGGCGGATGCGGCCATGTATACCCAGAAACAGGCATTGCGCCGCTAGTTGGTGTGGGCTCGCTGCTCGCGATGACGGCGGCACAGCCAATATCACTGCACACTGACCCGCCGCTATCGCGAGCAGGCTCGCTCCCACAGGGGATTTGTGGTGGATGTAAGCTCTGTGAACACCCGGAACCAACGTGGGAGCGAGCCTGCTCGCGAAGACGGCGGCACAGCCAATATCACTGCAAACTGACCCGCCGCTATCGCGAGCAAGCTGGCTCCCACAGGGGGTTTGTGGTGGATGTAAGTTCTGTGACCCGCCCGGAACCAATGTGGGAGCGAGCCTGCTCGCGATGACGGCGGCACAGCCAATATCACTGCACACTGACCCACCGCTATCGCCAGCAAGCTGGCTCCCACAGGGGATTTGTGGCGGATGTAAGTTCTATGACCCGCCCGGCACCAATGTGGGAGCGAGCTTGCTCGCGATGACGGCGGCACAGCCAATATCACTGCACACTGACCCGCCGCTATCGCGAGCAAGCTGGCTCCCAGAGGTGGACTGTGGCGACTGGGAAATAGGGGGACAAAAAAACGCCGCTTGTCCTTTTCAGGGCAAGCGGCGTTTTTATGCAGCGCTGAAGCGAAGATTACTCTTCGAGATTACCCATGGCGGTGGTGTTGAAGCCGCCGTCCACGTACATGATTTCACCGCTGATGCCCGACGCCAGGTCCGAGCACAGAAAGGCGCCGGCGTTGCCGACTTCTTCGATGGTGACGTTGCGACGCAGCGGGGTTTGCGCTTCGTTGGCCGCCAGCATCTTGCGGAAATTCTTGATGCCGGAAGCGGCGAGGGTGCGGATCGGACCTGCCGATACGCAGTTGACGCGGGTGCCGTCCGGGCCCAGGGAGCCGGCCAGATAACGCACGCCAGCTTCCAGGGAAGCCTTGGCCATACCCATGACGTTGTAGTTCGGCATGGTGCGCTCGGCGCCCAGGTACGACAGGGTCAGCAGGCTGCCGTTGCGGCCTTTCATCATTTCGCGACCGGCCTTGGCCAGGGCCACGAAGCTGTAGGCGCTGATGTCGTGGGCGATGCGGAAACCTTCGCGGGTGGTGGCTTCGGTGAAGTCGCCGTCCAGCTGGTCGCCCGGGGCAAAGCCCACGGAGTGCACGATGCAGTCCAGGCCGTCCCACTTCTTGCTCAATGCTTCGAAGACCTTGGCGATTTCTTCATCACTGGCCACGTCGCACGGGAAGCACAGTTCAGGGCTCGAGCCCCAGCCTTGTGCGAACTCTTCGACACGACCCTTGAGTTTGTCGTTCTGATAAGTGAAGGCAAGCTCAGCGCCCTCGCGATGCATGGCGGCGGCGATGCCGGATGCGATGGACAGCTTGCTGGCGACACCGACGATCAGTACGCGCTTACCGGCGAGAAAACCCATGTGTTGCTCCTCTTTCAGGTTATTCGGCAGCTGTTGGGGCCAGGAAGGCGGCCTCCAGCAACTGCTGTGTATAGGGGTGTTGCGGCGCGGCGAATATGCTGCGGGCATCACCTTGTTCGACCACTTGGCCATGCTTGACCACCATCAGCTGGTGGCTCAGCGCTTTGACGACAGCCAGGTCATGGCTGATAAACAGGTACGTCAGGTTGTACTTGGTTTGCAATGACCGCAACAGCTCCACCACCTGGCGTTGCACGGTACGGTCCAGGGCCGACGTCGGTTCATCCAGCAGAATCAACGCCGGCTTGAGCACCAGGGCCCGGGCAATGGCGATACGCTGCCGTTGCCCTCCGGAAAATTCATGGGGGTAGCGGTTCCGGGTTTCCGGGTCCAGGCCTACCTCCTTCAATGCCGCGATTATCGCTTGTTCCTGTTCGGCTTCGCTGCCGATTTTGTGGATCCGCAGGCCTTCGCCGACGATCTGGCTCACACACATCCGTGGGCTCAGGCTGCCGAACGGGTCCTGAAACACCACTTGCATCTCCCGGCGCAGCGGCCGGACCTGTTGCTGCGTCAGGCTATCGAGTTGCTTGTCTTCGAAGCGGATCCCGCCCTGGCTGCCGATCAACCGCAAGATCGCCAGGCCCAGGGTGGACTTGCCGGAACCACTTTCGCCAACGATACCCAGGGTCTGGCCCTGGGGCAGGCTGAAGCGGACACCGTCTACGGCCTTGATGTAGTCTACCGTGCGTTTGAACAAACCTTTCTTGATCGGGAACCAGACTTTCAGGTCTTCGACCTGCAACAGCGGCGGGCCGACGACGTTGGTCGCCGGGGTGCCGCTGGGCTCGGCGGCCAGCAATTCCCGAGTGTACGGATGCTGTGGCGCGCGGAACAACTCTTCGCACGATGCCTGTTCGACGATGCAACCGCGCTGCATGACACATACGCGGTGAGCAATTCTTCGCACCAGGTTCAAATCGTGGCTGATCAGCAGCAGCGACATGCCCAATCGCGCCTGCAACTCCTTGAGCAATTCGAGGATTTTCAGCTGGACGGTGACGTCCAGGGCCGTGGTCGGTTCGTCGGCGATCAGCAACTCCGGCTCGTTGGCCAGGGCCATGGCGATCATCACCCGCTGGCGCTGGCCCCCGGACAATTCATGGGGCAGGGCCTTGAGGCGCTTATGGGGCTCGGGGATGCCGACCAGCTCCAGCAACTCAAGGGTCCGGCGGCTCGCCACCTTGCCGCTCAGGCCTTTGTGAATGCCGAGCACTTCATTGATCTGTTTTTCAATGCAGTGCAGCGGGTTCAGGGACGTCATCGGTTCCTGGAAGATCATCGCGATCCGGTTGCCGCGGATATGACGGATGGTTTTTTCTTTCAGCCCCAGCAAATCCTGCCCGGCGTACTGAATGGTCCCGGTCGGGTGGTGGGCCAGCGGGTAGGGCAGCAACCGCAGGATCGAGTGGGCGGTGACCGACTTGCCCGAGCCACTTTCACCCACCAGGGCCAGGGTTTCGCCGCGCTTGATATCGAAACTGACGCCCTCGACTACGCGTTGGCGGCGTTCGCCGACAATGAATTCCACCGCCAGGTCGCGTACTTCGATCAGATTGTCCTGGTTCATATCACTTCCTCGGATCGAAGGCATCGCGAGCGGACTCGCCGATGAACACCAACAGGCTCAGCATCAGCGCCAGCACGGCGAACGCGCTCATGCCCAGCCACGGCGCCTGGAGGTTGGATTTGCCCTGGGCCACCAGCTCGCCCAGGGATGGCGAGCCGGCAGGCAAGCCGAAACCGAGAAAATCCAGGGCGGTGAGGGTGCCGATGGCACCCGTGAGGATGAACGGCATGAAGGTCATGGTCGAGACCATGGCGTTGGGCAGGATGTGGCGGAACATGATCGCCCCGTTCTGCATGCCCAGCGCCCGTGCGGCGCGTACGTACTCCAGGTTGCGTCCGCGCAGGAACTCGGCGCGCACCACGTCCACCAGGCTCATCCAGGAAAACAGCAGCATGATACCCAGCAGCCACCAGAAGTTCGGCTGTACGAAACTGGCGAGGATGATCAACAGGTACAGCACCGGCAGCCCGGACCAGATCTCCAGGAAACGCTGGCCGGCCAGATCGACCCAGCCGCCATAGAAACCCTGCAAGGCGCCGGCGATCACGCCGATGATCGAACTGAGCACCGTCAGGGTCAGGGCGAACAGCACCGAGATGCGGAAGCCGTAGATCACCCGCGCCAGGACATCGCGGCCCTGGTCGTCGGTGCCCAGCCAGTTCATGGCCGAAGGCGGTGCTGGCGCCGGGACCTTAAGGTCGTAGTTGATGCTCTGGTAGCTGAACGGAATCGGCGCCCACAGCACCCAGGCGTCTTTGGCGGCCAACAACTCACGGATGTACGGGCTCTTGTAGTTGGCTTCCAGCGGAAATTCGCCGCCGAACGTGGTTTCCGGGTAGCGCTTGAGGGCCGGGAAATACCAGCCGTCGTCGTAATGCACCACCAGCGGTTTGTCGTTGGCGATCAACTCGGCGCCCAGGCTCAGCCCGAACAGGATCAAAAACAGCCACAGTGACCACCAGCCACGCTTGTTGGCCTTGAACAATTCGAAGCGGCGGCGATTGAGAGGGGACAGGTTCATCTCAATGCTCCCGGCTTTCGAAGTCGATGCGTGGATCGACAAAGGTGTAGGTCAGGTCGCCGATCAGCTTCACCACCAGCCCCAGCAGGGTGAAGATAAACAGAGTGCCGAACACCACCGGGTAGTCGCGGTTGATGGCCGCTTCGAAACTCATCAGCCCAAGGCCGTCGAGGGAGAAGATCACTTCCACCAGCAAGGAGCCGGTGAAGAATATCCCGATGAACGCGGAGGGGAAGCCGGCGATCACCAGCAGCATGGCGTTACGGAAGACGTGGCCGTAGAGCACCCGATGACGGGTCAGGCCCTTGGCCTTGGCGGTGACCACGTACTGTTTGTTGATTTCATCGAGGAAGCTGTTCTTGGTCAGCAGGGTCATGGTGGCGAAGTTGCCGATCACCAAGGCAGTCACGGGCAAGGCCAGGTGCCAGAAGTAATCGAGAATCTTGCCGCCCATGCTCAGTTCGTCAAAATTGTTGGAGGTCAGTCCGCGCAACGGGAACCAATCGAAATAACTGCCGCCGGCAAACACCACGATCAGCAGGATGGCGAACAGGAACGACGGGATCGCGTAGCCGACGATGATCGCCGAACTGGTCCACACGTCGAAATGGCTGCCATGCCGCGTGGCCTTGGCGATCCCCAGCGGGATCGACACCAGGTACATGATCAGCGTGCTCCACAGCCCGAGGGAGATGGACACCGGCATCTTTTCCTTGATCAGGTCGATGACCTTGGCATCGCGGAAGAAACTGTCGCCGAAGTCCAGTTGGGCGTAGTTCTTGATCATGATCCACAGGCGTTCGGGGGCCGACTTGTCGAAGCCGTACATGCGCTCGATTTCCTTGACCAGTCCCGGGTCCAGGCCCTGGGCGCCGCGATAGGAGGATCCGGCCACCGACACTTCGGCGCCGCCGCCGGCAATGCGGCTGGTGGCACCTTCGAAACCTTCGAGCTTGGCGATCATTTGCTCCACTGGCCCGCCGGGCGCGGCCTGGATGATGACGAAGTTGATCAACAGGATGCCGAACAGGGTCGGGATGATCAGCAGCAGCCGCCTAAAGATGTAAGCCAGCATCGTTTACTCCACGCTCGCAGGAGCGGCGTTGATGTGTTGTTCCATGACTTGTTTTTCTACTTCCACCGCAGGCTTGGTGTCCGGCTTGACCCACCAGGTGGTGGTGCCGATGTCATAGGTCGGCGTGATTTTCGGATGGCCGATATGGTTCCAGTAGGCCACGCGCCAGGTTTTGATGTGCCAGTTGGGAATCACGTAGTAGCCCCATTGCAGGACCCGGTCCAGCGCCCGGGCGTGGGCCACCAGGCTCTTGCGCGAATCGGCGTTGATCAGTTGCTCCACCAGCTGGTCCACGGCCGGATCCTTCAGGCCCATGGTATTGCGGCTGCCAGGCTTGTCGGCGGCGGCCGACATCCAGAACTCGCGCTGCTCGTTACCCGGCGAACTGGATTGCGGGAAGCTGCCCACCACCAGGTCGAAATCCCGGGAGCGCACGCGGTTGATGTACTGGGACACGTCCACACGACGGATTACCAGTTCAATGCCCAGGTCGCTCAGGTTGCGCTTGAACGGCAGCAGCACCCGCTCGAATTCGGTCTGGGCCAGCAGGAACTCCAGCACCACCGGTTTACCTTGGGCGTCGACCATCTTGTCGTCGACGATGCGCCAGCCGGCTTCTTGCAGCAATTGGTACGCCTTGCGCTGCTGGTCGCGGATCATGCCGCTGCCGTCGCACATTGAGGGTTGGAAGGCTTCGCTGAACACCTGCTCGGGAATCTTGCCGCGCAGGGGTCCGAGTATCTTCAGCTCGTCTTCACCGGGCAGGCCGGTGGCGGCCATTTCCGAATTTTCGAAATAGCTGCGGGTGCGGGCGTAAGCGCCGTTGAACAGTTGCTTGTTGGTCCACTCGAAATCCAGCAGCAGGCTCAAGGCCTTGCGCACTCGCACGTCCTGGAAGATCGGTCGGCGCAGGTTGTAGACAAAGCCCTGCATGCCGGTAGGGTTGCCGTTGGGGATCTGTTCCTTGATCAGTCGACCTTCGGCTACGGCCGGAATGTTGTAGGCGTTGGCCCAGTTCTTGGCGGTCATCTCCAGCCAGAAATCGAACTGCCCGGCTTTCAATGCCTCGACCGCGACGGTGTTGTCGCGGTAGTAATCGGTGGTCAGTACGTCGAAATTGTAGAAGCCGCGATTGACCGGCAGGTCCTTGCCCCAGTAGTCCTTCACGCGCTCATAGCGAATCGAGCGTCCGGCCTTTACTTCGGCGACCTTGTAGGGGCCGCTGCCGAGGGGGATCTCCAGGTTGCCTTTGTTGAAATCGCGCTCGGCCCACCAGTGTTTTGGCAATACCGGCAATTGGCCGAGGATCAACGGCAATTCGCGGTTGTTGGTGTGCTTGAACTTGAACAGCACTTTGAGCGGGGTTTCGGCGATGACTTCGGCGACATCGTTGTAATACCCGCGAAACATCGGGGCGCCGTCCTTGGTCAGGGTCTGGAAGCTGAAGACCACGTCTTCGGCGCGCAGCGGATGACCGTCGTTGAAGCGGGCTTCGGGACGCAAGTAGAAACGCACCCAGCCATTGTCCGGAGCTTTCTCGATTTTTTCGGCGATCAGACCGTATTCGGTGAAGGGTTCGTCCAAGCCTTGCTTGGCCAGGGTGTCGTAGATCAGGCCGATGTCATCGGCCGGTACACCTTTGCTGATGAACGGGTTGAGGCTGTCGAAACCACCAAACCCGCCCTGGCGGAACACGCCGCCTTTGGGGGCATCGGGGTTCACGTAGTCGAAATGCTTGAAATCGGCCGGGTATCTCGGTGGTTCGTTGTACAACGTCAAGGCGTGCTGCGGCGCGGCGAAGGCCAGCCCGGCGAATAACAAGCTGCTGGCCTGCAGGAGCAGGGCGCGAAAAGGCTTCATTGATCTTTCTCCGAAGATTTCAGCCACCAGCTGCTCAGGCCCAGGGTGTAGGGCGGCGTGGTGACGAAGGCGAACCGGTTGCGGTACGCCAGGCGATGATAATTGAGATACCAGTTGGGGATGCAGTAGTGCTGCCACAGCAACACGCGGTCCAGGGCTTTGCCGGCGGCGACCTGTTCGTCGCGGGTGCGGGCGGCCAGCAGCTTTTCCAACAAGTGATCGACCACGGGGTTGGCGATCCCCGCGTAGTTCTTGCTGCCCTTGACCCCGACCTGGCTGGAGTGGAAATACTGCCATTGTTCCAGGCCCGGGCTGAGGGTCTGGCCCAGGGTCAGCAGGATCATGTCGAAGTCGAACTGGTCCAGCCGCTGTTTGTACTGGGCGCGGTCCACCGTGCGCAGCCGGGCCTGGATGCCGATGCTGGCGAGGTTTTCAACGTAGGGTTGCAGGATGCGCTCCAGGTTCGGATTCACCAAGAGGATCTCGAAGCTCAGGGGCTGGCTGTCGGCGTTCACCAGTCGTTGGCCGTTGAGGGACCATCCGGCGTCCTTCAAGAGTGCCAAGGCTTTGCGCAGGGTTTCCCGGGGAATGCCGCGACCATCGGTTTTGGACAAGCTGAAGGGCTCGGTGAGCAGTTTGGACGGCAATTGTTCACGGTATGGCTTGAGCAGCAACCACTCGTGGCCCACCGGAAGGCCGCTGGCGGAGAATTCGCTGTTGGGGTAATAGCTGAGGGTGCGCTTGTAGGCGCCACTGAACAGCGTGCGGTTGGTCCACTCGAAATCGAACATCAGCCCCAAGGCTTCACGCACCTTGACCTCGGCAAATGTGTTGCGCCGGGTATTCATGAACAAGCCCTGGGTCTGGGTCGGGATCTGGTGGGGAATCTGTGCCTTGATCACATCACCACGCTTGATCGCCGGGAAATGATAACCGTTGGCCCAATTCTTGGCCTGATGCTCGATGTAGATGTCGAACTCACCAGCCTTGAACGCTTCGAAGGCCACTTCGCTGTCGCGGTAGAACTCCACGTCCATTCGGTTGTAGTTGTATTTACCGCGATTGACCGGCAGGTCCTTGCCCCAGTAATCCTTGACCCTTTCGAACACCAGTTGGCGACCTGGCTGCACTTTGGTAATGCGATAAGGCCCGCTGCCCAGGGGCGGCTCGAACGTAGTGGCCTTGAAGTCGCGGTCTTTCCAGTAATGCTGGGGCAGCACCGGTAATTCACCCAGGCGCAGTATCAACAGCGGATTGCCCGCGCGCTTGAAGACAAAGCGGATTTTCAGCGGGTTGAGAATGTCGACCCGCAACACTTCCTGCAGGTTGGTGCGATATTGCGGGTGGCCGTCCTTGAGCAGGGTTTTATAGGAGAACGCCACGTCATAGGCGGTGATTGGCACACCATCGTGGAATCGCGCTTCGGGCCGCAGGTTGAATACCACCCAACTGCGGTCCTCGCTGTATTCCACTGACCGGGCGATCAGGCCGTAGCTTGACGTCGGTTCATCACCGGACGGCGCGTACTGGCCGGTGCCAACCATCAGCGGTTCGTTCAGCTCGTTGATGCCGTATTGCAGGAAGTTTGGCGTGGAAACCGGGCTGCTGCCCTTGAATGTGTAGGGGTTGAGCGTATCGAAGGTGCCGAATGCCATGACCCGCAAGGTACCGCCCTTGGGCGCTTGCGGGTTGACCCAGTCGAAGTGGGTGAACCTGGCCGGGTACTTGAGTGTGCCGAACTGCGCATAGCCATGGCTTTCGCTGATGGTTGCGCTGGCGGGAGAACTCAAGGCCAGGCTGATCAGGAGCAGGAGGAGGGGACGTATCAAGTCTGAGATTCGATCCAGGCGGCATGGGCGTTTATGGCCTGTACAGTAACAGCTTGTATCGGCAGGAAAAAGGCGGGGGCACAAAGCTTCAGGGTTTGCTTGAACCGTGGCGAGGGAGCTTGCTCTCGCTGGGTTGCGAAGCGACCCCGAATCTGGCACCTCGGTGTGACAGGTGGATTGAGTCGCTGCTTTTGGGGCTGCTGCGCAGCCCAGCGGGAGCAAGCTCCCTCGCCACAGGGAGTCCCTCGATCAGTGGGGAGAGTAGACCGTCAGCATCTGCCCAGGCTTGAGCGCCTTGCCCATCCGTGGATTCCAGCGCTTGAGGTGCTGCATTTCGACGTTGAAGCGCTTGGCCACCACGTACAGCGAGTCGCCCTGCTTGACCTTGTATTGGGTCTGCTTCTTTTGAGCCTTGCTGTTGGCGGCGACCACGGTGCTGACGCGCTTGCCGGTGGCCTTGGTGGCTTTGGTGTCCCGCATCACCAGGGTCTGGCCAACCTTGAGTTTGTTGCCACTGAGCTTGTTCCAGCGTTGCAGGTCCTTGGTCTGGACGTTGTTGGCCTTGGCAATCTGGGCCAGGTTATCGCCGCGCTTGACGCGGTAGCTGCGCCTGGCGCCTTCCACGTCGCTATCATCGGCGTTCTCGAAAACCGGTTTGAGCGAGCGCTGGCTGATCAGCTCTTCCGGGCGCATGGTCGACAGGCTGGCGGTCAGCAACTGGGCCTTGGAAGTGGGCACCAGCAGGTGCTGCGGGCCGTCGATGGTGGTGCGCTGCTTGAAAGCCGGATTGAGCTGGAACAGCTCGTCTTCGTCGATGTTGGCCACTGCCGCGACCTTGGACAGGTCCATGCGCTGGTTGATTTCGACGACCTGGAAATAGGGTTCGTTGGCGATCGGGTTAAGGTTCACGCCATAGGCATCGGGAGAGAGCACCACCTGGGACAGCGCCAGCAGCTTCGGCACGTAGGCCTGGGTCTCGCTGGGCAGCGGCAGGTTCCAGTAGTCGGTGGGCAGGCCCAGCTTTTCGTTGCGCTCGATGGCGCGGCTGACTGTGCCTTCACCGGCGTTATAGGCCGCCAGTGCCAGCAGCCAGTCACCGTTGAACATGTCGTGCAGGCGCGTCAGGTAATCCATGGCGGCCGTGGTGGAGGCGGTGATGTCGCGACGCCCGTCATAGAAGCGGGTCTGGCGCAGGTTGAAGTAACGCCCCGTGGACGGGATGAATTGCCAAAGCCCCACCGCGTTGGCCCGGGAATAGGCCATCGGGTTGTAGGCGCTTTCGATCACCGGCAGCAGCGCCAGCTCCAGCGGCATGTTGCGCTCTTCGAGGCGTTCGACGATGTAATGGATATAGAGGCTGCCGCGTTCACCGGCGTTTTCCAAGAAGGACGGGTTACTGGCGAACCACAGGCGCTGTTGCTCGATGCGTGGATTGACCCCGGCGGTTTCTTGCAGTTGGAAGCCCTGGCGCATGCGTTCCCAGACGTCCTGGGGTACTTGAGGGGTGGGTCTTTCAGTGAGCCAGATAGGCTTCTGTTTGGCCCGAGCGGCGATATTCGGCGTGTGGGCCACGTCGGTTTGCGGCGCCTGGCCCGAACTCTGGCAGCCCGCCAGGGTGGCGGACACAGCCACCGCAATGGCTTGAGCCAAGCGGGTCAATGTGTCTGACTGGGCGGATCTGCGTATAGATGACGACATTGGCTGGAAGTAAGTTCCGGGCAAAAATGTCGGCCGATTCTAGGAAGCGCACCCCAACAGGTCAACCATTCAGAATTTTTGTATCAATCGATAGCGCCCTTAGAACTTATCTTTCCAAGCTCTCAAGGCAGCAAAAACCTCGGTCGGCGTCTCGTTACGCTGGCCACTCCGTTCGTCTGCTTTTTGTTTAACGGATGTTTCAGCGGTGCGCAGGAAGGGATTGGTGAGTTTTTCCAGGGCCAGGGTCGAGGGCAGGGTGATGACACCTTCGTTGCGTTGCCGGGTGACTTTTTCCAGACGGGCGGCGATGTCCGGATTGCCCGGTTCCACTGCGGCGGCAAATTTCAGATTGCTGAGGGTATATTCATGGGTGCAGTAGATCAGCGTATCTTCGGGCAGGCCGGCGAGGCGGTCGAGGGAATGGTGCATCTGCCCTGGCGTACCTTCGAAGAGCCGGCCGCAACCGGCAGCAAACAGGGTGTCGCCACAGAACAGCAGGCCGCGGTGGTAGTAGGCGATATGCCCCAAGGTGTGGCCGGGCACCGTGTAGACCTCGAAATCCAGGCCGAGCACGTTGAGCGTGTCGTTGTCACGGAGCGCCACATCCCGCGCCGGGATATTTTCACTGGCCGGGCCATGGACGGTAGCGTGCGTTGCGTTTTTCAGCGCCTCGACGCCGCCGACATGATCATGGTGATGATGGGTGATCAATATGTCGCTCAAGGCCCAGCCTGGGTGGGCGTCGAGCCAGGCTTGCACCGGCGCGGCGTCACCGGGGTCGACCACGGCGCAGCGTTGGGTGGCATGGTCCTGTAACAACCAGATGTAGTTATCGGTGAACGCGGGCAGGGCACTGATCTGTATCATCGCGGAATTCGCCAAGCAGAAAACAAAGGCGCATCTTAGAACTTCCTGACGCGTTGGAGAATGCAATGACCGATGAAGCGTTCGCTCAGGCTGATCCTGACTGGCTGGCGTTGATTAGCGCGGCCCGTGAATGGCTGTCCGGCCCTGTCGGGCAATTCTTGCTGGAAGAAGAGCGGCGCATGCTCGAGGAGGAGCTGGGTCGGTTCTTCGGCGGCTACCTGGTGCATTACGGGCCTTCGGCGCAGACGCCGCCGTCGGCACCGCAGGTCCAGCGCAACGTCCGCCTGGGCGCACCGTTGCCCGGCGTGGAGATTGTCTGCGAGGAGCAAGCCTGGCCTTTGAGCGAGCATGCCGCCGACGTGGTGGTGATGCAGCACGGCCTGGATTTCTGCCTGTCTCCCCACGGCTTGCTGCGTGAAGCTGCCAGCAGCGTACGCCCGGGCGGGCATCTGGTGATCATCGGCATCAACCCCTGGAGCAGTTGGGGGTTGCGTCACGTGTTCGCCCACGATGCCTTGCGCCAGGCCCGCTGCATCTCGGCCTCGCGGGTCGGTGACTGGCTCAACCTGCTGGGCTTCGCGCTGGAGAAACGCCGCTTCGGGTGCTATCGTCCGCCGCTTGCATCACCCAAGTGGCAGGCCCGCCTGGCCGGTTGGGAGCGCAAGGCCGGTGACTGGCAATTGTCTGGCGGTGGTTTCTATTTGTTGGTGGCGCGCAAGATCGCGGTCGGGCTGCGCCCGGTGCGTCAGGCGCGACGCGAGCCGATGGGCAAGCTGATTCCCCTGCCGATGGCCAAGGTCAACCGTCGCCATATCGAGCCGTAACCCTTTTCTGATGACCTGCCGGCATTTCGGCTTCGGGCGTTATCGCCCAGATCGGCAGGCCTTTGCATTTTTTTGGATAGATTGGCATGAGCGATAGCGTAGAACTCTTCACCGATGGCGCCTGCAAGGGCAATCCCGGCCCTGGCGGCTGGGGCGCGTTGCTGGTGTGCAAAGGGGTGGAGAAGGAGCTCTGGGGCGGTGAAACCAACACCACCAACAATCGCATGGAATTGATGGGTGCCATCCGTGGCCTGGAAGAACTCAAGCGTTCCTGTGACGTACTGCTGGTCACCGACTCGCAGTACGTCATGAAGGGCATCAACGAGTGGATGGCCAACTGGAAGAAGCGTGGCTGGAAGACGGCGGCGAAGGAGCCGGTGAAAAACGCTGACCTCTGGATGTTGCTGGATGAGCAGGTCAACCGTCATAACGTCACCTGGAAGTGGGTGCGCGGCCACATCGGCCACCACGGCAACGAACGGGCCGACCAACTGGCCAACCGTGGGGTGGATGAGGTGCGGGGCTTCAAGCAGGCTTGATTCAGCCGGCTGGGGCCCTTGGTCAGAAGGAATGATTGACCTGTGGCGAGGGAGCTTGCTCCCGCTGGACTGCGAAGCAGGCCCCTTCGGGCGGTCGCTGCGCAACCGAGCGGGAGCAAGCTCCCTCGCCACATAAACGGTGTGCGGCACCGCGCTCCGTGAGCGTGTTAACATCCGCGCTTTTGCAAGCATGCCCGTTGAGAGCTGAACACTGATGGCCAACAGATCTGTTGTACTGGATACCGAAACCACCGGCATGCCGGTGACCGATGGTCACCGGATTATCGAAATCGGCTGTGTCGAGCTGATCGGCCGGCGCCTGACCGGCCGCCATTTTCATGTTTACCTGCAACCGGATCGCGAAAGTGATGAAGGCGCTATTGGCGTCCACGGCATCACCAACGAGTTCCTGGTGGGCAAGCCGCGTTTCGCCGAAGTGGCCGATGAGTTCTTCGAGTTCATCCAGGGCGCGCAGTTGATCATCCATAACGCCGCGTTCGACGTTGGGTTCATCAACAACGAGTTCGCCCTGATGGGCCAGCACGACCGCGCCGACATCACCCAGCATTGCACCATCCTCGATACCCTGATGATGGCTCGGGAGCGTCACCCTGGGCAGCGCAACAGCCTCGATGCCTTGTGCAAACGCTACGGGGTCGATAACTCCGGTCGTGAGCTGCACGGCGCCTTGCTCGACTCCGAGATCCTGGCCGACGTCTACCTGACCATGACGGGCGGCCAGACCAGCCTGTCCCTGGCCGGCAACGCCTCGGACGGCAACGGTACCGGCGAGGGCTCGGGCAACCAGGCCACGGAAATTCGTCGTTTGCCGGCTGGCCGCAGGCCGTGCCGGATCATCCGCGCCAGCGAAAGCGACCTGGCCGAACATGCCGCACGTCTGGAAGCCATCGCCAAGTCCGCCGGTGCTCCGGCACTGTGGACGCAGTTGGCCGAGGCGCAGGTCCCGGCGAACGGATGAAGCTCCTTAGGGAACCAATACTGTTCATTAAAGGCAAATAAAGAACCCGTGGCGAGGGAGCTTGCTCCCGCTTGAGTGCGAAGCGCTCACAAAATGGGGCTGCTTCGCAGCCCAGCGGGAGCAAGCTCCCTCGCCACGATGATTCCGGCAGACCTTTAGCGAACGGCTGTATCCACGTTCATTTCTCGCCACAATCGCCAGTACCTTCTAACCTGAGGTAACGGGCAGGCAATGGATCCCGCTTGATGAAAGATTTGCAAGGCAAGGGCAATGGATGGCGATGCGCCGTTGGTTGTCTCAAGGAATGAGGACTTTCCCCAGTATGCAACCGGTCATGAATCCCAAGCACCCCGGCCTGTCGGTACGCGTCGTCGATGATGGTTTTGCCGCCTACATCTGGGGCAGTGATTTCAGTTTCGAGGTCAGTGACTACGGCACAGCGCAGGTTGGCCGGCCCGTGAGCCAATGGCCGGTGACGCCCATCGTTCCCTATCGCAAGTGCTATGGCATCGATCCGGAAGAGTTCAGCAGTTTTCGCAATGCCCCGGACAGCGAGATCTTCATGGCTTATCTCGACGACCAGCCGGTAGGGCACTTGGTGGTCAGCACTAACTGGAACGGTTTCGCCCACATCGACGAACTGGCGGTGCACGCGCCTGCCCGTCGCCACGGGGTGGCCAAGGCGTTGCTCGACGTCGCGCATTTCTGGAGCCGCAAGAAGAAACTGCCGGGGATCATGCTGGAAACCCAGAACAACAACCTGGGGGCTTGCCGACTCTATGAGCGTTGCGGGTACGTACTTGGCGGCATCGACCACCTGCGCTATCGCGGCATTGACCGGCATACCGCTGAAGTGGCGCTGTTCTGGTATCGGTTGTTCGACGATCCGCTGGGCATGTCGATCAGTGGCTCAGCAACACCTCGGCTTGTTCCGTAAGTCGTTCCAGCAGTGATTGGACGGCGGGCGAGGGTTGCGTGCCGTTGAGGCTCAGGGCATAGAGACCAATCGCAATCGCCGGTGACACCGGGCAGACGTCCAGGTCGCCGCCCTTGGCGCCTGAGGCGGTGAAGGGGTCGACGATGGCAAGGCCTTCGCCGGCTTCGACCATGGCGCGCATCATCTGATGGGTCTGTACGCGGATCTGGATTAGCGGCGCCGGACGCAGCGCCGCCAGTTTATGCTCGAACGCGGGGCTCAGCGGGTCGTGGCCATCGAGCCCCACCAGTGACTGGCCCGCCAGATCCTGAAGCGAAATGTATTTTTGCCGCGGTTGCAGCCAGCCGTGGGGCGCCAGCAATTGCAGTTTGCCCTGGGCAATCATCTGGCAATGGATGTCGGGGTGTTCCGGGTCGTGCAAGCTCAGGCCCAGGTCACTTTCACGCAATAGCAGGCTCTGGACGATGTCGCGGGTCGGTTGGCTGAGCAGGGTGCAAGGCACATCTGGATGCCGTCGACGCAGGGCGGCGATGCTATGGGGCAACAACTGTTGGGCCAGCGGCGGGGTGCAGATGACTCGCAGGGGCGGTGCCTGATAGTGTTTCAGGCTACTGGCCAGGCGTTGCACCGGTTCGAGGGTGTCGTACACCCGTGTGATGCCGTTACGCAACTCAAGGGTTTCTCGAGTGGCCTGCAAGCGCCCACGCACACTGGCAAACAGCATGAAGCCCAGTTGCGCCTCGGCATCGCGCAGGATCGCCTCGACCTCCGCCACCGGCAATTGCAGCCATTCGGCCGCCGTGCCGAGGTGGCCGGTCTGCAGCAGCGCCTGGATCACTTCGATGTGGCGTAAACGCATGCAAGAAGTCCATGTTCGGCGGGTAAGCCATTGAGTGGCCGAATCCTAACCCAAGTCCGGGCATGACTTCTGCTCATAACAACCGTTATGAAGCTATTTGTGTTTCAGTGGGCGTTTGAGCTTGTGGTGGCGTTTCCGGTTCGCGCGTCAATTCGATTTGGGACTGCACCAGCACAAATTTGCCGTCGTCGAGTTTGTTGACGCGATCACCGATAGCCAGCTTGTAGGTAGTGACAGGCTCCTTGCCGTTTCCGTCGGGCGACGGGGTCGATTCCTGGAACTCATGCACCGAATAGACGCGACCTTCGGCGTCCCGCGCATGAAATTGTCCGACAAGTACTGCTGCCATTGCTTAGAACCTCTGGAAATAGATCACTCGATTTGCGGTTCTGTAGACCCCGGTCAAGCGCGGTAAGTTTTCCTACATGAAAAAAATAGTCCAGTTGGCCGGTTTTCGTCGTCCCGCTGGTCCAATTGTCGCTCCGATCATCTATAACTACAGGCTCCTTTGAGCCGACAGTCGAGAGACTCTTATGAGTAATGTCTACACAGTGGCCGTTTTGGTGGGCAGCCTGCGCAAGGCATCGATCAATCGCAAGGTGGCGCTGGCACTGGCTGACCTGGCGCCAGCCAATCTGAAACTGAGCATCGTCGAAATCGGCGACTTGCCACTCTATAACGAAGACATCGATGTAACGCCGCCGGCAGCCTACACCACATTCCGTCAGCAAGTGGGCGCAGCCGACGCATTGCTGTTCGTCACGCCTGAATACAACCGTTCGGTGCCGGCACCGCTGAAGAATGCCATCGACGTGGGTTCGCGCCCCTACGGCCAGAGTTGCCTGAGTGGCAAGCCGGGCGCGGTGATCAGTGCATCGCCCGGCGCCATCGGTGGTTTTGGCGCCAACCATCATTTGCGCCAGTCCCTGGTGTTCCTCGATGTACCTTGCATGCAGCAGCCGGAAGCCTACCTGAGCGGCGCCGGGACGGCGTTTGACGAGGCGGGTAATTTGTCGGATGCCGTAAGGCCGTTCCTGCAGAAATTCATCGACGCCTATGGCAAGTGGGTCGAGCAACATAAAAAGGCCTGATATTCCGAGATTCCAGGCAACACCTGTGGCGAGGGAGCTTGCTCCCGCTGGGGCGCGTAGCGGCCCCGGTTTTAGGGTCTGCTGCGCAGCCCAGCGGGAGCAAGCTCCCTCGCCACAAATGTGGGCCCTCGGCTTTACTGAATACCCCAAGCTCCCTATATTCGCCTCTCGCACCCCAAGGCCCGCCTTCTCCATGCCCGATTCCCACGGTCCCATTGAAGGCTCCCGGGCGTCGGCGGGCGCGTGGCTGCTGGCTTTTTCCCTTCATTCCCCCGTTCAAGGCTGTTGCACATGCTCATCGCGTCGTTGATTTTCCTGCTGACCATTACGCTGGTGATCTGGCAACCCAAGGGGCTCGGGGTCGGCTGGAGCGCCACGCTCGGCGCGGTGCTGGCCTTGTTGAGTGGAGTGGTGCAGGTCGGTGACATTGCGCTGGTCTGGCAGATTATCTGGAACGCCACCGGGACTTTTGTCGCGCTGATCATCATCAGCCTGTTGCTGGACGAGGCTGGGTTCTTCGCCTGGGCGGCCCTGCATGTGGCCCGGTGGGGGCGGGGCAGTGGGCGCAAGCTGTTTGCGTTCATGGTGCTGCTGGGTGCGTTGGTGTCGGCGCTGTTCGCCAATGACGGGGCAGCGCTGATCCTGACCCCCATCGTGATCTCGATGCTGCTGGCGTTGCGTTTTTCCCCGGCGGCGACCCTGGCGTTCGTGATGGGCGCCGGTTTCATTGCCGACACCGCGAGCCTGCCATTGGTGGTGTCAAACCTGGTCAACATTGTCTCGGCGGACTTCTTTGGCATCGGCTTCAACCGCTACGCAGCGGTCATGGTCCCGGTGAACCTGGTCAGCGTGGCGGCCAGCCTGGCGATCCTGCTGTGGTTCTTTCGACGCGATATCCCGAGCGATTACGACCCGCATCAGCTGGATGATCCGGCGAGTGCAATCCACGACACAGCAACGTTCTATGCCGGTTGGGCGGTGCTGGTGATCCTGCTGTTGGGCTGCTTTGCCCTGGAGCCTTTGGGGATTCCAATCAGCGCGATTTCGGCTGTCTGTGCCGCGTTGCTGCTGGCCGTCGCCGCCCGCGGCCATAAGATCTCCACCCGCAAGGTGATGAAGGAAGCGCCGTGGCAGATCGTGATCTTTTCCCTCGGCATGTACTTGGTGGTCTATGGCCTGCGTAACGCCGGGCTCACTGGGTACCTGGCCCACTGGCTCGACGGTTTCGCCGAATATGGCGTGTGGGGCGCGGCCATGGGCACCGGGCTGTTGACGGCGTTGCTCTCGTCGGTCATGAACAACCTGCCGACGGTGCTGATCGGTGCCTTGTCCATCGATGCCAGCCAGGCCACCGGAGTGGTGAAGGAGGCGATGATCTACGCCAACGTCATCGGCAGCGACCTGGGCCCGAAAATCACCCCTATCGGCAGTCTGGCGACCTTGCTTTGGTTGCATGTGCTGGCACGCAAGAACATCCAGATCGGCTGGGGGTATTACTTCAAGGTCGGGATCGTGCTGACGACGCCGGTGTTGCTGGTGACGTTGGCGGCGCTGGCGGTGCGGTTGTCCATTTAGACCGAGGTGACTTCATCGCGAGCAAGCTCGCTCCCACAGTGGATTTGTGTTGTTCACAGAATTGATGATCTACACATAACCCTGTGGGAGCGAGCCTGCTCGCGATGAGGACCTGGCAGGCCCCCTCAAATTCAGCCATTGCCCGGCACATCCGGCCAAAGATCCGCCACCAGGAAGAGCCGCTCGGCCTCTTCCCACTCGCCCTCGGCGCTTTCGGTCAGGCGCACCATCAGTTGCGCCGGCGCCATGGGGTCGAGGGCCATTCGCCAGGCTTCCAGTTGCTCGGTGCTCCAGGTCTGGTCCGCCGGATAATGGGCCGGGGCCAGCCAGGCGGCGCGGGGCAGGGGTTGCCAGCGCCCCGGCGGACGTTGGGCGACGAAGGCTGGCCAATCGCGCTGATGCAGCCAGCTCCCCCGCAGATGCCTGGGGTGCGCGCCGGCCGGCGGTTCGGCCTGGCCCGGCCAGGGATACAGTAAATAACCGCCGAGCCAGAGCTCGGAACGAAACACCTCGGTGCCGGACGGTTCAATGCCCAGTGCCGCCAAGGCCTCGCGGCTTTCCGGACGTGCCGAGATCGGCAGCTGGTGATCGCGCAAATGCGCCAGTTTGCGGTCGAGTCGGTCATGGCAGCCCGGCCCGAGCCATTGCGCGGTGTCCTGGCCATTGCCGTGCTGGGGGCCGAGGTACAACTTGATCGCCAACTCCAGATGATGGATGCCGTCGCCATCGCGCAGCAGCAGGTCCAATTCGCCCAGCGTATGGCCGGCGTGCCGGATCGGCAGGTTCGCGGCAATCAGCTCGATGCCCGGGGCGTGTTGCACGGCAAATTGCCACAGCCTTTCGTAGTACAGGCCCAAGCGCCGTGTTCGCCCCAGGGACAGGCAATGCAGCAGTGGATAGCTGTCACGGTCCAGCTGCCGCAGCCAGTGTTCCAGTCGATGAGGATCCTGTACCCAGCCGCTGCCGGCGAGAGGATGGCGCTGGGGCCAGGGAGGGTCGATGAGCATCGGTGGGGCAAGTATCGCCCACGCCAGATCGCGCACTTCGGGATGGCGCAGGCGGCGAGGCAAGTCCAGCAATTCAGGAAACAGGATCATTTTGCGAGCATAGCCGCTGTGGTGAAGGCTTAAAGAATTTTGTCTATGGAGCGCTTTCGCCCATAATCGTGTTTTTCGCCCGCCGCAGACCTTCGCAGGAGCCTCATGGAGCAATTTCGCAATATCGGCATCATCGGTCGCCTGGGCAGTTCACAGGTGTTGGACACCGTTCGCCGTCTCAAACGTTTCCTCCTGGAGCGGCACCTGCATGTGATCCTCGAAGATACCATCGCCGAAGTGCTGCCGGGTCATGGCCTGCAGACGTCGTCGCGCAAGATGCTCGGCGAAGTCTGTGACATGGTGATCGTAGTCGGCGGCGACGGCAGCCTGTTGGGGGCGGCCCGGGCCCTGGCGCGGCACAACGTTCCCGTGCTGGGCATCAACCGGGGCAGCCTCGGGTTCCTGACCGATATCCGCCCCGACGAGCTGGAAACCAAGGTCGCCGAAGTGCTGGACGGCCACTACCTGGTGGAAAACCGCTTCCTGTTGCAGGCGGAGGTCCGTCGCCACGCCGAGGCCATTGGCCAGGGCGATGCCCTCAATGATGTGGTTCTGCACCCCGGCAAGTCCACGCGCATGATCGAGTTCGAGCTGTACATCGACGGCCAGTTCGTCTGCAGCCAGAAGGCCGACGGCCTGATCGTCGCCACGCCCACCGGCTCCACGGCCTATGCGCTGTCTGCCGGTGGCCCGATCATGCACCCCAAGCTCGACGCTATTGTGATTGTGCCCATGTACCCCCATACCTTGTCTGGGCGACCCATCGTGGTCGATGGCAACAGTGAGCTGAAAATCGTCGTGTCCAAGGATATGCAGATCTACCCGCAAGTGTCCTGTGACGGTCAGAACCATTTCACCTGCGCGCCGGGTGACACCATCACCGTCAGCAAGAAAGCGCAGAAGCTGCGCTTGATCCATCCGCTGGATCACAACTACTACGAAGTCTGCCGGACCAAGCTCGGCTGGGGTAGCCGGTTGGGGGGTGGAGGCGACTGATGCTCGATCCTGCGCGCAGTTACGACCTGATCGGCGACGTGCACGGATGCGCCTTGACCCTTGAACGCCTGCTGGACCAACTCGGTTACCACAAGCAGGGCGGAGTCTGGCGGCATCCGTCGCGCATGGCGGTGTTCCTGGGGGACATCATTGACCGGGGGCCACGCATCCGCGAGGCGCTGCACATCGTCCATGACATGGTGGTGGCCGGCCAGGCGTTGTGCATCATGGGCAACCACGAGTTCAATGCCCTGGGCTGGAGCACGCCGGCACTGCCGGGCAGTGGCCAGCGCTACGTGCGCGAACACACCCCGCGCCATGCGCGCCTGCTCAACGAAACCCTGACCCAGTTCGAGCAGCATCCTGCAGATTGGCATGACTTCCTCAAGTGGTTCTATGAGCTGCCGTTGTTTGTCGACGCTGGCCGTTTCCGGGTGGTGCACGCCTGCTGGGACGCCGGCCTGATCGAGCCGCTGCGCGGCCTGTTCCCGGACGGCTGCATCGACGAGCATTTCCTCCAGGCCTCGGCGGAACCCGGCAGCTTTGCCTGCACGGTGTTCGATCGTTTGTTGCGCGGCACCGACATGCGCCTGCCCCATGGCCAGACCCTCACCGGCGGCGACGGCCTGACCCGCTCGTTCTTCCGGACCAAGTTCTGGGAAGACGATCCGCAGACCTACGGCGACATCGTGTTCCAGCCCGACGCCTTGCCTGAGCCGGTGGCCCGCAGACCACTGTCGCCGGATGAAAAGAACAACCTGTTGCGTTATGGCGTCCATGAACCGCTGTTGTTCGTCGGCCACTACTGGCGCAGTGGCAAGCCCGCGCCGATCCGCCAGAACCTGGCCTGCCTGGATTACAGCGCGGTGCTCTACGGCAAGTTGGTGGCCTATCGCCTGGACCAGGAAACCCGCCTGGATCCGCACAAATTTGTCTGGGTCGATGTCGAGCGGCCGGAGATGATGCAATGAGTGTTGTCGCCGTATTGCGCTTGCCCCTGGCCGTGGATTTGAGCGGGTTCGTCAAGCTGTTGCAACGCATGCAGGTGCCCCATCGGGTCAGCGAAGAGGCCGGTGAGCAGGTGCTTTGGGTGCCGGATGAAATCAGCGAGGACGTGCGCTCCCTGTATGCGCGCTTCCCGGCCGGCGATCCCGAGCAACAGCTGGAGTTGCCGGCCACGGCCAGCACCTCGCGCCGGGCCGGATTCGTCCAGCAACTGAGCCGTAGCCCGGTCACCGCCCTGGTGTTGCTGCTGAGTCTGATCGTCGCTGCCGTGACCCTGCTGGGGGAAAACCTGCAAACCTTGCGCTGGCTGACCTTCCTGGAGTTTCGGGTCGTCGGTGACTACATCCAGTTCACGCCCCTGGGCGACAGTCTGGCGGCGGGGCAGTGGTGGCGCCTGGTGACACCGATGCTGATCCATTTCGGTTTCCTGCACATCGCCATGAATGGCATGTGGTATTGGGAGTTGGGGCGGCGGATCGAGGCCCGACAGGGCAGCATCAACCTGCTGGGCCTGACGCTGTTATTCAGTCTTGTGTCCAACTTCGCCCAGTATGTATTCAGCGGTGCAACGCTGTTCGGTGGTTTGTCCGGGGTGCTGTACGGGCTGCTGGGGCACTGCTGGATCTATCAACTGCTGGCGCCGAACCCGGCCTATCACTTGCCCCGTGGGGTGCTGGTGATGATGCTGGTGTGGCTGGCGCTGTGTCTGTCGGGGCTGGTCTCGCTGATCGGTTTCGGCGAAATCGCCAATGCGGCCCATGTCGGCGGGCTGCTCATCGGTTGCTTCACCGGTTTGTTGGGCGGGCTTTTCGCTCGCCGTAAAATGGCCCTCTGACTGGCGTTTGTGCCTTTTGAATATGCGCGACTGCGCGGAGAACCCATGTCCTCGTTCAACGAAATGATCCAAAACATCACCCCCGACATCTACCAAAGCCTGAAACTGGCGGTGGAAATCGGTAAATGGGCCGATGGCAACAAGCTCACCGCCGAGCAGCGCGAGCTGTCGCTGCAGGCGATGATTGCCTGGGAAATCCAGAACCTGCCTGAAGAGGAGCGCACCGGCTACATGGGCCCGCAGGAGTGCCAGTCGAAGTCGACCGAGGTGCCAAACATCCTGTTCAAGTCGGACGCCATCCATTGATCGAGATTGGCCGCGGTGCAATCAGCAAAATGTCGGCGCGCCTTGACGGGCTGACCGTTCAATACGCCTTTCGCTTGGGCGATACCGAGGTGCCGGTCAACCCCTTGATCGGCAGCACCGTGCGCCTGGAGTACCTCGGTGCGATCCACTGCAGCCATTGCGGGCGCCGGACCAAGACCAGTTTCAGCCAGGGTTATTGCTACCCTTGCATGACCAAACTGGCCCAGTGTGACCTGTGCATCATGAGCCCCGAGCGCTGCCATTTCGAGGCGGGCACCTGCCGCGATCCGGCCTGGGGTGAGCAGTTCTGCATGACCGACCATGTGGTGTACCTGGCCAATTCCTCGGGCGTGAAGGTCGGCATCACTCGCGCCACGCAATTGCCGACCCGCTGGCTGGACCAGGGCGCCAGCCAGGCGCTGCCGATCCTGCGGGTCGCCACGCGACAGCAATCGGGGTTTGTCGAAGACCTGTTCCGCAGCCAGGTGGCGGACAAGACCAACTGGCGCGCGTTGCTCAAGGGCGATGCGGTGACGGTGGATTTGCCGCGGATCCGCGATTCGCTGTTCGAGAGCTGCGCCGAGGGATTGCAGGGCTTGCAGGAACGATTCGGCCTGCAAGCGATCCAGACCATAGCGGACGTCGAACCCATCGAGATCCGTTATCCGGTGGAGCAGTACCCGGCCAAGATCGTCAGCTTCAACCTGGACAAGAACCCGATCGCCGAAGGCACGCTGCTGGGGATCAAGGGCCAATACCTGATTTTTGACACCGGCGTGATCAACATTCGTAAATACACGGCTTACCAGCTCGCCGTGCATCAGTAGAAGGATTCGACCCATGCGCACCGAACAACCGAAGATGATTTACCTGAAGGACTATCAGGCGCCCGAGTACCTGATCGACGAGACACACCTGACCTTCGAGTTGTTCGAGGACCACAGCCTGGTCCATGCGCAACTGGTAATGCGCCGCAATCCCGAGCGCGGTGCCGGGTTGCCGCCCCTGGTGCTCGATGGCCAGCACCTGGAGCTGGTCTCGCTCAAGCTCGATGACGTCGACCTGAACCCGAGTGACTATCAGGTCGACGACAGCCACCTGACCGTGCAGCCCAAGGTTCAGGCCTTTACGATTGATACCACCGTCAGGATCCATCCGGAAACCAACACCGCCCTGGAAGGCCTGTACAAGTCCGGCAGCATGTTCTGCACCCAGTGCGAGGCCGAAGGTTTCCGCAAGATCACCTATTACCTGGATCGCCCGGATGTGATGAGCAAGTTCACCACCACCGTGGTGGCCGAGCAGCACAGCTATCCGGTGCTGCTGTCCAACGGCAACCCGATTGCCAGCGGTCCCGGCGAAGATGGCCGGCACTGGGCAACCTGGGAAGACCCGTTCAAGAAGCCGGCCTACCTGTTTGCCCTGGTGGCCGGTGACCTGTGGTGCGTCGAAGACACGTTCACCACCCTGAGCGAGCGCAGCGTGGCGTTGCGCATTTATGTCGAGCCGGAAAACATCGACAAATGCCAGCACGCCATGACCAGCCTGAAGAAATCGATGCGCTGGGACGAAGAAGTCTATGGGCGTGAATACGACCTGGACATCTTCATGATTGTCGCGGTCAACGACTTCAATATGGGCGCCATGGAGAACAAGGGCCTCAACATCTTCAACTCCAGCGCCGTGCTGGCCCGCGCCGAAACCGCCACCGATGCCGCGCACCAGCGGGTCGAGGCGATCGTTGCCCACGAATACTTCCATAACTGGTCGGGCAACCGCGTGACCTGCCGCGATTGGTTCCAACTGTCGCTCAAGGAAGGCTTCACGGTTTTCCGCGACGCCGGCTTCTCGGCCGATATGAACTCCGCCACCGTCAAGCGCATCCAGGACGTGGCTTACCTGCGCACCCACCAGTTCGCCGAAGACGCGGGCCCGATGGCGCACCCGGTGCGTCCGGACAGCTTCATCGAGATCTCCAATTTCTACACCCTGACCGTGTACGAAAAGGGCTCGGAAGTGGTCGGCATGATCCATACCCTGCTGGGACCGGAGGGTTTCCGCAAGGGCAGCGATCTGTACTTCGAACGCCACGATGGCCAGGCCGTGACCTGCGATGACTTCATCAAGGCGATGGAAGATGCCAATGGCGTCGACCTGGCCCAGTTCAAGCGCTGGTACAGCCAGGCCGGGACGCCACGGCTGGCGGTCAGCGAGGCTTACGATGCCACGGCCAAGACCTACAGCCTGACCTTCAGCCAGAGCTGCCCGCCAACCCCGGACAAGCAGGACAAGCTGCCGTTCGTGATTCCCGTGGAGCTCGGCTTGCTGGACAGCAAGGGCGCTGAAATGCCTTTGCGCCTGGCCGGTGAAGCGGCGGCAAGCGGCACTTCCCGAGTGATCTCGGTGACTGAAGCCGAGCAGACCTTCACCTTCGTCGACATCGCCGAACAGCCTCTGCCATCACTGTTGCGCGGCTTTTCGGCGCCAGTGAAGCTGAGCTTCCCGTACAACCGCGACCAGTTGATGTTCCTGATGCAACACGACAGCGACGGCTTCAACCGCTGGGATGCCGGCCAGCAGTTGTCGGTGCAGGTGTTGCAGGAGTTGATTGCCCAGCATCAAAAGGGCGCCAAGCTGTCGCTGGATCCGCGCCTGGTCAGTGCGTTGCGCACCGTGTTATCGGACGAATCCCTGGACCAGGCCATGGTCGCGGAAATGCTCTCGCTGCCAAGCGAGGCTTATCTGACGGAAATCAGCGAAGTGGCCGACGTCGAGGCGATCCATGTCGCCCGGGAGTTCGCTCGCCGGCAGTTGGCCGAGAACCTGTTCGAAGCCTTGTGGCTGCGCTACGAAGCCAACCGCGACCTGTCGAAAAGAACGACTTATGTGGCCGAGGCCGAGCATTTCGCCCGTCGTGCGTTGCAGAACATCGCGCTGTCGTACCTGATGCTCACCGACAAGCCTGAGGTGCTCAGCGCTACCCTGGAGCAGTTCGACACCGCCGATAACATGACTGAGCGTCTTACGGCATTGGCGGTGCTGGTCAATTCGCCGTTCGAAGCCGAGAAGGCCAAGGCCCTGGAAGTGTTCGCGGAAAACTTCAAGGGCAACCCGCTGGTCATGGACCAATGGTTCAGCGTCCAGGCGGGCAGCCCGTTGCCCGGTGGCCTCGCGCGGGTCAAGGCGCTGATGGCGCATCCGGCGTTCAATATCAAGAACCCGAACAAGGTGCGGGCGCTGGTCGGCGCGTTTGCCGGGCAGAACCTGGTCAACTTCCACGCCGCCGACGGTTCGGGTTATCGCTTCCTGGCGGACTTGGTGATCCAGCTCAATGGCTTCAACCCACAGATCGCTTCGCGACAGCTGGCGCCACTGACCCGCTGGCGCAAATACGACAGCGCCCGCCAGGCGTTGATGAAAGGCGAGCTGGAACGCATCCTGGCGTCCGGCGGGCTGTCGGCCGATGTGTTTGAAGTGGTGAGCAAGAGCCTGGCGTAAACAGGCACTGCCGTACCTTTGTGGCGAGGGAGCTTGCTCCCGCTGGCCTGCGAAGCAGGCCCGATCCTGGTTCACTTTCGCTGCGAATAGCGGGGGACCAAGGTCAGGGAGTCCTTCGGCCTCCAGCGGGACCAAGCTCCCTCGTCACATTCATCAGCCTCGCGAATGTCTTCTGATTCACCCCTGGTCATTACCCCCCTGGTTAACAAAAGATAACGCGGCGTCGATTGTCAGACCTTTCGAAAGCCCGATAGGATAGGTCAGCTTCCGAAGTGGCTCTAGATTGCAGGTTTCAGGACTATGCTCCGAAGACCGGCAACGTGGATGAGCCCGCTTGTGGTGCCCTGAAGGGTTGAATGACCTAACAATAATAATGGGGGAAAGGTCTATGAGTGAGCCTGTCATGGCTGTGGGTCGCTGCTGTCCGCCGATGTTGCGCAAAGTCGCGTTGTTGGCTGCGGTGGTCTCGCTGCTGGGCTCTGCCGTGTTGTCGGCGCCGGTGATGGCCGTGGCGGCGTCGACGTCCGATGTCATCTACTCCGTCCAATCGGCCAAGGCCAGCAAAACCCTGATGCTCGATGTGGTCCACGCTGGCCAGCGCCTGGTGGCGGTCGGCGATCGTGGGCACATTGTCTTTTCGGACGACCAGGGCAGCTCCTGGACCCAAGCCAAGGTGCCGAGCCGGCAACTGCTCACTGCGGTGTTTTTCGTCGACGACAAACACGGCTGGGCCGTGGGGCACGATGCGCAGATCCTTGCCAGCGACGACGGTGGCAGCACCTGGACCAAGCAATTCGAAGACCTTGCCCGTGAATCGCCACTGCTGGACGTCTGGTTCAAGGACGCCAATAACGGTTTTGCCGTGGGCGCCTACGGTGCGTTGTTGGCAACCACCGACGCCGGCAAGCACTGGGAAGACGTCAGCGACCGCCTCGACAACGAAGACCAGTTTCACCTCAACGCGATCACCGCTGTGAAAGACGCCGGGCTGTTCATCGTCGGCGAGGCCGGCAGCATGTTCCGCTCCAGCGATGGCGGCGAGACTTGGGAAAAGCTTGAAGGCCCGTATGAAGGCTCGCTGTTCGGGGTTATCGGGACGGCCCAGCCTTCGACGCTGCTGGCCTACGGTTTGCGCGGCAATCTCTATCGCTCCACCGATTTCGGCGATACCTGGGAGCAGGTCGAGCTCAAGGCCACCCGGGGTGCGCTGGAGTTCGGCCTGTCAGGGGCCACCTTGTTGCCGGATGGTTCCATCGTGATCGTCGGCAATGGCGGCAGCGTGGTGCGCAGTACCGACGACGGCGTGACCTTCAGCGTGTTCAACCGCCCGGATCGGATTTCCGTGGCAGCGGTCACGGCCGCCGGCAACGGCAACTTGATCCTGGCGGGGCAAGGGGGCGTGCGCGCCACCACCTCCACCGGCGCCGAACTGAGCAAATGAGTCAGGCCTATAAGACGGGCATAAAAACAAGAAGGCGGACCCCATGAGCAGTCATCACCAAGACAAGGCGACGTTCCTCGAGCGCCTGATTTTCAACAACCGCCCGGCAGTGATCGTCATTTGCCTGCTGGTCAGCGTTTTCCTGTTCTGGCAGGCCACGCTGATCCGGCCGTCCACCAGTTTCGAAAAAATGATCCCCCTCGAGCACCCCTTCATCCAGAAGATGCTCGAACACCGCAATGACTTGGCGAACCTGGGCAACACGGTGCGGATTTCCGTGGAGGCCACCAATGGCGATATCTTCTCCAAGGAGTACATGGAGACCCTGCGCCAGATCCACGACGAAGTCTTCTACATCTCCGGCGTCGACCGTTCCGGGCTCAAGTCGCTGTGGAGCCCGAGCGTGCGCTGGACCGAAGTGACGGAGGAGGGCTTCGCCGGTGGCGAGGTGATCCCCCAGAGCTACAACGGCTCGGCCGACAGCCTCGATCTGCTGCGCAACAACGTACTCAAGTCTGGACAGGTCGGGCGTTTGGTGGCGAACGATTTCAAGTCGAGCATCGTCGACATTCCGCTGTTGGAGTCCTATCCGGACCCCCAGGACCAGGGCAAGTTGCTCGCCCTGGACTACCAGAAGTTCTCCCACGAGCTTGAAGACAAGATCCGCAACAAGTTCGAAGCCCAGAACCCCAACGTGCAGATCCACATCGTCGGCTTCGCCAAGAAGGTCGGTGACCTGATCGATGGCCTGGTCATGGTGGTGCTGTTCTTCGGCGTGGCCTTCGTCATCACGCTGATCCTGCTGTACTGGTTCACGAACTGCATGCGCAGCACCATCGCCGTGTTGACGACCACCCTGGTGGCCGTGGTCTGGCAACTGGGGCTGATGCATGCGGCCGGTTTCGGTCTGGATCCGTACTCGATGCTGGTGCCGTTCCTGATCTTTGCCATCGGCATTTCCCATGGCGTGCAGAAAATCAACGGCATCGCCTTGCAGTCCAGCGAGGCGGACAACGCCCTGACGGCGGCACGGCGCACTTTCCGGCAGTTGTTCCTGCCGGGGATGATCGCGATCCTGGCGGACGCCGTGGGCTTCATCACCTTGCTGATCATCGACATCGGCGTGATCCGCGAACTGGCCATCGGCGCGTCCATCGGCGTGGCGGTGATCGTGTTTACCAACCTGATCCTGCTGCCGGTAGCGATCTCCTACGCCGGCATCAGCAAGCGTGCCATCGAGCGCAGCAAGAAAGACGCGACCCGTGAACATCCGTTCTGGCGCACGCTGTCGAATTTCGCCAGCGCCAAAGTCGCGCCGGTGTCCATTGCCCTGGCCCTGATCGCCTTCGGCGGCGGCCTCTGGTACAGCCAGAACCTGAAGATCGGCGATTTGGATCAGGGTGCGCCGGAACTGCGTCCGGACTCGCGCTACAACCAGGACAACAACTTCATCATCAGCAACTATTCCACCAGCTCCGATGTGCTGGTGGTGATGGTCAAGACCAAGACCGAAGGCTGCTCGCGTTATGAAGCCATGGCACCCATTGATGAATTGATGTGGAAGATGCAGAACACCGAGGGCGTGCAGTCGGCGATTTCCCTGGTGACCGTATCCAAGCAGATGATCAAGGGCATGAACGAGGGCAACCTGAAATGGGAAACCCTGTCGCGCAACCCTGACGTGCTGAACAACTCCATTGCCCGGGCCGATGGCCTGTACAACAACAGCTGCTCCCTGGCACCGGTGCTGGTGTTCCTCAATGACCACAAGGCGGAGACCCTGGACCGTGCGGTGAAGGCGGTGCAGGACTTTGCCAAGGAAAATAACCGCGATGGCTTGGAATTCATCCTTGCCGCCGGTAACGCCGGCATCGAGGCGGCCACCAACGAAGTGATCAAGGAGTCGGAGCTGACCATCCTGATCCTGGTGTACATCTGCGTGGCGACCATGTGCATGATCACCTTCCGTTCCTGGGCGGCGACGTTGTGCATCGTGCTGCCGCTAGTGCTGACCTCGGTGCTGGGCAACGCCCTGATGGCGTTCATGGGCATTGGCGTGAAGGTCGCGACCTTGCCGGTGGTGGCGCTGGGTGTCGGGATTGGCGTGGACTACGGCATCTACATCTACAGTCGCCTGGAAAGCTTCCTGCGGGCCGGATTGCCATTGCAGGAGGCGTATTACCAGACACTGAAGTCCACCGGCAAGGCCGTGCTGTTCACTGGCCTGTGCCTGGCCATCGGTGTCTGCACCTGGATCTTCTCGGCCATCAAGTTCCAGGCGGACATGGGGTTGATGCTGACGTTCATGTTGCTGTGGAACATGTTCGGCGCGCTCTGGCTGCTGCCGGCGCTGGCACGCTTCCTGATCAAGCCTGAGAAAATGGCGGGGAAGAAGGGCAATTCGTTGTTTGCGCACTGACTGCTGCTGAATGGCAACGCTGCAGCTCAAGCAGCTTGGAATGACCCGTGGCGAGGGAGCTTGCTCCCGCTGGGCTGCGCAGCCGCCCCAGAACCAGGCACCTCGGTATAACTGGCTGATCGTATCCAACCTTTTGGGGCTGCTACGCAGCCCAGCGGGGCGGTGCGACGTTTCGCTAAATCCCCTCACCACAAAAAGCGGCCAACCCGGATTTATGTGGCGAGGGAGCTTGCTCCCGCTGGGCTGCGCAGCAGCCCCCAAGCCAGGCACCTCGGTGTAACTGGCTGATCGCATCCAATCTTTTTGGGGCTGCTGCGCAGCCCAGCGGGAGCAAGCTCCCTCGCCACGGGTGGCGCTGTTCTAGGTAATCAAGGCGCCAACGGCAAGAACTTGCTTTGTGCCAGCGGCCTGCCGATCTGTCCTCGATGCACATTCACCACTGCGTAAGGGCTTTTAGCCTTGGCCAGCATTGAATGGTAGTGCTCCTTGCGCTGTTCCTTGGTTTTCAAGTGCGCGACGCTAAAGTCAGCTTTTGGCGTGTCCGCCGCTTCGTAATGGAAGTGCGCGTACCAGAGGGGCCAACCGTCCCGGTCATTGATGGCGTACTCCTGGAGGAAATCCTTGCGCTCGCCTTTCAAGGCTTTGCGTTCGCCGAGCATTGCGACTTGTATCAGGTTCTTCTCGAACAGGTAGCGAAGGTTACTGTCGGTGGGGGGCAGTTGCAGACTCAATTCGGTGCGCAGTTCGCTGCCCCGGGTGGTCAGGCGCGAAACGGCGGTTGACAGCTGTTCGGTCAGCTTCTGATCGGCGGCGGTGCGCGGAGTATTCGACGCCGTGAAGGCTCTTTCGAGTTCTTCGGAGAGTTTGCGATAGCGACTGGCCTCATTGCCCATGATTTCCTCGATTTCCTGAGGGAAGCGGCATTGGGTTTTATAGCGCTCGGCGTTCAACAGACTGGTTTCCAATTGATCGAGCAGTTTCCGTGCATCGGCCTTGATCGCTTTGACCGACCTTGTGCGAGGCGCTGGGGCCGGTCGTTGTACTTCGACGACGTCCCAGACTTCGTCATGTTGCGAATACGTGGCCAGCAATTTGTCGCCGACTTCGGAGCGCAGTTCGACAACCTCAATTGGCAAGCGGGTGCCGGCCGGTTTCAGGTCACCAATCAGGACGCCACCCTTGCGGGTCTTGATCACCTTTTTCTGCGGGCGTCCGGAAGACGTCTTGCTACGCTTTGGCGGGCGTTTGCGCGGTTGCGGTTCCGGTTTGAGTTCGGTGGCGAGTTTCCTGGAGGCGTCCTCATACAGACTTTCCACCAGCCTGAACAACCTGCCGAAGTAAGAGGTGTCAATGTCGCTGGCATTGAAGGCCTTGATGCCCTGCATGGCATCGAGCGCCGCGCCATAGTGTTCGGTCAGGCTTTCCAGGACCGCAAGCCGTTCCGGTGGGGTCAGTTCGTAGGTACCCAGGTCGGATTGGGAGCGCGCCTGTTCCATCAATGACTTGGTGATGCTGTGCAGGTTCTCGGGAAGGTCGGAATCGCGATCCTTGAACACCAGCGCCGCCAGTGTGGGCAGTTGCAGGGTCTTGGTGGCCAGTGCCGTTCTTTCGTCCAATGGCCGGTCCTTGGTCAGACGCTCGAACACCTGCGCGCCTGCGGCATCCAGGTTCAATAGCGCGTCCAGGTAACGGTCCCTGAGTTCCAGCCAGTGGATCGAGCGATCGTTGATGTCACTCAATGCATCGAGGTACTTGAAGTAGCCTTGGACATTCTGCGCGACAGCCGCCTGCAACTCCTCTGCATCTTGGGTGAATTGGCTGTAAGCGGCATCCAGCGCCGTCAGGTCAAACTCGGAGATCAGGAAAGCCTTTCGGGCGTTGTTGACCACGTTCTCCATCAAAGCGCGAATGATCTGCGGCGGTAATGTCATGTCCAGGCGGGCATATTCGGTGACGTTGTCCAGCAACTTTAAATAACTGTCAGTCTGTTCCTGGAGCAGCTTATAAAACTGTGCGCGCTTGACCGCCCGTTGCTCCTCGGTAAATGCGCCTTCCTGGGTTCTGCTCATGACTTCCTGGGCGATGTCCAGGGCTTTTTGCTGGCTGGCTTCCTGTGCATGGTAGTTTCTCAATGCCTCGCTCAGTTCGAACCCTCGTTGAGCCCTGTGGCGGCGCATTTCCTTCAAGCGTTTAGGTGGCATACCTCCGCGCAGCCGCAGGCGCAGGTCGATGGACCAGTTGCCTTCAGTGTCCGCTTGCAACACCGGGCCATTGCGCGCCGGATCACGGGGGGCGAGGGGGTCGATCATCGTCGCGCTGCCGTCCGCTTCCGGGCTGACTCGATACAGCTTGTCCTCCACCAGGGCGTGCCACTTGTTATCGATGACATACAAGCCGGTGTACGGGCCATAGGTGACCGGCCCAGGAAGCCTTGCCGGGCGAGGCACCTGCAAGTTCCTGAGACGGGCGCGCTGCTGTGCCGTCAGGTTGTGACGGGCGCTGGCGAAACTGAAATCCAGGTTCATATCGGCGGCTTTCGAGGGTTCCCCGGGTAGGCCAACGGCCCCCTCCAGAATGACGGGCGGACCCAGCAAGGGCCACCGCTCAGGGACGGCGCGCGGCGCCGGTGGACGCATCGCCTGCTCCTTGAGGGCTTCGGGCAGGGGGTGCGCCAAGGCTGCGCGGGTAGATGGCAGCTGGCCCGCCAGCATGGCGAGGTTGAGCAGTAGATCGACTGCGGCGAGTTCGCGTGTCACCGCGTCTTCGCTGCTCAGGGCCGGAATATCGTGGCTGGCGCTGGCCATCAGGCTCCACAGCCAGACGGCGGCCATAGCCGGCCCGCGCAACAGGGGCATCAGCAGCGTGTTGAACAACAGGCTGGAACCTTGGAGCAAAACGGCCCAGCGACTTTCGCTGTTGGAAACCGACGCCCGGTCGGCCTGGCTGACCAGGGCTCGGGCGTTGCTGCCGTAGAGGTATTGCATCAGCTCGCCGTTGCGCAGGAATTGCTGCAACTCGTCGTCGACGCTGTCGAGGGCGAGTGTCGCCGGGGCGGGTTTGGCTGGAGCGCTGAACTCGTCGCCCTGGAAAAAACGCACGATGTGAGGTTCCAGGAAACCGCCATTGGCATAGATCGGGCGCGCGGCAGCCGGCATCCAGGTCAGGATGCTGTTCTGCAGATCTCCGGGGGTGACGATGGCTTGCAGCAGCGCCTCGCGCGTGGGGAATTCTTGCAGCGACGGCGCGTAGAGGGGGCGATACAGCAGGTGCGGGCCGGTTCGGCTGTCCTGCGGCTCGATGATGAACATGTTGGTCACGGTGTCGGGACGGGCCTCGGGTTTGCGCAGCAGAGCCAGGTGCCGAATGACCACCTGCCGGTCGCGAACCCGTTGATTGTCGGGATCGGGCTTGAGCAGGGCCTCAATCAAGCGCAGGCCTGGGCGGGTCACGCCGTTTTCGTTGTTGAGCATCTGCTTCAGCGCTTCCAGCGGCAGTTGCGCCGGGATCTGTTCGGCGAACATCCGTTCACGTTCCCGGGCTTGGGGCCCATCGTCCAACAGGTGTTGCTGCAGATAACGGGGGTAGGTCGTGCCTATGTCGACCTGTTCGATCAACCCGCCCTTGCGAGTGATGAAGTCCGGCGTCAGCCACGCGGGAAGCTTCAGGCCCAGGCGATGGGCGAGCGTCAGGTTACCGCTGGGGCGGGCAACGAGGTTGTTGATGGCCAGTTCGGTCAGGCTCATCGTTGTTTGTTCGATGATCCCGGTGGTCCCGGGGTAACCGGCGGCCACGGCGAACGTCAGTTGCACATCGTCGGGCTGGTAATGGCTGGCGTTGACCCTGGCCGGCTGGCTGGCGTTGGTTTGCTGCAATTGCTGGAGCAGGGCGTCGGCGGCAAAGGCCTTGATGTCCTTGATGTCGCTGAGATAGGTCCGGCCCTGATTGCGTTTCTTGGCGCTGGCGAGGGCCAGGCTGTAGTGCTGGAAGGTCGTTTGATCGACGATGGAGGCCTTTTTCAACCAGTCGGGCAGCAGCGGTTCGAGTCGCGCCGAGGTTTCAGGGGTGAGGCGAGGGCCGTCCAGCAGATAACGGGCCGGGTCGCTCAGTTCTTCGTAAAGTGACTTCAGGTCTTGCAGGCCGATCCGGGAGGGCAGTTGCACGGCCTTCAGGTCGGCCAATTGCTGCTCCAGTATCAGGGCTGCCTGGGTGTCGAAGACGTTGCCATCGATCTCATTGCGCTGGCAGGTGACGGTGTCGGTGGCGTAGCGGCTGGCAATCCGTTCGCCCCAATGACGTGTAAACGCCTCCAGGGATGCAAAGGGCTGCACGGTGCCGGCGGGGCCGCAAAGCAGGTAGGCGGTGGCGTCTTTTGTGGCATGGGTCAGGAGGATCTCGCTGGCGATCAGCACGGTGCTCGAGCTGCCTTGGGTCAGCCTGGTCTCCAGGCTATAGGCATGGACGGGCGACTGGTTTTTACTGCGAAAACGCTGGTCACGGTCCGGCCAGCGGACGATCTGGTCCAGGGCCTCGCGCGCCCCATCGGTGAGGTCTGGCTGTTGCAGCCCACGGGCTTGCAATTGGTTCTTGAGCACATCGCTGAGCCAGCGCCAGCGACTCACACCGCTTGGCTTTTCGGCTTGAGTGCCGGGGTCGACTTCGCTGTTCCAGTAGCGGGTCAGCGCATCCTCCAGGCCAATGGGCACGCTCCAGCGCAGTTCAAACAGGCATTTTTCAATGACCTTCATGTCCAGCCTGCCTTCGGCTGACCTGAGGGGGTGGGGCATTTTTTCGGAAAGAAAGCAGGAGAGCCCGCCCGCATCCCGGAAATCCACAGTTGTGCCCAGAGCCAGGTAGTCGAGGACGCGGGACATGAAGGGTTGGACTCTCCAGGCACGAGTGGCGACGTCTGGAGTCGCCAATTGGATCTTGGAGAGATCAAAGGTCAGCGTGGGGTACTGTTCCTGGATGGCTTGTTCAAGCATGCGTTGCGCGAACTGCTCAAAGGTCGGGCGACTGGAAAATTGCAAACTGACGTTCTGTGCAAGCGCAGAAGGGCTGTCAGCCGGAGAGGGCGAGGTCATGAGAAATCCTTTTCATGGGGTCGTTGGAAATGACGCCGGAAAAGTATCGACCTCTGGGCTTGTGCGGGCGGTATATAGATACCGCCACGGCGGCTGAAGTGTGAGCCTGGCCCCGGATGGGCCGGGCTAGCGATCAGGAAGGATCGGCGCCCAACACCACGTTCAGCGCACTGCGGGCATCGTCCAGTTGCACCAGGGTGGCATGGCGTGCACCGAGGGCATCGCGGTTCTCGATGGCGGTGAGGATCGCCTTGTGCCGTGGCATCGCCAGTTCATGCAGGTTGGGCCGCTGGTTGGAATGCTTGAGCGCTTCGGCGATGGCGACCGACAACATGTTGGACAGGTTGGCGAGCAGGTCGTTGTGGGTGGCGTCGGCGATTCGGCTGTGGAAGTCCAGGTCCGGTTGCAGCACGGCCTCAGGGGTCGGTGCCGCTTCCATGCGTTGGTAGGCTTCGCGGATGGCGGCGATGTCGGTCTCGTCGGCGAACTGGGCGGCGAGGGCTGCGGCGGCCGGCTCGATAATGCTGCGCACGCTGGTCAGCAGATTGAAGAACTCGTTCTGCGGGCTGCTCTGCATCAGCCAATGCAGGACATCCGGGTCGAGCATGTGCCATTCCCGACGGGCCTTGACCACCGTACCCACGCGCGGCCGCGAATACACCAGACCCTTGGCCACCAGCACGCGCGTGGCTTCGCGCAGCACCGGACGGCTGACGGCGTATTCCTCGCACAACAAGGCTTCAGCGGGCAGTTTATCGTCCGGCTTGAAACGCCCTGAGACGATCTGCATGCCCAATTCCTGGACGATGCGCGCGTGCATGCTCTTGCGGTCGGAGGGTTTACGGTAATCCATGGGATGCGGCGCGATCCTGTGCGAGGGGGTGCTGCGCATGATAGCAGGCGCGGCGGATATTCATCAGGCCAAACCCTTGGGCCTGGTGACCTTGTGGCGAGGGAGCTTGCTCCCGCTCGGTTGCGCAGCGACCGCCGAGGGGCCTGCTTCGCAGTCCAGCGGGAGCAAGCTCCCTCGCCACAGTCGGTGTGATAGCTAACTTTGGATGTTGTCTGTTACACCGCTATCGCGAGCAAGCTCAGCTCCCACAAAAGCTCGCTCCCACAGGGGATGGAGGGGCTTAGTGAGAGTGACGCGGCACCTCGGCCCCGCGGCAACCGACCAGGAAATCGAAGTCACAGCCCTGGTCTGCCTGCAGCACATGGTCGATGTACAACTGACGGTAGCCGCCCACCAGCAGTTGCTGCGGGGGGACGATGTCGGCCAGGCGGGCGGCGAGTTCGGCGTCCGGGATGTCCAGGTGCAGGCGACCGCTGGCGCAATCGAGCTCGATCCAGTCTCCTTCCTTCACCGCGGCCAGAGGCCCGCCGGCGGCGGCTTCCGGCGCCACGTGCAGGACCACGGTGCCGTAGGCGGTGCCGCTCATGCGCGCATCGGAAATCCGCACCATGTCGGTCACGCCCTGGGCCAGCAGCTTGGCCGGCAAGCCCATGTTGCCGACTTCGGCCATGCCTGGGTAACCCTTGGGCCCGCAGTTCTTCATCACCAGGATCGAGTTGGCGTCCACATCCAGTTCCGGATCGTTGATGCGGGCCTTGTACATGTCGAAGTTCTCGAACACCACCGCGCGCCCGCGATGCTGCATCAGTTCTGCGGTGGCGGCGGAAGGCTTGAGCACCGCGCCCAGTGGCGCCAGGTTGCCGCGCAGTACGCAGATACCGCCGTCGGCGCGGATCGGATTGTCCAGGGTGCGGATGACTTCGTCCTGGCCGTAGATCGGTGCGTCCTTGGTGTTCTCGCCGATGCTCTTGCCGTTAACCGTCAGGGCATTCGGGTGAGGGATCAGGTTGGCTTCGCCGAGACGCCGCAGTACGGCGGGCAGGCCGCCGGCATAGTAGAACTCTTCCATCAGGAAGCGCCCGGACGGTTGCAGGTCGACGATGGTCGGCATGCCGCGACCGATACGGGTCCAGTCGTCCAGGTCCAGTTGCACGCCGATGCGTCCGGCGATGGCCTTGAGGTGGATCACCGCGTTGGTCGAGCCGCCGATGGCCGCGTTGACCCGGATGGCGTTTTCGAACGCTTCCTTGGTGAGGATCTTCGACAGCTTGAGGTCATCGCGGACCATCTCGACGGCGCGCATGCCGGACATATGGGCCAGCACATAGCGGCGAGCATCCACCGCCGGAATGGCGGCGTTGTGCGGCAGGGAGGTGCCGAGGGCTTCGGCCATGCAGGCCATGGTCGAGGCGGTGCCCATGGTGTTGCAGGTGCCGGCCGAGCGGGACATGCCGCCCTCGGCCGCGAGGAAGTCGTCAATGGTGATGGTGCCGGCCTTGACCTGCTCGCTCAATTGCCAGACCACTGTACCCGAGCCGATGTCCTGGCCTTTGTGCTTACCGTTGAGCATCGGCCCGCCGGTGACGACGATGGCCGGCACGTCGCAACTGGCGGCGCCCATCAGCAGGGCGGGGGTGGTCTTGTCGCAACCGGTGAGCAGCACCACGCCGTCAATCGGGTTGCCGCGAATTGCCTCCTCCACGTCCATGCTCGCCAGGTTGCGGGTCAGCATGGCGGTGGGGCGCAGGTTCGATTCGCCGTTGGAGAACACCGGGAATTCCACCGGGAAGCCCCCGGCCTCGATCACGCCGCGCTTGACGTGTTCGGCGATCTGCCGGAAATGCGCGTTGCACGGCGTCAGCTCCGACCAGGTGTTGCAGATGCCGATGATCGGCTTGCCGTGGAACTGATGGTCGGCGATGCCCTGATTTTTCATCCAGCTGCGGTACATGAAGCCGTTTTTGTCGGCGGTGCCAAACCATTGGGCCGAGCGCAGGGAGGGTTTCTTATCAGACATGATCGATTCTCTTATTGTATGACTATATTGTTCTGGCGTGAGCGTAACATAAGCGCAATTTACGCCGTTTGGAAGTGTTGTTGGGTAAATAGTATTACTATATAGTCCGATTCAACGGAGGGATTGTCCTGGCTGTCATTGGCGAGAGAAATCCCCCGAGGTTCTATAACAACAACAATCGGAGACCGGTCCCATGAGCCAGGAATTGCGGCTTATTCGTCGCATCACGCTGAAACTGATTCCTTTCCTGATCCTGCTATACCTGATTGCCTATGTGGACCGCTCTGCCGTGGGTTTCGCCAAGCTGCACATGGGGGCCGACCTTGGCATCGGTGATGCCGCCTACGGCTTGGGCGCAGGTCTGTTTTTCATTGGTTATTTCCTGCTGGAGATCCCCAGCAACTTGATGTTGGAACGCTACGGCGCCCGGCGCTGGTTCGCCCGGATCATGATCACCTGGGGCGCCATCACCATCGGTATGGCCTTCGTGCAGGGTCCTCACAGTTTCTATGTCATGCGCTTTTTGCTCGGCGCGGCCGAGGCCGGTTTTTTCCCTGGTGTGCTGTACTACATCACCCAGTGGTTCCCGGTACGCCATCGCGGCAAGATCCTCGGCCTGTTCATTCTTTCCCAACCGATCGCCATGATGATCACCGGCCCGGTGTCCGGCGGCTTGTTGGGCATGGACGGCGTGCTGGGCCTGCACGGCTGGCAATGGTTGTTCATCGTCATCGGCCTGCCGGCGGTACTGTTGACCTGGCCGGTGCTGCGTTACCTGCCCGATGGCCCACAACAGGTCAAGTGGATGGACCAGGCCGAGAAGGACTGGCTGACCGGTGAGCTGAAAAAGGATTTGCAGGAATACGGCCAGACCCGCCACGGCAATCCGCTGCATGCCCTGAAGGACAAACGCGTCCTGCTGCTGGCGCTGTTCTACCTGCCTGTCACTTTGAGTATCTACGGCCTGGGCCTATGGTTGCCGACGCTGATCAAACAGTTCGGTGGCAGCGACCTGGTGACCGGTTTCGTGTCGTCGGTGCCGTACATCTTCGGCATCATCGGTTTGTTGATCATTCCTCGCAGCTCCGATCGCTTGAATGATCGTTACGGTCATCTGGCCGTGCTTTATGTATTGGGTGCCATTGGCCTGTTCCTCAGTGCCTGGCTGTCGGTGCCGGTGTTGCAACTGGCGGCGCTGTGCCTGGTGGCGTTCGCATTGTTTTCCTGCACGGCGGTGTTCTGGACCTTACCGGGGCGTTTCTTTGCCGGCGCCAGTGCGGCGGCGGGTATTGCGCTGATCAACTCGGTGGGCAACCTGGGTGGCTACATCGGGCCGTTCGTGATCGGTGCGTTGAAGGAGTACACCGGCAATCTGGCCTCGGGGCTGTATTTCCTGTCCTGCGTGATGGTGTTTGGCTTGGTGTTGACTGGCGTGGTGTATCGGTTGCTGGAGCGCAAGCATGTGCTGCCGGCGGATCAATTCGCGGCCAGCGCCCGGGGGGCGACGCGTACCTGAGGTCACGGCGAGCGCGCTCTTGTGGCGAGGGAGCTTGCTCCCGCTGGGGTGCGAAGCGCCCCCCAATATCAGGCGCCGAGTTTATTCAGGCAAAACACAATCGCCTGGTTTGCGACTGCTGCGCAGTCGAGCGGGAGCAAGCTCCCTCGCCACAAGAGCTTGCAAGAGGGCCCCACAGTTCACTGCATATTCATGTTTTGTTTCACAGGAGAAAATCCATGCGTTTAGTTCAGTTCGAATTGCCTAACGGCGAACGCCGCGTCGGTGTGGTTGACGGCGACCAGGTGCGGGAAGTGCAGGGTGCCGGTAGCGTGCGCGACTTGGCGCTGGCGGCCATCGAGGCGGGCGTGAAGCTTGAAGAGCAGGTCAACAGCCTGGGCCTGGGCGCCGGCCATGACTACGCCCGGTTGCTCAGTGAGCTGCGCATCCTGCCCCCGCTGGACCACCCGGACCCGGCGCACCTGTTGGTCAGCGGCACCGGCCTGACCCACTTGGGCAGCGCCTCGGCCCGGGACAAGATGCACCAGCAGGCAGGCGACGAAAGCGCCATGACCGACACCATGCGCATCTTCAAATGGGGCGTGGAGGGCGGTAAGCCCCAGTCCGGGCAGGCCGGCGTGCAACCGGAATGGTTCTACAAGGGTGACGGTAGCATCGTGGTCCGTCCGGGCCATCCATTCCCGCTGCCGCCCTTTGCCGAAGACGCCGGCGAAGAGCCGGAAATCAGCGGCCTGTATGTCATCGGCCACGACGGCAAGCCCTATCGCCTGGGCTTTGCGGTAGGCAACGAATTTTCCGACCACGTGATGGAGCGCAAGAATTACCTGTACCTGGCCCACTCGAAATTGCGCAGCTGCAGTTTTGGTCCGGAACTTCGCGTGGGTGAACTGCCTCAACATCTTTCCGGGACCAGTCGTATCCTGCGCAACGGCGAAGTGCTGTGGCAGAACGAATTCCTCAGCGGCGAGGCGAACATGTGCCACAGCCTCGAAAACCTGGAGTTCCATCACTTCAAGTACAGTCAGTTCCTGCGCCCGGGGGACGTGCACGTTCACTTCTTCGGCACCGCGACCCTGTCGTTCGCCGACGGCGTCCGCACCCAACCGGGGGATGTGTTCGAAATCAGCCAGGCTGAATTCGGCGCACCGCTGGTCAACGGCATTGCTCCGGTAGACGCGGTGTTCAACCCGGGTACTATCGGCACACTTTAAAAGGAGACTTGCGATGAACCAGATCCTTGGCCACAACTACATCGGTGGCGCACGCAGCGCGGCCGGCCAGACCCGCCTGCAGAGCGTCGACGCCAGCACGGGCGAAGCCTTGCCCCATGACTTCATCCAGGCCACGGCGGAAGAAGTCGACGCCGCCGCCAAGGCCGCAGCTGCGGCTTATCCGGCCTACCGGAGCCTGAGCGCGGTGCGCCGGGCCGAGTTCCTCGAGGCCATTGCCGATGAACTGGATGCCCTGGGCGATGAGTTCGTGGCCGTGGTCTGTAGTGAAACCGCATTGCCGGCGGCACGGATCCAGGGCGAGCGCGGTCGCACCAGCGGCCAGATGCGCCTGTTCGCCAAGGTGCTGCGTCGTGGCGATTTCTACGGTGCGCGCATTGACCGGGCCTTGCCGGAGCGCACGCCGTTGCCGCGTCCGGACCTGCGCCAGTACCGCATCGGCCTGGGCCCGGTGGCAGTGTTCGGCGCCAGTAACTTTCCCCTGGCGTTTTCCACGGCCGGAGGCGACACCGCGTCGGCCCTGGCCGCCGGTTGCCCGGTGGTGTTCAAGGCCCACAGCGGTCACATGGCGACCGCCGAGCACGTGGCTGATGCGATCATCCGCGCGGCTGAGAAAACCGCGATGCCTGCCGGTGTGTTCAACATGATCTACGGCGGTGGCGTTGGCGAATGGCTGGTCAAGCATCCGGCGATCCAAGCGGTAGGGTTCACCGGTTCCCTCAAGGGCGGGCGCGCCCTGTGCGACATGGCCGCCGCGCGGCCGCAGCCAATCCCGGTGTTCGCCGAAATGTCGAGCATCAATCCGGTGATCGTATTGCCGCAAGCGTTGGAGGCCCGCGCTGAAGGTGTCGCGCGCGACTTGACTGCCTCGGTGGTGCAAGGCTGCGGTCAGTTCTGCACCAATCCTGGCCTGGTGATCGGCATTCGTTCGCCGCAATTTACCGCCTTCACCCAGCAAGTGGCCGCGCTGATCGGCGACCAGTCGCCCCAGACCATGCTCAATGCCGGCACGCTGCAAAGCTACGGCAAGGGCCTGCAGAAGCTTTTGGCTCACCCAGGTATCGAGCATCTGGCCGGGCGCGAGCAGCAGGGCAACCAGGCCCAGCCGCAGTTGTTCAAGGCTGACGCGAGCCTGCTGATCAACGGTGACGAGGCGTTGCAGGAAGAAGTGTTCGGCCCGACCACGGTGTTTGTCGAAGTGGCGGACCAGGCGCAACTCAGCGTCGCGCTGAACGGCCTGCACGGTCAACTGACCGCGACGATGATTGGCGAGCCGGCGGATTTCGAACGGTTCAGCGAATTGACGCCGCTGTTGGAACAGAAGGTTGGCCGCATCCTGCTCAACGGTTATCCGACCGGGGTCGAGGTGTGTGATTCGATGGTCCACGGCGGGCCTTACCCGGCGACGTCCGATGCTCGGGGGACCTCGGTGGGTACCCTGGCGATCGATCGTTTCCTGCGCCCGGTGTGCTTCCAGAACTATCCCGACAGCCTGCTGCCGGAGCCGTTGAAAAACGCTAACCCGCTGGGGATTCAGCGGTTGGTGGATGGCGTGCCGGGGCGCGAGGCGCTCTGAGGGTCGCGGTGGGGCAGTTGCATTGAGGTTTGATGGGCTGCCGCCATCGCGAGCAAGCTCGCTCCCACAATTAGGATTTCAGTGAATACAAATCTCCTGTTCACAAAAGATCCATTGTGGGAGCGAGCTTGCTCGCGATGGCGATTGTCCGGTCAACATCCCTTTTGAAGTGATGGCCCAAGGTCCACTCGCCCATTGGGTTATCATGACAACTTTCCCAACGACCGACTGATCACCATGACTGCCGTAACCGACCCCCTGCTGCAAGCCCTCGACTCCTGCGACATGCTGATTATCGACGGCCTGCACGCATTCAATTTTGAGCTCGACGAGCAGGACCAACTGCACGTTGAGTGCATGAACGGCCGCACCCTCGAGCACTGGCGTTTCACACCGGCGCAAATGCAGGCCGCGACGTTCGACAAAGCCTCGAATCACTGGATCATCACCAGTGACTCCGGCGACCACCATCTGGAATGCGTCGAAGCCACCAGCGGCCACGACGATGAGGACGACGAACATGAAGATGCGTAGTCTCTGGCCATTGTTGATGGCTGGCAGCGTGGGCGCCATGGGTGTCCACGCAGGTACCGATGAACGCCATCAATTGCTGGTGGGTTCCTATACCGCCGGCCAGAGCCAGGGCATCTACCGGTTGCAATTCGACAGCCGCACCGGCCAGCTCGATGCCAATCCGTTGCAAGTGATCAAGACTGACAATCCTTCCTGGCTGACGCTGTCCAGCGACATGACCCGGCTGTTCGTGGTCAACGAAAACGGGCCGGGACAGAAAGACCCGGTGGGCAAGGTCAGCAGCTACGCCATCGACCCGAAAACCCATGAACTGAGCCTGATCAATCAGGTGCAGTCCTTGGGCAACGAGCCAACCCATTCCAGCCTTAGCGGCGATGGCCGACACCTGCTGGTCAGCAACTATTCAGTCATGGAAGACCCGGGCGGCACCCTGGCGGTGTTGCCAGTGGGCGCCGACGGCAAGCTGTCGCCGGTGGTGCAGATGAGCAGCCATCAACCGAGCCGGGTCAATCCCGAGCGGCAGATGTCGGCCCACGTGCACTCGGCAGTGTCTTCGCCCGATGGCAAGTATGTGTTCGCCAATGACCTGGGGGCGGACAAAGTCTTCATCTACCGCTACGACCCCAAGGCCAATCCCGAGCTGCCGTTGACTGCCGCCGATCCGGCCTTTGTGCAATTGCCACCGGGCAGTGGCCCACGGCATTTGCTGTTCAGTGCCGATGGCAAGCATGCCTGGCTGACGATGGAAATGACCGCGCAAGTGGCCGTGTTCGATTACCAGGATGGACACTTGACCCAGCGCCAACTGGTGGACCTGGCGGCTGGCAAACCGCAGACGGGCAGGGCGGCGGCTGCGCTGCACGCGTCCAAGGACGGCAAGTTCCTTTACGTCAGCAATCGCGGCACCACCAACGAACTGCTGGTATTCGCCATCGACCCGGCAGCGGGGACGCTCAAGGAGTTGCAACGGCGCTCCGTAGAAGGCGACCATCCGCGCGAGTTCAGCCTCGACCCGAGCGGTAGATTCCTGCTGATTGCCAACCAGAAGAGCAACCAGATCGTGGTGCTCGAGCGTGATTCCAAGACCGGCCTGCTGGGTAAAACCGTGCAGAAAATGCCCATGGATGCACCGAGCGACTTGAAATTCATGCTGCGTCAATAGACCGCAGGCCTTGTTTTTAAAGGCCTGCGCCGCTGTATCAACGAGACTGATATTCGCTAGTATTACAAAGCATTTCAAGCCAGCACGCCTCGGCGCGTAAGTTTGCTTCACGGCCCAACCGGGCAAGCCAGCCAACTGAATCCGAGGATTACCGCCATGAACTTGAATCTCTTTTCCGTAATCGCCGCTTCCGCTATTTCGGCCACCGTGGCGCTGCCCGCCAGTGCCAGTGTCGAGATCAGCGACAAGAAAAATCGTACCCAGAGCTACACCGAGAAATACCTGCAACAAAGCGCTAACTTCTATGCGGCGCTGGATCACAAGACCCAACACTGAAATCCCGCACGACGGCCGAAGCCTGCGATCTTTTCATCTTCCAGGAGAGAAAAGATCGCAGGCTTCGTCAGTTTTGGAGGATGTTGGGTGATCCTTGTGTTCGAATTTCTGCGATTCGATAAATCCCTGCTGTAATATCATATGGCCATGTGGTTAAATTTGACGCTGACAAATTGACTCCTTTGCGGACAAGGATCGACACCATGGCAATGCGTCTGGCAGTGATGTTGCTGTTTCTCTACTCCACTCCGATTGTTTCAGCCGCCCAGCCGGACTCCGGTGAGTTGGAAGCGGCTCGTGAGCGATTGTTGAGTTTGCTTAGCGACTGATACTCCTGGCTCGCTAGGAGTGCTCTTGTGGCGAGGGAGCTTGCTCCCGCTCGATTGCGCAGCAATCGCAAATTCAGGGGGCCGCTACGCAGCCCAGCGGGGGCAAGCTCCCTCGCCACAAAAGTGTTCTCATCTCAAATGGTTACTTGGCCATAATCGCCACGAACAGCTCGGACTCCAGGAGCCGCTGCAACCACTGTTGCAAATGTGGGTAGGGCGCCTGGGCGAACCACTCGCGGTCGACATGGGCAAACTGCCGCACGAATGGCATCAGCGCCACATCGGCGAGGCTCAGGCGATCCGCCACCAGGAATGGCCGCGCTTGAAGTAACGTTTCCAGCCTGCCCAGGAACACCTCGCCCTCGGCCCGATAATGCTCCATCGGCTGTTCAGGATAGCGCTCGGGGTACTTGTAGCGATTCAGGTGAAGCTTGAACCGATGGTCGTTCTCCTCGATCAACGCCGCCGTCAACGCTTGGCCCACAGAATCATCCAGCAGCCGCCAGTCTTGCGGATCATGCCGGGCCAAGGCCCACGTCATGATTTCCAGGCTTTCATCGATCACCCGGCCCTCAACCTGCAGCACCGGTACCGTACCCTTGCTGGACAACGCGAGCATCTCGGCGGGCTTGGCCTTCAGGCTGACTTCGACAATGTCCAACTCGACAGCGCTGTAGCGCAACGCCATGCGCGCTCGCATCGCGTAGGGACAGCGGCGGAAGGAATAGAGCGTGGCGCGGCTCATTTCACCTCCACAGTGCTCAACCCATTGCCCTGGCGTCGGACCTGGATCTGCACCGGGATCCGCTCGTGCATTTCCTGCACGTGGGAAATCACCGCGACCTTGCGGCCCTGGGCCTGCAACCCGTCGAGGGCGTCCATCGCCAGTTGCAGGGACTCGGGATCAAGGCTGCCAAACCCTTCGTCGATGAACAGCGACTCGATTTTCAGCGTGCTGGACGCCATCGAGGCCAGGCCCAGCGCCAAAGCGAGGGAGACCAGGAAGGTTTCGCCGCCGGACAACGAATGCACCGAGCGCAATTCATCGCCCATCTCCGTGTCCATCACCAGCAGCCCGAGCATGCTGCCGCCGCGCTTGAGCCGGTAGCGACGCACCAACTGGCGCAACTGGACGTTGGCGTGGTGCACCAGCAAGTCGAGGTTGTAGGCCTGGGCCAGTTTGCGGAAACGGTCGCCGGTGGCTGAACCGATCAGCGCATCCAGCCGCGCCCAACGCTGGTATTCGACATAGGCCTGTTCAATCTGCTGGGCCAGGGCCTGGTTAGCGTTCTGCCGGCGCTGGTCCTCGGCCTGTTCGGCGCGCAGCTCGGCACAGCGTTGTTCGCTGGCGGCGAATTGCGTTTGCAGTTCGGTGAGGGCATCGGCCAATTGCTCCGGCAGCAGGTTGCCGTTGTGCTGGGCCTTATGATTTTGCAGACGTTGCTCGCGTTCGGTCAGCAGCACGCGGGCCTGTTCGATGGCTTTTTCGCTGTTGAGCAGGCGCTGGCGCAACTGGTTGACGTGCTGCTCATCCAGGCTGAGCAAGGCTTCAAGCGCAGCATCTCCCAGTTCCGGGTGGGAAGCGCGCCATTGTGCGATGCCAGCAGCCAGCGCCTGGTGCTCTGCGCTCAATGATTGGGCTTGTTCCTGCCTGGCCTTGAGTTCGGCGGCCCGTTGCACCAGGTTGTTACGCAGTTCCTGCAGTTGTTGATTGGCTGTCGCCTCGGCTTGGCGAGCCTGTTCCAGGGCCTGGTCAATTTGTTGCTGCCACTGTTCGGCGCTGGTGTGTGCGCCCAGCCGCTGCGTGAGTGTTTGCTGACAGGCCTGCTGTTGCCCGGTCAGGGCACTGAATTGCTGTCGCGCCGATTCCAATTGCTGAACGCGAGTCTGCTGGCGGTCCTGCTCTTTCTCCAGGGTTTGCTGGCGCTTGAGCTGTTCGCTGAGTTCGTCGCGCTGCTGTTCCACTTGTTCCAGGCGCTGGGCGATCTGTTGGTCAAGCTGCATGAACGTTACGGCGGGCTCGGTGCGTAGGGCCTGCAAGGTATCGGCCGGCAACAGCGCGCTGAAGTGACTCAATTCATCGTCCAGGCGTTGGCGATCTCGGGCCAGTTCCTGCTGCTGGTTGCTCAGCTGCTGTGATGCCTGCTGGCTTGCCGTTTCGGCATCACGCAGTTGCTGGGAGAGGCGCACGGCATCTTGTTGCAGGGTCAGCAGGGCGGTTTGCCGTTGTTCGTCCTGGCTGATGTGCTGGTGCAGTTGGCTGTTCTGCTGGGCCAGCCAGGCATCGCGCTTGCTCGAATCCTGGGCCAGCAGTTGCGCCGACAGTGGGTGAGCTTCAAGGCTGGGGGCCAGACCCTGTTGCTGGCTGGCGAGGTGTTCCTGTTGCTGTTTGAGTTCCTTGAGCTGGGCGATGACACCGCTGTATTGCGCGCGCAGGTCGATGACTTTTTCATTGAGCTGCTCGACCGTTTTGCGGGCGTTGGCCTCTTCGTTTTCATCGTGACGCCCGAGGCTTTGCAGCAGCGCTTCGGGCTGATGATAAGGATGCTCGACACTGCCACACACCGGGCAGGGCTGCTCGTCCTGCAATTGCGCGCGCAGTTGCTCGACGCTTTCGCTGCGGGCCAGGCGCTGGCGTTCCAGCAGTTCACGGGTGACCGTCAGGGTCTGTTCGGCAATCGTCAGTTCGGCCTTCGCTTCACCGCCTTCGCGCACCAGCCGGTCACGTTCCTGCAACGCCATCTGTTGGCGCTGTTCCAGCTCGGCGCCGCGTGTGTCCAGTTCTTGCTGGCTGGCCCAGAGCCGCGTCAGCTCTTCGAAGGCTCGCAGTTGCTTGCGGTTGTCTTGCAGAAGGTTGCCGAGCAGTTGGATCTGTTCGGCCACCGCCGCTGGTTCGGCGCCGGCTTCTTTGTAGAGCACTTCGAGGTCTTGCCGGCGGGTCGCCAGGTCCTCGGCGGCGCGGGCGGCGCTGTGCTCCAACGTGGCGAGTTCGGCCTGGCCCTTGTTCAGGCGATTGCCGATCAGCATCAACTGTTGAAGTCGGTCGCGATAGGCGTTCCAGGCGTCGCTCAGTGGCGCAAGGTGGCTGCTTTGTTCAAGCTCGCCAGCGATGCGCTGCAAGCGCTCGGCCACCTGCTTTTGCTGTTCAAGCAAGCTGTCGATCGTGCGCTGGCCTTCGGTACACGCCTGTTGTGCCTGTTCCTGGCGTTCGGCGCTGAGGCTCGTGTCCTGGGCCAGACGGGCGAGGGTGCTCTGCTCGTCGAAGGCCTGGCGCAGCAACGGCGCAGTGTCGGTGCTTTGCTGCCTGGCGGTGGCCAACGCCTGATGCGCGTTCTCCAGAGCCTTTTCCAGCTCGGCCTGCTGTGCATGCAGGTCGATCTGCTGCTGGGTGAGTTGCTGGATCTGCACCGCCAGGGGCTCGAGCTGCCGGTTCAGCTCCGTCTGGCGAATGAACTGATGCCGCTGGGGCGCCAGTTGTTCCAGGCGAGCCAGTTTCAGGCGCTCATCTGCCAGCACGGTCCAATCGGTTTGGGCCTGTTGCAGTTGCTCGGCGGCGCTGCTCTGTTCGTCCTGCAACTGGCGCAGGTCCTTGAGCCAGATGTGTTGCTGTTCCAGCTGCTTGAGTTGGGCTTGTTGGGCCTTGAGTTGCTGCTGGGCTTCGTTGAAACGCTGGTCCAGCTCGGCCCGGGCCTCGGGGGCCAGCGGGGTGACGCCGGTGGCCTGGTCCTGTAACTGCTTGTGGGTTTCTTTGGCGAGCTTGGCCTTGTCGAAGGCCCGGCGACCGAGGCGGGTGTACAGGGCGGTGTCGGTGAGTTTTTCCAGCAGTTCGCTGCGCTCGTTGTCATCGGCCTTGAGGAACGCACTGAACTCGCTCTGGGCCAGCAGCACGGCCCGAGTGAACTGTTCGAAGTTCAGGCCCAAGGCCGCTTCGAGCTGGGTCTTGTATTCGCCTTTCTGGCTCGCCAGCAGTTGATCGTTGTCCAGGTCCCGCAGGCTCTGGCGACTGGCTTGCAACTTGCCACCGGCCTTTTCCCGGGCACGATTGGCTTCCCAGCGGGCCCGATAGCGGCGTCCGTCGATGCCGCGAAAATCCACTTCGGCATAACCGTCGCCCGTACCCCGGCGCAACAGCGTGCGCGGATCGCCGGTGGCAATGTCGCCGTCGGCGTCCGGCACCTTGGCATCGCGCCCGGTGTTGTTGAGGCGCGGCACGGCACCGAACAGCGCCAGGCACAGGGCGTCGAGCAGCGTACTCTTGCCGGCACCCGTGGGGCCGGTGATGGCGAACAAGCCAGCGCTGGCCAAGGGTTCGGCGGTGAAATCGATTTCGAAAGGGCCGGCCAGGGAGGCGAGGTTCTTGAGGCGGATGGCGAGGATCTTCATGGCTGTTCGCTCTCCATCTGCACGTCTTGCAACAGCACGGCGAAATCCTTGAGGGTCTGTTCGTCCACGTCGTTGCCGTAGGTGTCCTGCCACGCGCGGCTGAACAGTTCCTGGGGGCTGAGTTGGTCCAACTCGATCAGCGCGGCGCCGTCATCGGCGCTGCCGCTGCCACCGTTGCCGGCGTACTCGGCGGCGATCCGCACCAGCCGCACGGCTTTGCCTTGCAGCGCGGTTTCCACCTGATGACGCAGGTCTGGCTGTGGCTCGTCGAGGCGCACCCGCACCTCCAGCCAGGGCTGACGCTGGACATCGGCCAGCAGGTCGATGTCGGGCAGCTCCTTGAGTTGCACCAGGATCTCGGCCAGCGGCGCAGGGCCCAGGCGTTGCAGGTTGACGGCACGGGGAATCAGCCGTGGCTCGACCTTGACCAGGGTTTCGCCGTCCAGGGTGACGTCGAGAATCTGGTGCTGATAGCCAATCTCCGAGAACGACAGTGGAATCGGCGAGCCGCTGTAGCGGATGCGTTCTTCACCGTTGACCTTCTGCGGCTTGTGCAAGTGGCCGAGGGCGACATAGCTGATGCTCGGACCGAACAGGCTGGCGGGCAGCGCTTCGGCGTTGCCGATGATCAGGCTGCGCTCGGAATCCTCGGACACCGAACCGCCGGCCATGTGCGCATGGCTGATGGCGATCAACGCCTGGCCTTTCTTGCGCTTGCCGTTGGCGGCGGCGATCAGCCATTCATGCACTTGGCCGATGCCCCGCAGGTAGTCATCACCCAACTGCGCGCCGGTGACTTCGGCGGGCCGCAGGAACGGCAGGGCCAGGCACCAGGCCTTGACCTTGCCCTTGGCGTCGGGCAACGGCAGCAACAGGCGCTCGACGTCCAATTGGCCGTCGTCCAGCCACAACACCCGGCCCAGGGCATGGGTGCGCAAGCGCCGCATCAGCGGCGCCGGCAGTTCGATGCGCGAGCCGGAATCGTGGTTACCGGCGATCATCACGATGGTCAGGTTGGCGTTTTGTTCATGGGCGCTGACGATGAAGTCGTACAGCCGCTCCTGGGCTTTGACCGGCGGGTTCACGGTGTCGAAGATATCGCCGGCGATCAGCAGCACATCGGGTTTTTCGTTGGTGAGCTGGCGCAGCAGCCAGTCGAGGAAACAGGCGTGTTCGAAGTCGCGTTCCTGGCCGTGGAGGTTTTGGCCCAGATGCCAGTCGGAGGTGTGAAACAGACGCAAGGTGAACTCCAGGAAACAGATGGTGGCCGCGTGAAGAGGGGCGGCTAAAAAAGAAGCAGAGTTTACTGGGAAACGGCGGGGAGGACCTGCTCAACTTCGTTTGACCTCTGTGAACACGACCCTGTGGCGAGGGAGCTTGCTCCCGCTCGATTGCGCAGCAATCGCAAAAAAGGGGCGCGCTGCGCAGCCCAGTGGGATTACATAAGTACGAATAGTTATTATGAGCATGTATGTCGCGTAAGGTCAGTCTGTAGGAGATTCTCGTATCTCTTCGTAAGTTTCTTCTTTTCCGGTTGGCAGGCAGCCGATCAAGGGTGTCGAGCTTCAGGTCTTGCGCTTAGCCTGTGCAGCCGAAATTGACAGAAAGCAGAGCGACGGCAACGACCCACCCTCTGTCCAGGCATCAGCGCAGAAAGAGGAGGGTATTACCTGCGAATTATCGGTGCTTCGGACATGGCGAAAACCGCCGCCATGGAGACCGCGCAATGAACACCGCCGTACGCACCTTCTTCGACCACAGCCGCCACACCCTGCACGTACGCCGACTCGCTGCCCAGCTCGACGTCCTCGCCTTCGCGGGTGAAGAACACCTGAGCCGGCCGTTCACCTATCGCGTGGAGTTCACCTGCACCGAGCGACCTGGCTGCCACCGACCTGCTCAACCGGCAAGCGGATTTCAGCCTCTACGCCGTGCCGCCACCGCCAACGCCCAAGGGTTTTACCCCGCCGGTGATCAAGCCGCTGCGCACCTTCCATGGCGTGGTCACAGGGTTCAAGCGCCTGTCCGGCTCCCGCGACGAAGCCCGCTACGAAATCACCTTGCAGCCGCGCCTGGCACGGCTCGCCCGCGGCAAGCAGTTTCGTGTCTACCAGCACCAGTCGGTGCCGCAGATCGTCGAGCACATCCTGCGCAGCCGCCACGACCTCGAAGGCCAGGACTTTTTCTTCAACCTGGTGCGCGACTACCCCCGGCGCGAGCAGGTCATGCAATACGATGAAAGCGACCTGGCCTTCATCGACCGGCTGTTGGCCGAAGTCGGCATCTGGTATCGCTTCACCAGCGACGATCGCCTGAGCATCGACGTGGTGGAATTCCACGACGACCAGCGGCATTACCAGCGCGGCATCAAGCTGCCGTGTCGCCCGCAGTCCGGGCTGGTCAGCAGCGGGCAGGATGCGGTCTGGCAACTGCAGACTTCCCATCAGGTGGTGGAGCGCAACGTGCACTTTCGTGCCTACCACTATGGGGACAGCTACGCCTTCCTCGACGGCGAAGTCGACCAGACCCGGCGCGCCAAGGGCACCTACGGCGAGGCCTATCACTACGCCGAACCCTACCGGGTGCTGGGCGACCGCTATGAGCAGGACGAAGACCTGCTCAGCGAAAGCGGCTTTTTCTACGCGCGCCTGCGCCACGAACGCTACCTCAACGACCAGACCCGCCTCAGCGGCACCACCAGCAGCGCAACCCTGGCGCCGGGCCAGGTACTGCACATTTCCGGCGGCGCGCCCGAAGCGTTCAGCCCTGGCGCGGTGATCGTCCAACTGCGCACCGAAGCGGCCCGCGACAGCAGCTTCATCGCCACGTTCGAGGCCATCCCCTATTCGGAAACCGTGTGCTTCCGTCCACCGGTGCTGCCCAAACCGCAAATCGCCGGCACCGTACCGGCCCGCGTCAGCCACCCGGAAGCCAACGCCCCGTACGCCGACCTCGACTTTGAAGGCCGCTACCGGGTGCACTTCCTGTTCGACCGCGACACCTGGAAACTCGGCCAGGAAAGCCTCTGGCTGCGCCTGGCCCGACCCTACGCCGGCGACACCCACGGCCTGCATTTCCCGCTGCTGGCCGGCACCGAAGTGGCGGTGGCCTTCGAACAAGGCGACCCGGACCGCCCCTACATCGCCCACGCCCTGCACGACAATGAACATCCCGACCTGGTCACCGCACGCAACGAAAAACGCAACGTCCTGCGCACCCCGGCCAACAACAAACTGCGCATGGACGACACGCGGGGGAAGGAGCACGTCAAGCTCAGTACCGAGCATGGGGGCAAGAGCCAGCTGAACCTGGGGCATCTGGTGGATGCGCAGAAGAAAAAACGCGGGGAAGGGTTTGAGTTGCGCACCGATGGTTGGGGGGCGATTCGGGGGGGCAAGGGGCTGTTTATCAGTGCGGATGAGCAGGCCAAGGCCTTGGGCGGGCAACTCGATATGAGTGCTGCCATCGCGCAACTGGAAAGTGCGTTGGCCCTGGCGCGCTCCCTGGCCAATGCCGCCCGCAGCGCTAAAGCGACACCCAGTGTACCGCCAGCCAGCAACGCCTTGGCCGGGCACTCAACGGCTTGACGCAACCTGGCGTACTGGTCCATGCCCCGGGCGGAATCGGCATGGTCAGCCCCGAAGCCGTATGCCTGGCCTCGGGGGCTGAAAGCGTTGGCATCACGGCTGCGCACAACGCCGATATCAGTGCTGGACATGACATCACCGCCACCGCGCAAGGCGGCATCAGTGTGTTCGCCAAAGAGGCAGCCCTACAGCTCAAGGCTGCCGAAGGCACAGTCGAATTGCACGCCCAAAAAAGCCATCTCCACGCCCTGGCGAAGACCGACATCAAGATTGAAAGCTTGCAGGGGCGGGTAGAAATCAGCGCACCGCAAGAACTGGTGCTCAATTGCGGCGGTGCCTACATCCGCCTGAAGGATGGCGAGATCGAACTGGGCGCGCCGGGCAATATTTACCTGAAAGCGCCCCATGTGGAAAAGATCAGTGGTGCCCGTCTGAATACGCCGACATCACCATTACCCGCCGGTTATGCCGCTGGCTATTCGCTCAAAGACGAGGCCCGGGCACCGATGCCCTTTACCCGCTACCGCGTCACGACGCAACAGGGCGAGGTGTTCAGTGGGGTGACTGACAGGGATGGTCGGACCATGAGTGTTAATACCCTGGTGCCGGGGAATTTGAAGATTGAGCTACCGGATGCGGTCTATGACGAACAACTTCGTTTGATCAGCCCTAACGGGGAGTTGGCAGGCAGCTTGAAGTATGCGGCGACTTTGGCTGACGACAGCATTCTCGATGGGGTGACTGATGAGCAGGGTTATACACAGCGCCTCGTGACCCAGAAGCCGACTCAAATCAAACGATTGACATTATTTCCGTCAGAAGGCGTGAAACCATTCTGTTGCGCTGCGCAGAGCGCCCAGGCACCTCTGGAGATTGACCTGGACGCAATGACCATCACCACCAACGATACAAATGTGGGTACTTCCGTGCAGAACGTTCCGTTGCCAAAAGGTAAGGCGCGCGCATTGACACTGGGTGAAATCACCATGGCAAGAACTGTATTCAAAGATTCAATAAATTACAGCAAAGTTAAGGTTCATCACGGTGGGTGGTGGTTGTTTTTCGGGTTTCAGAATACGGCTGTTACGCCTAATGGGGAGATGTATTTTCCGGCAAGTACTGCGTACTACAAGGATGATTTTTCTGATACACGAGACGATAGGGACAAAGCGCTATTCATGCACGAAATGACCCATGTTTGGCAATATCAACTTGGTTGTCCTGTCAAGAAAGCCGGACTGACGGTAACCCGTCGCGGAGAGGAAGCCTACAGATATACCCTGACAGAAAGCGGGATTTTATCCGATATACAATATGGAGCAGCAAGGTGAAATCATTTCTGACTACTATCTTATTTGTGTCCTTCGTAACCCGCGAAGGGTCTGGAACTCAAGTAACCTTGGTAAAAGCCCAGAACTCCTTGCTTTAACGGTTAAAGGGGTATTGGAAGATCCGGCCAATAAAAAACATCTCCCAAATTGAGACACAAATATGAAATTTTCAGTCGGTTTTCTGCTCTGCTCATTGTGTATCGCCTTGGAGGACGTTCATGCAACATCGTTTGGGCGCACGGGCGCTGGGACGATTGTATCTATTGATAATAAACCAGCAATTTGTTTGCCCGATAAGACAGAGCAAGGGTTTCCTGTCGGTTGGATATCGTTATCAGAAAGCTATGAGCTAAATCCCAGCTCTTGGGGAGTTTATTTAAGGTCGGGTTTCAAGCCGTTAGAGTTAAAGTCCGGCGATTGTATTGTATACGATGTAATTCCCGAGGGTTATGGTTTGGGTAATTACAATATTAAAGGTAGGTCTTTAATCCTGAAGGTCAATCATACCTATGTGTTTGGATTGAGTAGCGCATACAACCCAACAGATACATACAGCGCGGCATTTTGTATAAGCGAGAGCGCTGACGGTTCTAGACAATTCATTCAGTACAGTCCTATGCCGAACGGATCAGATTTTATTCCATCTTGCGACGGCAGACGTAACGGGAGTGCATCAGAATAACTCACGCCTCATTGACGGATAGCAGCCAGGGCGCTAAGGCCTATCAATACCGGCTATTGGAAGGCCCATTGTTTTAGAGGTCGGGTAGCAGGCGGCCACCGTCGCTTCGAGAAGGGCGAGATCATGCCCATGCAACAGGTGGAACGTCACCGAATGCGTTTCCTGCTTCCAGACACCTATACCGTCGATGAGGAGCGCGTCGAGTGGCGCATGTTGTGACGTACCGATATGCGGTAGTTGGGCAGCCTGGGCGCGATATTGCTGGGCTATGATGCCCCGCCTACTCTCCGTAAGCATCCGCCGAGTGCTGTTGCGCAACACCAGGGAGCGATTCAGGACCCATCGCGCCGATTGTCTAAGGAAGCGTCATGACTCAACGGTTACTTCAACTTGATCAAGTGTCGTTCAACCTGCCCGACGGGCGCGTGCTGTTCGATCACTTGAATCACACCTTTAGTACCAGGGCCACGGGAATCGTCGGCGCCAATGGCTGTGGCAAGTCCTTGCTCGGCCGGCTCCTGGCGGGGGAGCAGTTGCCCACCAGCGGCACCGTTCGTCGAGAAGGACGGGTTTACGCCGTGGCGCAGTTACTCGAACCTGAACGTTACCCCAGTGTTGCCGCGCTGGCCGGTGTCGAACACATTCTGGCCGCGCTGGAGCGCATTGCCCAAGGTAGCGTCGACGATGATGACCATTCGCTGGCGGTTGACCAATGGGATTGCGCCACACGCCTTGAGGCGCAGCTGCAGCAGATTGGGTTGGGCCACTTGAATGCGGACTCGCGCACCGACGCACTCAGTGGTGGCGAACGGCAACGGGTGGCGTTGCTGGGGGCTTGGTTATCCAGGGCCGAGTGGCTCGTTCTGGATGAGCCCAGCAACCACTTGGATATTGATCAGCAGCACAAGCTCGCGCAGCAGATCGATCGCTGGCCCAACGGCCTGGTGTTGATCAGCCACGACCGTGGCCTTCTGGAGCACGTAAGCGAAATTGTCGAGCTTTCGCCCTTGGGGCTGGCGGTTTATGGCGGTAATTACAGTCAGTATGCAGCGGCACGCGAACAGGAGCAGCTGGCGTTTCAGTCGACATTGCAAGGGGAACGAGCGCAGGCCAAGCGTGAGCAACGTGAGATGGCCGTGCAGATGGAGCGTCAGCAGCGGCGTAATGCCCGCGGTGATCGTCAGGCTCGTGACGGCAATCAGACCAAGCTGATCACCAACGCCCAGAAAGAGCGCAGTGAAAACAGTCAGGGGAAACTACGCCTTAATCAACAGGTGGCCCGTGAGCAGCAGCAACAACGCATTGTCGAGGCCCGTGCGCGGTGTGCGCCGGAGATTCAGCGCATGATGCTGTCCCCGGAAAGCACCGTGCCCAACGGCAAGTTGATAGTGCAGCTCAACGAAATCGTGTTGCCGTTCGGTTCCACTACGCCTGTCAATCTGACGCTGACGGGGCCTATGCGTCTGGCCATTCTGGGCGCCAACGGTAGCGGAAAATCAACCTTGCTGCGGGTCATCGCCGGTCAACTGCCGGTGCGGGAAGGCGAGCTGATACGCAGTTGCCATGTCGGGTGGCTGGATCAACACGCCGGATTGCAGTACCCCGATCGCACAGCCGTGCAATGGCTATACGAGAGCAATCGGCAGTTGCCCGAGGCCGAGGCGCGAACCCGGTTGGCGCAGATGGGTATCGATGCGGATCGTGCGATGCTCAAGACCTGTCAGTTGAGTGGTGGCGAACGCTTGAAAATAGCACTTGCAGCACAGTTGTATTCACAGTGCCCGCCACAACTGCTGTTACTGGACGAGCCGGACAACCATCTGGACTTGCCCAGTCGCATCGCGCTGGAGCAAATGCTTAATCAGTATCAAGGGGCATTGATCGTGGTTTCTCACGACAGCACTTTTTTACAGGCCATCCATCTGGACGCCGAGCTCACCCTCAACATTTAGACGCACTTTGATGTGTTGCCGATCTTTATCGGAATCACTTCGGATAAAGCGGCGGCAACCCACTGTCGCCCAGCGGGTCCTGAGAGCGGTCAGCGGCGGGAATCGCCCGAATCGCCCGCCACAGGTCTTCACCCTGCCAGTGCTGGCCGGTTTCGCTGTAGAGCGCGCCGTTGAGGCCGTCGAGGGCGTCGGACAGCGGCACGAAGCGCGCTGCCATGTCGGCCAGGGTTTCCGGTTGCTGGCGGGCCCAGGCGTCCAGGGCCTGGCGGGTGGCGTGGGGGTCGTTGGCCAGGCAGGTGCGTTTGAGATCATCCAACAGCGTGCGTGGGCTTGGCCCGGCCTGGGTCGAGCGCAGGATGGCCGGCTGCCAGCGGCCGCGCCACCACAGGGCGAAGCCCAGTACGGTCGTGCAGGCCAGGATCAAGGTACTCAGTTGCCAGTACCAGAGCATGTCGCTGTCGACGGTCGTCACGATCTGCGCCGTGCCCGCCGGCGTATCCACCATCAGGCTCGGGTTGTTCGCCACTTGCAGGGTCCGCGCCGGGAGGCTGGTGCGGTCCAGGTGGTTTTCCAGGGTGTTCCACCAGACCACTTCCACCGGCGGCAGCTCGATGGTGCCGCTGCGATTGGGCACCAGCGCCTCGCGGTCTTCTCGACTGCCCACCAGCCCGCGCTCGCTGCTACGGCTGCTGAGGACCGGTTGGTCCGGATAACGCCGCAGACCGTTGATTTCAGTGGCTGGCAGAGGGGGTAATTGTGAGCTGGCCAGGCCTTCGGCTTCCAGGGTCAGGCTGCGAGTCAAGGAGTCGCCCACCTGACTGTGGGTCGGTTCCGGGCTCCAGCTTTCACTCAGGGAAAGGCTGCGAGCCGGCAGCCAGGGCACATCGGCCGGGTAGCTGGCGGGCTTGGGATTGACGGTCAGCCGCAATTGCTCGGAGCTGACGTGCATCAACTGGCCGGGCTTGGGCCCCGAAGGCGCTGCGTCCCGGGCCACCGGCTCGACCAGGGTGGCGCTGAAGGTCTGGGCCGGGATCGTCAGTTCGCCGCTGCGCTGCGGATAGATGCCATAACGCAGTTCGATCACGCCGTGGCGCACGTCGTTGATGACCTTTTCATAGGTGCGCGATTCCCCGAGTTGTTCGGTGCGGGCGTCGGGGATGTGCAGCGGCGTCAGGCTGCTGTCGTCGTACAGCGACACCGAATGGTAGATGCGCAGGGTCAGGATCGCTTGGGCCTGCACATACACCTGGGCCTGGTCGAGACTGGCCTCGATGAACACCGGCGCCAGATTGCCGGAGGCATTGCGGGTTTCGCTTTCGATCACTTGCAGGGTGATCGGCTGGCTGCTCACTTCGCCCAGTTGCAACGGCGGAATGACCACGGTGCCGCTTTGGCGCGGCAGCAGGGTCACAATCCAGCGGGTGGTGGCGCGGTTCTCGCCGTCGAGGGTGGTCAGTTGGTTGACCTGGCGGGTGCCGCGCACCTCGAACAGCGCCTGGAGCGGGTTCAGGTCAGGCTTGCCGAACAGGGTGGCGTCAGTGGATTCCAGGGTCAGTTCCACCGTTTCCCCAGAGTTCAGGCGGCTGCGGTCCACACTGGCCGCCAGCTGCGCCGCCTGGGTTCCAGAGGTCCAGAGCAGCAAGACGAGGAGGTAGACGGTGAAGCGGGTCATTGGTTTTTTCCCTGGGCCTGATGGCTTTGCTGTTCATACCAGAATTTACGCCTGAGCAGTTCCCCTGGATTATCCGGGATCTGGCGCAGCCATTGTTCCAGGGCCTGGCGCTGTTCTTCTTCGTTACGCTGGCCAGCGGCGGGACGCAGCGGCGGGGTGGTGGTCTGCTCATCGGGCAGTTCACTGCCTGGCACATCCTGGGCCGTGGGCGGTTGCGCTGTACGGGGCGGCTGGGACTCGTCCGGCGTCGCAGTGGTCTCGGCGGAGGGCTGACCCGCCTCTGAAGACTGGGTGGGGGGCGCGGCATCCGGTGATTGCTCGGCGGGGCTCGCGTCCTCGCTTTCGGCAGGCTTTGGTTCTTCCGCTGGCGGCGCCTGCTCTTTCAACACGCTCTCCACCAGCGCCTTGTTGGTTTGGGCGGGGCGCAGGTCCGGTTGCAATTCCAGGGCCTGTTCATAGGCATCCAGCGCGGCTTCCAGTTCGCCGCTCCTGGCCAGGGCATTACCACGATTGTAATGGGCGCGGGCGTCGGTGCCCTCGGCAAAACGCCGGGCGGCTTCATTGTAGTCGCCGGCTTCGTACAGGGCGACGCCTTGCCATTGGCGGTCCTCGAAGTGCTCGGCGGCCTCGGCCGGGCGTTTCTGCTTGAGCAGGTGCTGGCCCTGTTGGTCGGGGCGCAACCACAGGTCCTGGAGTTCGAAGGCGTGGCCGGTTTGCGGCAACATCAACAGCAGCGGCAGGCAGAACAGCCAGCCTCGACGTCCGGCGCAAGCGGCCAACAGCAACAGCGGCAGGAGCAGCCAGTAGCCCTGGTCGGCCCAGGTGTCCAGACGCAATGTCTGACCGTCGCTGCGCAGATGCCGAGGGCCGTCCAGCAGGCCCAGGCCACGCATGTCGCTGTCGTCCAGGCGCGCCGGACGGTAACGGCCGTCCAGCTCATTGGCGAAGGCCTTGAGGCCCGGGCTGTCCAGGCGCGGCAGCAGAATTGCGCCCTGGGCATCCTTGAGGTAACTGCCGTCCTCTTGGGCCACCGGTGCGCCTTCGCGGGTGCCGATGCCCAGCATCAGCCATTGCGTGGCGGAACCGTCCAGGGCCTGGCGAATGCCTTGGCGTTCCTGCTCGTTCAACGACGAACCGATCAGCAGGATCCGGCCGTGGCCAAGTTCACCCTGGTCCAGCAGGGCCAGGGCCTTGTGAACCGCCAGGTCGGCGCGATGGCCGCTTTGCGGCATGATCGACGGTGCGAGGGCTTCGAGCAGGTTGGCGCTGGTGGACAGGTCGTCGGACAGCGGCACCAGCGTATGGGCACTGCCGGCATAGACGATGATCGCGGTCTGGGCGTCGCTGCGGTTTTGCAGCAGGTCCAGCACCTTGCGCCGAGCCTGTTCCAGGCGCGTGGGCGGAACGTCGGTGGCGAGCATCTCCGGGGTCAGTTCCAGCACCACCACCAACGGGTCGGCAGGTTTTTGGCTGGTCTGTTCGACCCGTGCCCAGCTCGGTCCCAGCAACGCCAGGACCATCAATAGCCAACCCAGGCCGAGGGCGATCCACGGCAGCCGGCTTTCACGGCCGCTACCGCCACTGAGCAGCACGGCATGAAAGGCTGGCGGCAAGATCATCTGCCAGCGGCCTACGCGTTTCTGTCGATGCCACAGTTGCCAGAGCAACCAGCCCAGCAACGGCAGCAGCAAGACAAACCAGGGGCGTAGCCAATGCGGCCAGAGGGCGATCATCGACGCCTCCGCAAGCGCAGGCGCTTGAGCCGCTGGCGCCACTCGGCATGTTGGCTCGGCTGGAACAGCGGCCGGTTGAACAGGCGTTGCAGCGCGTTATCCGGCCAACGTTCCCGCGCCACCAGCAATACGCTCAACAGCAGCGCAAGGGCCAGGGGCCAATGATAAAGCGCCAGGGCAGGGCGGGCTTGGGTCGGTTGCTGAGTCACCGGTTCGAGCTGATCGAGGGTGGTCTTGATCGCCAGCAGTTGCTCACCATCCTGGGCGCGGAAATACTGGCCGCCCGTGACGTTGGCGATGTCCTTGAGCGTCGGCTCGTCGAGGTCCAGGCTCGGGTTGACGCCCAAAAAGCCCGCCGTACCACTTTGTTCCGGGTCGGCCCCAATGCCGATCGGGTAGATTTTCACGCCTTCGTCGGCGGCCAGCCGCGCGGCGGTCAGCGGGTCGATTTCGCCACCGTTATTAGCACCGTCGGTGACCAGGATCAGCACGCGGCTGTGGGCCGGGCGTTGGCGCAGGCGCTTGAGGGCCAGGCCGATGGCGTCGCCGATGGCAGTGTTCTTGCCGGCGATGCCGATGCGTGCTTCGTCCAGCCAACGTCGCACGGTGCGCCGGTCGAAGGTCAGCGGCGCTTGCAGATAGGCCTGGCTGCCAAACAGGATCAGGCCGACCCGGTCACCTTCGCGGCCCTCGAGAAAGTCCCCGAGCATGTGCTGGACCAGCGCGAGGCGACTGACCTCTTCGTCCTTCCACTGCATGTCGGGAAAGTCCATGGAGCCCGAAACGTCCACCGCCACCAGCAGGTCACGACCGCTGGCGGCAATCGGCAACGGCTCGCCCAACCATTGAGGACGGGCGGCGGCGATCAGCAATAGCAGCCAGAGCAGGAGGAAGGGCGCCTGTTGACGCCAGGTCGGCAGATGGGCCCGGGCCCGACGACCCACCAGGCCTTCAAGATCCCCCAGGAAACTGACCTTGAGCGCCGGTTCGCCGCTGTCGGCTGCTGGCAGCACCAGGCGCATCAGCCAGGGCAGCGGCAACAGGGCGAACACCCACGGCCAGGCGAATTCAAACATGTTTGCGAATCCAGATTTCGACCGCTTGGGTCAGGCCCGCGATGGCTTTGTCATCGAGCTTGCATTCGGGTTTGTAGGCACCTTCCACCAGTATCATCCAGCGCGTCAGGCCGGCGGCCGGGCAGCGGTTATCGAGGAAAGCCAGCCATTTACGCCCATTGAGGGTGTGGCTCTGGCTGTAGGGGTAGTGGTTGCGGCACAAGCGCTTGAGCAGGCCGTTGAGCTGTTGCAGCCAGGCCCCGGCCGGCACGCCGTCGTAGGGTTTGGGCAGCAGGGCGAGTTCGGCCAGGGCGGCCAGGCGCACCGGGTCCAGGGGTTGTTCGGCGCGGGCGGCGGTGCGCTTGATGGGAATGAACCGGCGCAACTGCCACAGGCCCAGGCCCAGCAATGGGATCAAAATCAGCAGCAGCCACCACCCCGGCGCGGGAGGCCAGAAGCCGATAGGCGGTGGGGCCATCAGCGGCTGCAGTTGATCAAGGCTGCTCATCGGCTTTTCCCGGCCCGCTTGGGGTTCAGGTATTCACGCAACTGCTCGACCATGTCGCCTTGGGTGCTCAGGGGCATCATCAGGATCCGCAGCTTCTGCGCCAGGATCTCCCAGCGTTCCTGGCGTGCCTCGGCCTGGGCGCGATAGGCCTGGCGCAGTTCGAAATTCAGGGTGTCGAGCTCCAGCTGTGAACTGCGTTGGGTGAAGCGCAGCAGGCCGGCGGCGGGCAGGGCGTGATCCAGCGGGTCCGAAAGCGGCAGCAGCAACAGGTCGCAATGGCGCGACAGCAGGCTCAGTTGTTGCTCGGCACTGTCGGACAGCGCGCGCTCGTCGCAAATCACGATCACCAGGCTGCCGGGCCGCAGCACTTCCCGGGCCCGGCGCAGGGCGATGCCGAACGAGTCGCGGTCTGGCTCGCCTTCGGTGTGCAGCGACTGATTGACCCGCACCAGGCGGTTGAGCAATTGCAGAAGACTCTGTTTGCTGCGCCGGGGCTTGACCTCGTAATGGCTGTTGTCGCCGAACACCAGCCCGCCGACCCGGTCATTGTGTCCCAGCGCGGCCCAGCCGATCAGGCTGGCAGCCTGGGCTGCGAGCACCGACTTGAACACCAGCCCCGAGCCGAAGAACAGCCGGTGGCTCTGCTCGATCATGATGAAGATCGGCCGCTCTCGTTCTTCGTGAAAGAGTTTGGTGTGGGGCTCCTGGGTCCGGGCGGTGACGCGCCAGTCGATGGTGCGCACATCGTCGCCGGCCTGATAGACCCGCACCTGATCGAAATCCACCCCACGCCCGCGCAGCTTGGAGTGATGCAGGCCGATCAACGGGCTGCGCTGGCCAGGGGTCGAGAACAACTGCACTTCACGCACGCGATGGCGCATCTCGATCAGCTCCGCAAGGCTGACGCGGATGCCCGGTGCGGGCGCCAGTGGGTTATTCATGACGCATGCTCAAGCGACAGCGACGACGTCGAGAATCCGCTGCACGACCCGGTCCTGGTCGATGCCGGCGGCTTCGGCTTCGAACGACAGGATGATGCGATGGCGCAGCACGTCGAACAGCACCGCCTGGATATCTTCCGGGCTGACGAAGTCGCGTCCGGCCAGCCAAGCGTGGGCGCGGGCGCAACGGTCCAGGGCGATGGAACCCCGCGGGCTGGCACCGTAGGCGATCCACTCGGCCATCTCCGGGTCGAACTTGGCCGGTGTACGGGTGGCCATGACCAGTTGCACCAGGTATTCCTCCACGGCATCGGCCATGTACAACCCGAGGATTTCCTTGCGGGCAGAGAAAATCGCCTGCTGGCTCACCCGGCGCTCGGGCTTGGTTTCGCCGTTCAGCGCTTCACCCCGGGCCTGTTGCAGGATACGGCGTTCCACCGCCGCATCGGGAAAACCGATTTTGACGTGCATCAGGAACCGGTCGAGCTGCGCTTCGGGCAGCGGGTAGGTGCCTTCCTGCTCGATCGGGTTCTGCGTGGCCATCACCAGAAACAGCGGCGACAGTTCATAAGTGCTGCGCCCGACGCTGACCTGCCGCTCGGCCATCGCTTCCAGCAAGGCCGACTGGACCTTGGCCGGGGCACGGTTGATTTCGTCCGCCAACACCAGATTGTGGAAGATCGGCCCTTGTTGGAACACGAAACTGCCAGTTTCCGGGCGATAGATCTCCGTGCCGGTGATGTCGGCGGGCAACAGGTCGGGGGTGAACTGGATGCGATGGAATTGCGCTTCGATCCCTTCGGCCAACTCCTTGATGGCCTTGGTCTTGGCCAGCCCCGGCGCGCCTTCCACCAGCATGTGGCCGTCGGCGAGCAGGGCGATGAGCAGGCGCTCGATGAGTTTTTCCTGGCCGAGAATCTGCGTTGAAAGAAAGGTTCGCAGCGCAAGCAGCGCTTCACGATGTTCCATCGGTGACTGTTCCTGGAAAGGGTGGCCCCGGACGTTCGGATAACGCCGGGGCTGGGGGCGTTACTTTAATGCATGGCAGGGGGTGGCGACTAACGGGATTTTGATTGGTCGTGTGAATTGTGATCGGCTTGGAAAGATTGTGGGGGTGGGTTTGCTTGCCATGAATACCACCCGGACAGGCGCACTTACCCCGTGGCGAGGGAGCGTGCTCCCGCTTGACCGGGCTGGCGCTCCAGTGCGAAGCACTCACAAAATGAAGGGGTGTTTATATGGATGTAGGAGTGCCCCGGAACAGGCTACGTGGTCTTGCGCCATTGCCTACACCTGCGCCAGAATCCGCCGGCTTGTGCGCTTGGGAGGCAGGTTCTATCGTTTCCGGGTCGCTGATGAATCAGCGATCGGGTTTGGTAGCCCGGCTCTCTACATGACGCAAGCGTCACTTGTTACAAGTGCATCTCAGCATTTGTATTGATGGTGGCCATGCGTAGGGCGCTCTCGAGCGCGCCGGAGTTCATGTGGGCCGGTCTACCAACCTTCGTATGGCCGCCACCCTCGTTTGGTAGCGAGGTGGTGGTTCCTCCTATCCCACATGAGATTCCATTTATGTTCAAAGCTACCCCCAATCCCCCGGACACCGATCCGACCTTACCGCGCCCAAGAACCAAGTCCCAAAAACACGACGAAGTCACCGACCGGGTCCTCGACCATTACCTGAAACCCAAACCGGACAAATCCGAAGCAGAACCTGCCCCCGGCCAACTTTTCACCGTCAACAAAGACATCGACACCGAAAGCCTGCTTGCCAACCTCAGCGAAACCCTGGCTTCGGCCAATGCCATGGTCAATGACCTGGCTTTCGACCTGGACGGTTCACGCCGGCATTTCCTCCTGGGCATTCAGCAACTGATCGAACTGGGCAGCCTGCTGGCGAACCGTGCACTGGACAACATCGAAACCCGTCAGCCGACATAACCCCCGTGGCGAGGGAGCTTGCTCCCGCTGGGCTGCGCAGCAGCCCCAAACCGAGCCGGTGCGGTTCCCCAGATGCACCGCGCTCGCCGGGCCTGCGACTGCTGCGCAGTCGAGCGGGAGCAAGCTCCCTCGCCACAGGGGACTTGTGGCATTCCTTAAATCCTGGGCAAGCCGCAAAACCTGTGGGAGCCGAGCTTGCTTGCGATAGCGATGGTTCAGGCTCCATCTAGTTGACTGTACCGCCGCCATCGCGAGCAAGCTCGGCTCCCACAGGTTCTGCGGCAGGCCCAGGATCTGAGTGTTGCCACAGCCCCAATGTGGGAGCGAGCCCGCTCGCGATGACGGCAGCAGATCCACCACCCTATTCGCTAGCTCTGCATCCGAATCTCATCCACCAGCAGCTTGACTGCTGGCCTGTCGACCAGATCCCGCCACGGACCATCGTCCACGATTGCTCCTTCATGCATCACAATGACCCGGTCAAACCGATGTAGGTGGTCAACGTCATGGGTGACACATATCAACCCCTGCCCGGCAAAAACGTCGAATAACAGATCCCAGATGGGCGTGGTCAGCCTGGGTTCGATGGATGCGCTTGGCTCGTCGAACATATTGAATTTTCCGGGCTTGTTGATCAGGCGCAGCAGCGATAGGCGTTTGGCTTCGCCTCCGGAGATATTCGATGCATTTTCGCTGACCTGCCGTGTTGTCACGATCTCATCCAGTTCTAATTGCCGTATGGCCCTAGACAACACCGGCGTTGCACAGCCTCCGAACAGAACCGATTGTTCAAAAGAGCCTTCCAGGAACCGTGGTTGCTGGGGACAGTACCTCAAGGCGTACAGGTGAGCTTGACCGGTCAAAAGTGAAACCGGTACCGAGTCGATACTCAGTTGGTCTCGCGTCGATGCATCAAGCCCGGCGAGCACTTCCAGAAAAGTGGTTTTGCCTGCGCCGCTAGGGCCCGTAACGGCCACTGACTGCCCTTGAGTAAATGCCAGGGAGCGCTTGATCGACAGGCGCAGCGGTCCCGTTCCTGCTACTTCGCAGGGTCCGAGCTCCAGGACTGAGGACCGCTGGAAATCAACCCGCGCCAGCCGATTGCTGCAATCGAAATCCGGAAGTGATAGCAAACCCTGAAATTGACGCTGGTCTGCAAGGAACTGATCAAGAACACGATACCCTTCAGTCAAGGTTGAAATGCTCAGCAGATAACTCCCCGCGATTGAAAAAATGGCAACCAGTTGCCCGACACTGATACTGGGCTGACCCGACAGTTGGTCCACGACGCCCCAGTAGAGTAATCCCCCAGTGGAAAGGCTTACGAACAGTATCTTGGCGGTGCTCAGCAGGCCGCCAGATGATGCCGTAGTCACAGCCGCGTTGGCATAGCCTCCGAACGCCGCGTTCAACGGGTGCAGGGCCGTAGGTATGGCACTTTCCAGTTTTATGATTTTTCCGGCGTTAAGGGTGTTGTAGAGGTGGGCACTTAATTCATCTTCCTGTTCATTGACCGCATCGATGTGCTTTCTCCGCCATCTGATAATTTTATGGGTGACAGCCAGATAGATAATTCCGAACGCCGTCATGCTCAAAAAAATTTCACTGCCCCCAATGTAAATAAAAGCAGCCCCAACAACTATAAACTCCAAGAGTACGGGAAGCGCAATGGTCACAATGAAAGTCAGCAGCTGTTCGTGAGCAGTAATGCCGCGCTCGACCGATTTGATGAAGTGGCCGATCCTCCAGGAATTGAATAACGAAAACTCCTTGCCCATGAGTTCGGTGATCCACTCGATGGACGCATTCATGATAATGCTTTGTACCAGCTTGGACAGCGCATGGATTTGCAGCGGAGTGATGATGGCATGAATACATCCCGCGACAATCAGGCCTGTCGTCAGGGCGAGCAGCGTG